>DRQR01000168.1 GCA_011371355.1 Actinomycetota bacterium
ACCGGGTCACCGATCGCCTCGGCAACACCGGGGTCAACGTCGTCACGAGGATCCTCGGACTCCTCCTCGCCGCCCTCGCCGTGCAGCTCGTCGCCGACGGCGTGCGAGGGCTCTGGCCGAGGTGACCTAGCCTTGCGGACCATGGCCACGGTCGTCGCGGTGTTCGGAGCGTCGAAGGCCGACCCCGAGTCGGTCCTCTACGAAGCGGGACGACGCCTGGGTCGGCTCCTCGCCGAAGCCGGCTACGAGGTGGCAACCGGCGGCTACGGGGGGCTCATGGAGGCGGTGTCCCGGGGCGCCGCGGAGGCGGGCGGCACGGTGATCGGCGTCACCGCGCCCACGGTGTTCCCCGACCGCGAGGGACCGAACGTCCACGTGACCGTCGAGCGCCGGACCGCGTCCCTCCTCGAGCGCATCCACGAGCTCGTGGACCTCTCGGCGGGGTCGGTCGCGCTCCCGGGCAGTCTCGGAACCGCGACCGAGCTCCTCGTCGCCTGGAACCTGGCCTTCGTCGCCCGATTCAGCGGTGAACGCCCCAAGCCGGTGATCACCGTGGGGAAGACGTGGCGCGAGATCGTGGCCTTCCTCGCCGACGAGCTCGACACCGACGGGGCGCTGGTGACCTGCGTCGACACCGTCGACGAGGCGGTCGGCGAACTCGACCGCCGCCTACGGTGACGACCGGACCGCGTCGACGAGCCGCAGCATCGTCTCCTCGAGCCGTGCGGCCTCGGCGTCGTCGAGGAGATCGGCGAAGTGCCGACGGATGCCGTCGAGGTGGATGGGAGCCGCCTCGGCGAAGGCGCGCCGGCCCGCCTCGGTGAGGACGATGTAGGTGCCTCGGCGGTCGGCCTCGCATCGGACCCGGGCGACGAGACCGGCCCGTTCCATCCGATCGACGAACCGCGAGGCGGCAGAGCGGGACAGGAGCAGGGTGTCGGCGAGCTCGTGCATGCGGAGGCGTCCCTCGGGAGCCTCGGTGAGATGGAGGAGCACCTCGTACCAGTTGAGCGGGAGCCCCGTGGCGGTCTCCATCTCCTTGCCGAGCCGGTCGATGAGCTCCGCATGGGCGGTGAGCATCGCTCTCCAGGCCCGGAGTTTCCCCGGAGCGACCCGGGGAGTGCCCTTCCTTCCCGTCGTCGTCACCTCGCCAGCGTACCGGCCCGACCGGGCTGTGGGAGGGCGGCCGCCCTACAATCGCGGGGACGAGGGGGTGTTCGTGGGCGCGATCGTCGCCGTCGCCAACCAGAAGGGCGGAGTGGCGAAGACCACGACCGTTCACGCGCTCGGCGCCGCCCTCGCCGACCGGGGTCACCGGGTGCTGCTCGTCGACCTCGATCCCCAGGCGTGCCTCACCTACGCGGTGGGCGTCGACGCCGACGCCCTCGACCTCTCCCTCCACGACGTCATGGTGGGTCGGGCCAAGGCCGACGAGGTGCTCGTCGAGCTCGACGCCTTCGACCTCCTGCCGGCGACCATCGACCTCGCCGGCGCGGAGGTCCATCTCCTGACGAAGACCGGCCGCGAGTTCGTCCTCGCCCGGGCCCTGCGGCCGATCGCCGGCGACTACGACTTCACCTTCGTCGACTGCGGCCCGTCCCTCGGGATCCTCACGATCGACGGCCTCACCGCCGCGAGCCACGTCCTCGTCCCCTTCCAGGCCGAGACGCTCTCCGACCGCGGCGTCGGGCAGCTCCTCGAGACGATCGAGGACGTTCGGAGCTACACGAACGAGGGCCTCGAGATCCTCGGGGCGGTGGCGACGATGTACGACTCCCGGACGCGGCTGGGCCGGGAGGTCCTCGAGGGGATCACCGAACGCCACGGGCTCGAGGTACTCCCCCCGCCGATCCCCCGGTCGATTCGCGTCGCCGAGGCGCCCGGCCGGGGGCGCTCGATCCTCGACCACGCGCCGCGCTCGAAACCCGCCGAGGCCTACCGCCGGCTCGCCGAGACCATCGAGGGCCGGCTGTGACCCTCCCCCGGGATCCCCTCGGCAAGCGGGCGCTCTTCGAGACCCCACCGGTGCGTCCCGAGGATCCCCTCGACGAGGACCCCCTCGTCGACCGTCGACCCCGAGAGGGCAAGGAGGCGCTCTTCTCGGCGGGACCCCACGAGCCGGGCACCGCGGTCGTCGAGTGCGGCTCCTGTGGCGTGCGGTCCCGGATCCCCCTCGTCGAGGCGGTGGTCCGAGTCCTCGCGATCTCCCTGTGGATCCCCGGTCGTCGTCACAACCGCTGGATCCCGTGCCCGGCCTGCCACCGCCGCACCTGGTGCCGGATCCGCTGGCTCGGCTGAGCCCCTTCAGCGCACTCGGGCGAGGAAGCGGTCCCGATCGACGAGGACGCGGGTGTGGGTCCCCGAGGCGAGGAGTCGTTCTCCCCAGGCCAGCGTGACCCGAAACCGCAGGGACCGCCCCTCGATCCCGACGAGTTCGGCGGTGGCGACGACCTCGGCCCCGACCGGTGCCGGGGCCACGTGACGGACGTCGATGCTCGTCCCGAGGGTGGTCTCCCCGTCGGGGAGGTCGCCGACGGCGAGGATCGAGGCCCGTTCCACGAGGGCGACGACCTTCGGCGTTCCGAGGACGGGGACGTCCCCGCTCCCGAGGGCCAGGGCCGTGTCGGCCTCGGTGACGACGTGGGTGTGGGTCGCCGCGGCTCCGATCTCCGGCATGGCCCGAGCGTACCCTGTCTCCGAACGGGCCGCGGCAGATGGGAGGTGCCATGGAACTCGCACGAGACGGCGCCGTGTACGTCCTCGACCTCGGAGCGGGAGAGAACCGGATCGACGGGGAGTTCCTCGACGCCTTCGCCGCGTGTCTCGACCGCGTCGAGGCCTCCGATCCGCCGCGGGCGCTCGTGACGACGGGTTCGGGACGCTTCTACTCGAACGGGCTCGATCTCGAGGCCTTCGCCGACGAGACCCCGCCGCGGCGAGCCGAGTTCCTCGGACGCTTCGAACGGCTCTTGGGGCGACTCCTCGTCGCTCCCTTCGTGACCGTCGCCGCGATCGTCGGCCACTGCTACGCCGGAGGAGCGCTCCTCGCCCTCGCCCACGACCTCCGGGTGATGCGGGCCGACCGTGGTTTCTTCTGCCTCCCGTCGGTCGACGTGGGGATCCCCTTCACCCCGGCGATGACCCGGCTCGTCACCGCGAAGATCCCGCCGCCGGTCTCCCAGGTGCTCGTGGTCACCGCCGACCGGATCGGGGGCGAGGAGGCCGCCCGGACCGGCGTCGTCTCGGAGGCGCTCCCCGCCGCCGAGGTGGTCCCGAGGGCGGTGGAGCTCGCCGCCGCAGCAGCGGACAAGGATCCCGAGACCCTCGCGACCGTGAAACGCCGCCTCTACGACCCCGTCGTCTCCAGGATCTGATGGTCTAGGACTTGACAAACATGAGCGGAATAGACTAAGGTTCTTGGTGGTTGCCGGAGTTAGATCAGTATTCGACGAGGAGGTACTGCCCATGACGATGGTTCGACTGGACCCCTTCGCGATGCTCCGCGAGTTCGACCGCCTCTTCGAGGGGGAGGGACAGCTCGAGCGGACCTGGGTGCCCCGGATCGACGCCTTCACCGTCGACGGGAAGCTCGTCGTCCGCGCCGAGGTCCCCGGGGTGGCGCCCGAGGACATCGACGTGACCGTCGAGGACGGCAAGCTCGTCATCAGCGGCAAGCGCCACTTCGAGGACGAGGTGACCGAGGCCGGTTGGCATCGCAAGGAGATCTTCGAGGGCGAGTTCAAGCGGACGCTGTTCCTGCCCGAGAGCGCCGACCTCGAGAAGATCGAGGCGAAGACCCGCAACGGCATCCTCGAGGTCACGATCCCGATGATGGCCGAGGCGCTCCCGAAGAAGGTCACCGTCAAGGTCGAGGACTGACCGAGCCTCGACCCCGGCTCCGAGGCCCGGCTCCCAGCGCCGGGCCTCGACGCGTCTTACTCGAGACCCCCGGTACGCTGGCGCCGGGCGGAAAGTACCGCGAGCGAGGGGAGCGAGGTGCGCACCGCCTGGATCGCCTTCATCGCCGTCGCCGTCCTCGCCGGACCGACGCAGGCCGCCGAAGCCCCGGTCGCGGTCGACGCCGACGTCGGACTCCGGGGATACGCCTCCGACGACCACCCCTTCACCCTCGAGGTCACCCTCACCGCCGACCGACTCGTCTCCGGACTCCTCCGGGTCCGAAGTCCCGGCCACACCTTCGTCGAGGAGATCGAGCTCCCGGCCGCCACCGCGAAGACCTACGCCTTCGACCTCCCGCCCACCTCGACGGGAACGTCGATCCGCATCGAGGTGGTGGAGGACGGGAACGTCCTCGCCGCCGAACGGGTGGAGGTCACGGTATCGGGCACCGTCCTCGTCGGCGTCGTCGGCGACCTCTCCCTCGCCTCGACGATCGACGCCGCGACCACCCTCCCGTTCAACCAGGAGATCACCGCCCTCGAACTCACCCCGGACGACGTGACCGGCGGCGACCTCGCCCCCCTCCACTACCTCGTCCTCGTCGACGACTGCTGCGCCGTCGCCGCCGACCGCCTCGGCGCCTGGATCGAAGACGGCGGCCGGCTCGCCGCCCCGGAGCCCGTCCTCGCCGCCCTCGGCCTCGACCTCCCCACCGAGCCCCTCCCCGGCGTCGGAGCCCGCCTCGCCCGCCGCGACGAGGGCGAGGTGATCCTCCTCGAGGCGATCCCCGACACCCCCGACGACTGGCGCCACGTCCTCCGCTCGGTGCCCCTCCCCCTCCTCTCGATGGGAGGCGGCCCGATCCAGGAAGTCCCCCAGATGCTCCTCGAGGGTGCCCTCGGCGCGGCGGAACGCACCCCGGTCGACCTGCCCTGGCTGGCCGGCGCGCTCGTCCTCTACATCCTCGTCGTCGGACCCGTCAACTTCCTCGTGCTCCGCCGAGTGGGGAGGCCCGAGTGGGCGTGGGCGACCATCCCCCTCCTCGGCGTCCTCGCCGTCGCCGGGCTCGTCGGCTTCGCCCGCCGGCAGGGCACGGCGGTGGCCGTCTCCCACGCCTCGGTCGTCGTCGAGGCAGCGGACCTCCGCCTCGCCCGATCGGGCCTCGCCTACGTCGCCGCCGGAGAGGGACGCCACACCATCGGATTCCCTCCGACGGTCTCGGCGCGGAGCTCCTCGGCGTGGTGGGGTGCCGACTCGTCGGCGACGGTCGGGACGACCCCGGAGGGAGGAACCACCCTCACCTTCGACCTCCCCACCCTCGGGGTCGCGGCGATGCTCGCGGACTGGCGCCCGGAACCCTCCGGGGTGTCGCTGACGTCGGAACGCCGGGAGGACGTCCTCGAGGTGACGGTGGAGAACCGGGGCACGTATGCGTTCTGGCTGTGGGGCCTCGCCGTCGGACCCGAGATCGCCGTGGCCGACGGCGCCCTCGCCGCGGGCGGCACGGATACGGTGACGGTGGAGACGACCCCGCGGCGGCCCGCCGACCCGTGGTCCCTTCCCTTCGTCGACGTCGTCCTCCAGCACGCCGACCCGGCGAGCGAGCTCGACTGGGTCCGAACCGGGCCCCTCGCCTTCGCCGCGAACGCCCTGGTTCACGAGCTCGGCGTCGAAGCGTTCTTCTTCGGCTTCACCGACGAGCTCACCCTCTCCGTCGAAGCCGACGGCCGGACGGTGGAGGCCCCGGGAAAGGCCGTCGTCCTCGTCGCCGCCGACCTGGCGACGCCCACGACGGAGGTCGTCGGGATCCTCCTCGGCACCGACGGGAACGTCGAGTTCGTCGGGGACCGGAGGAACGTCTTCGTCTGGCAACCCGACCGCCTCGACCTCCGCTACGTCGTTCCCCCCGACACCACGCTCTTCACCCCGACCTACCTCCCCGGCGGTCCGCCGAACCGGACCGAGCGACTCGAGGTGTACGACTGGCGCGCCGGGACCTTCCGCGACGTCGCCTTCGACGAGCCGCTCCGCGCCGACCGCTACGCGAGTCCGACCGGCGAGGTGATGGTGCGGGTCCGCCTCGCCGACGCCGAGGAGCTGTTCACGGGCTCCTTCGCCCTCGAAGTGGAGGTCCCATGATCGTCACCATGGAAGGCGTCACGAAGCGCTACGGCGCGACGACGGCGCTGTCGGGAGCCGACCTCCACGTCGAGGAAGGGTCGATCACCGGCCTCATCGGACCCAACGGGGCGGGGAAGACCACCGCCCTCCGGATCGTGGCGACCCTGCTCGCACGGGACGCCGGCACCGTGTCGGTCGCCGGGCTCGATCCCGAACGAGATCCCCGCGGCGTACGCCGGATCCTCGGCTGGGTGCCCGACTTCTTCGGGGTCTACGACCGCCTCGAGGTCGCCGAGTACCTCGAGTTCTTCGCCGCGGCCCACGGGGTACCCCCGGAGCGGCGCCGAGGGCTCGTGGCCGACCTCCTCGCCCTCGTCGACCTCGAGGAGAAGGCCGACACCGACGTCAACGTCCTCTCGCGGGGGATGAAACAGCGACTCTCCCTCGCCCGCGCCCTGGTCCACGATCCCGAGCTCCTCGTCCTCGACGAGCCGGCCTCGGGACTCGATCCCCGAGCCCGGGTGCAGCTCCGCGAGCTCGTCGCCGAGCTCGCCCGCATGGGCAAGACCGTGCTCATCTCCTCCCACATCCTCAGCGAGCTCGAGGGGATCTGCTCGCATCTCGTCATCGTCGATCGTGGCAGGGTGAAGGCCCAGGGGCCGGTTTCCGAGGTCCTCGCCGCGGCCGCCGGGACCCGGCTCGTCGTCCTCCGGACGACCCCAGAGGCACGGGACGCCGCCGAAGAGGTCGTCGCCGGCTCGGAGCTCGCCGAGGAACTCGTCGTCGAACGCGACCGGATCCTCATCACCTCGAGGAAGGAGGAGATCGCCCTCGCCCGCCTCGTCGCCGAGCTCGTCGACGCCGGTGTCCCGATCCTCGAATGGCGAGTCGAATCCGGCGGCCTCGAGGAGCTGTTCCTCGCGCTCACGGAGGAGGCGTCGTGACGATCAACCCGGTGCTCGGCCGCGAGGTCAAGGAGCGGTTCCGACGCCGCTGGACGCCGCTGTTCGTCACCCTCTGGCTCGCCACCGTGGCGGCGGTCGGCTACCTGTCGTACCTCGTCGGCCGAGGCTGGCTCGGCAGCTTCCTCGGTCCGGGTCTGGGGACCGTCGCCGCCGTCGGTCTCGGACGGTTCATGTTCGAGTCCCTCGCCCTCGTCCTCCTCACCGCCGTGCTCTTCGTCGTCCCCGGGATCGCCGCCCTGGCGATCGTCGGCGAACGCGAACGCCTCACCCTGCCGCTCCTCCAGGTCACCCAGCTCCGGCCCGGCCAGATCGTCCGCGGGAAGCTCCTCGCCTCCCTCGCCTACATGACCCTCCTCGTCGCCGCCGTCGCCCCCCTCCTCGTCCTGCCCATCCTCCTCGGCGGGGTGACCGTCGCCGACGCCACGGCCGCGCTCGTCGTGATCGCCGCCACCGCCCTCGTCGTCGGTGCGGCGTCGCTGTGGATCTCGGCCCGGGCGAGGTCGGTGCGCGGTGCCGTCGCCGCCGCCTACCTCGTCCCGTTCTTCCTCGCCGTCGTCACGCTCCTCGCCCTCGCCGGGGAGATCGTCCTCTTCCGCGCCGCCCCGAACGACACCTTCGGCCCCACCGGCCGTGAGCTCTACGCGGCGTGGCCGAATCCCTACGTCGCCCTCGTGTCGGCCGTCGACGAGCCGATCCGCTCCCGCGGCGCCGGGCTGCCCACTCCCTTCCAGGCGATCGACGAGCTCCTCATCCGCCGCCAGGGCGGGCGCCAGGG
>DRQR01000169.1 GCA_011371355.1 Actinomycetota bacterium
CGCTCTCCCCCCAGGTCCTCAGCACCCGGCTGAGGACGACGCCGCCGCCCCCGGCGAGGCGGCGGAGGAACGGGAGGACCTCGGCGTCGAGCATCGCCCGCATCTCGACCGGCACCCCTGGCAACGCGAAGTACCACGTGCCGTCGATCTCGATCCGGATGCCCGGTGCGGTCCCGATCGGGTTCTCGACGAAGGCCGCCCCGGCCGGCCGGTAGGCCTGCCGGAGGTTCGACTCGGGCATCTCCCGACCCCGATCGGCCCAATAGCGCCGAAGGGCCTCGGCCACCGCCGGGTCGAACTCGAGGTCGGTGCCGGCGAGGACGGCGAGGGCCTCCCTCGTCAGGTCGTCGGGGGTGGGACCGATCCCCCCGGTGACGATCACGGCGTCCGCCCGTTCCCCGACGATCCGGAGGACGTCGACGATCCGGTCGAGGTTGTCGCCGACGACGCACTGGTGATGGTGATCGAGGCCCTCCTCGGCGAGGCGAGCCCCGATCTCGGCGGCGTTCGTGTTGACGATCTGCCCCAGCAGCAGCTCGGTGCCCACGGCGACGACGTCGACCTTCATGGCTCCACCCTCCGTCCGACGAGGTCGTGGCCGTAGCTGCCGGTGATCTCGACCCGGCACCACGTTCCCGGTTCGCCGACGTCGAGGACGACGACCCCGTCGATCTCGGGCGCCTCCCGGTAGCTGCGACCCACCGGGACTCCGTCTTCCACCTGGTCGACGAGGACCTCGAGGACCCGACCGACCTGCTCGGCGGCTCGGAGCCGGGTGATCTCCTCCTGGACCTCCTCGAGGTGGCGGAGACGGGCGGCGACCTCGTCGTCGGGGATCCGCGGCTCGAGGGTCGCCGCCGGCGTCCCCTCCTCGGGAGAGAAGGGGAAGAACCCGGCCCAGTCGAGGCGGGCCTCGCGAAGGAAGGTCGCGAGCGCTTCGACGTGGTCGTCGGTCTCGCCGGGGAACCCGACGATGAACGAGGAGCGGAAGGCCGCCTCCGGCGCCCGTCGTCGGATCGCCTCGACGAGTCGGAGATGCGCCGTCCCGTCGCCCGGACGCCGCATGGCCCGGAGGAGCTCGGGGACGACATGCTGGAGGGAGAGGTCGAAGTAGTCGGCGACCACCTCGAGGCCGGTCATCGTCTCGACGAGCTCGTTCCGTACGTCCCGCGGATAGAGATAGAAGAGCCGGAGCCTGCCCAGCCCCTCGACGTCCGCGACGAAGCGGAGCAGGTCGACGATGCCGCCTGGGGCTCCGAGGTCGCGTCCATAGCTGGCGAGGTCTTGGGCGACGAGGACCACCTCGGTCACGCCCCCGGCGACGAGCTCCTCGATCTCCCGGCGGATCTCGGTGGGCGGTCGGGAGCGTTGCCTACCCCGGAACTGGGGGATCGCACAGAAGCTGCAGGCCTTGTCGCAACCCTCGGCGACCTTGACGTACGCCCAGGGCGTCGACGGGGTCGGCCGGGCCGTCCGGAAGAGGAGGTCCATCGCCGGACGACGGAGCGGACGGAGCTCCAGGGGCTGCCAGCCCGTCAGGGCGTCGAGACGGTCGACGAGCCCGGGATACCCTTCGATCCCGATCACCGCGTCGGCCTCGGGGAGGGCCTCGGCGAGCTCGGCGCCGTATCGCTGCGCCATGCAGCCGACGACGACGAGCCGGGCCTCCGAGCGCTTCGCCTCGGCGAGTTCGAGGATCGTCTCCACCGACTCACGCCGGGCCTCCTCGACGAAGGCGCAGGTGTTCACCACCACGACGTCGGCCGCCGAGGGGTCGACGGCGCGCCCGTAGCCCGCCTCGGTGAGGAGTCCGACGATCTTGTCGGAGTCGACCTGGTTCTTCGCACAGCCGAGGGTCGTCAGGTGAACGGTGGGTGCGTCGGACATCGCCCCGGAGGCTACCGGCGATCGGCGTCGCCGAGGAGGCGCCGGTACCGACCCCGGAAGTGGACGAGGGGGTCGTCGAGGTCGGCGAGCTCCACCCGGTCGACGTCGCCGGTGACGAGGACCGACCATCCCTGCTCGGTTCCCTCGTAGTAGCTGCAGTAGGCCCGGTTGGCGACCTCGGTGAGCACGGGACCCCACGGCGAGTCCTCGAACGCCACCGACGCGAAGGGGCCGCCCGGTCCCGGTCGCCGACCCGCGAAGAGCTCGGCGAGATCGGTGCGGGAGGCGTCGAGGACGTGGACGACGAACCGACCGGAGCGGCCGAGGACCTCGTAGAAGTCGCTGAGGGGACCGACGAGGAGATGCACCCGGGCCGGCTCCCCCTCCGAGACGACGAGGGAGCCCACGGTGAGTCCGGCCCGGTCGTCGTCGATCCCCGCGGTGACGACGCAGACGGGCTCGGCGAGCCGACCTCGGAAGCGCCGGATGGGGTCCCGTCGCTCCTCGGGCTCTTCGAAGGGATGTTCGCCTTCGTGGATGATGCCGGTCACGGTTCGTCCTCCAAGGGTCGGAAGCGACGACGACGCTGCTCGAAGGTGACGCGCCGGTGGTACCCGGCTTCCTTCGCCGCGGCGACGGCGAGGGCCCGGTCCCTCGCCGCGTCTTCGGGTCGGTGGGCGTCGGAGGCGAGGGTGATCTCCACCCCGGCCTCCCGGAACATTCGGAGGAAGGTGGGATGGGGGTAGAGCTCGCCGGCGGGCTGGTGGAGGCCGGCGGTGGACACCTCCACGGCGGTGCCGGTGGCGGCCGCCGCCTCGACGACCGGACGGTAGAGATCCACCGGCGGCTCGGGGAGGCGATGGCCCTGCTTCTTGACGACGTCGACGTGGGCGAGGACGTCGACGGCGCCCGAGGCGGCGAGCTCCCGCTCGAGGGCGAAGTACTCCTCGTAGGCCCGGCGGACGCCGCGGCGTTCGAACTCCCAGGCGACGTCGCCGTGGTCGATCGACCAGCCCCCGACCCAGTGCACCGACCCGATGAGGAAGTCGAAGGGATAGGGTTCGAGGAAGGCCGTCACCGCCTCGATGGTCTCGGGGAAGAAGTCGACCTCGAGGCCGAGGAGCACCGGCAGGCCCCGGTCCTTCGCCGCGACCACCGCGTCGACGTACCGCTCGAGGGACAGGGTGCGATCCTCACGGACGAACGCCTCGGCCTGCCGTGCGAGGTCTTCCCGAGGTTCGGTCGCCCAGAACGCCCCGAGGACCTCCGCGGACTCCACGCAGCGGTAGAGGTGTTCGGTGAAGCCCACTTCGTCGGCGCCCCGGGCCAGGGCGGTCTCGACGTAGGCCTCGAGGTGACCGGGCGGGTACTCGCCGGGAGGAGGGCCCTCGCCGGTGTAGGGCCCGTGGGGGTGGAGGTGCACGTGGTGGTCGCCCATCGACGACGCAGGCTACCGCCGCCGGGCTCGTCTCAGTCGAGGGGGATCCCCGCCTCGGCCTTGAGGTCCTCGACGAGGATGCTGAGGGGACCGGGTCCGGCGGCCTGGGCGATGAGGTCCCAGGTCATCGGCGGGATCGGGTTCCCGGCCTCGACGTGGCCGACGGCGGTCTCGACGACCTCTCGGAAGTCGGTGAACATCCCGACCCGGTCGAGATCGTCGAGGCGGCGAAGTGCCCGGCGGGCGTCCGGGGCGCGCCCGTCTGCCAAGGCCCGAAGCGCCGTCTCGGCGGCATGGAGTACCTCGGGCTGGTCGTGGCCGTCCATCGTCTACCTCCTCGGGGGGACCGGATGTGGCTGCGGAATCCCCGACGCCCCGCCGCCCGAAGGATACCGGCGGGAGGTCAGTTCCCCGGGTCGACGCCCCGGTCGAGGAGGATGCCCTTCAGCACCCCGATCCTCGCCCGAATCTCGTCGAGGCCCTGGGCCCGGTCGATGGCGGTGTTGAGCTGGATGCCACCCCATCCGTCGGCGCCGGGCCCGGCGGCGGCGGCGGAGCTTCCCGCCTGCTGGACGAGGTCGATCCGTCGGGCCTCGAGCTCGGCGAGGCGGCGCCGCAGACCGGCGAGCTCGGCCTGAATGTCGGCCGTGGGTCGTTCCTGGGCCAGGCCGGCCCGGGCGGTCGCGGCGGCGTTCCGCAGCTCGTCGCGGCGTCGGAGGAGTTCGTACCGTTCGGCGAAGGCGTCGTCGGGGAGCGCGAGGAGGGCGTCCTGGACCTCGGCGAGCTCCCGGGTGATCCGGTCGAGGTCGTCCACGTGGCCAGCCTACGCGACCGAGGGCCGGGCGAGGGCCTCGGCGACGGCGCCGAGGAACGCCCGGCCGGCGGCACCGTCGATCACCCGATGGTCGTAGGAGAGGCTGAGGGGGAACTCGGTGGCGACGACGACCTCGCCGTCGCGGACCACGGGCCGGGGCTCGGCTCGACCCACCGAGAGGATCGCCGTGGTGCCGTGGGGCACGATCGGGGTGCCGTAGCGTCCACCCACCGCCCCGATGTTCGAGATCGTGAACGTCTGGCCCGTCAGCTCGGCTGCGCCGAGGCGTCGATCCCGCGCCGCGGCGGCGAGGCGCCGCACCTCCTCGGCGAGCTCGGCGACGGGCTTGGTGTCGGCGGCGCGCACGACGGCGACGACGAGTCCGTCGGGGGTGTCGACGGCGAAGCCGACGTCGTAGCGGAGATGCTCGACCACGGCGTCCTCGGCGAAGGTGGCGTTGAAGGCCGGGTACTCGGCGAGGAGGGGGACGATCCTGGCGATGAGGAGCGCCTCGAGGGGCACCCCTCCTCGGGCGGCCCGCTCGGCGAGGAGCGCCGCGGCGTCGGCCTCCCCGTAGGTGGTGACGTGGGGGATCTCCCGCCAGGAGCGGGTGAGGTTGCGCACGATCGCCCGGCGCCGGGGCGACAGGGGCACCCGCCGGGCCGGTCCCGACGAGGCCGCCGCGGCCCGAACGTCGGCCTCGGTGACCCGACCCCCGGGACCGGTCCCCGCGATCCCATCGAGGTCCACACCGAGCTCGGCGGCGAGACGTCGCACCCTGGGCAGGGCCCGGGCTCTGCCTCCGGCCGTCGGCGGAACGGCCGGTGCCTCCTCGAGGGTGCCGACGATCGGGGCGGCCTCCTCCGTCGACGGCGCGGCGGGCTCCCAGGCCTCGTCGGCCTCGCCGACCACCGCGAGGAGCTCCCCCACCCGGATCGTCTCGCCTTCCTCGGCGCCGCGGTGGAGGAGGATCCCGCCCACCGGTGCGGGGATCTCCACCACGGCCTTGTCGGTCTCGAGCTCGACGAGGGGTGCGTCCTGGTCGACGGCATCGCCGACGCCCACGAACCAGTGGACGATCGTCGCCTCGGTGAGGCCTTCGCCGATGTCGGGGAGCAGGAACTCGTGGGCCACGTCAGACCTCGAGGGTACGCCGGACGGCGGCGACGATCCGCCGGACCGACGGGACGTAGTAGTGCTCGGCCCGTCGGAGCGGCACGACGGTGTCCCATCCGGTGACCCGCTCGATCGGCGCCAGGAGGTCGTAGAGGCATTCGGCCTGGATCTCCGCGGCGAGCTCGGCGGCGAACCCCGCCGTCCGAGGCGCCTCGTTGACGACCACGAGCCGTC
>DRQR01000170.1 GCA_011371355.1 Actinomycetota bacterium
GTGCCGATCGGCGCCCACCAGGGCATCGCCCATCCCCTCGCCGAGGCCTACATCGACGTCCAGCTCGCCCGGCTCGCCACCTGGCGCGCCGCCCAGCTCCACGACGAGGGCGCCGATCCCCAGGCGACCGGCGAAGCGGCGAACGTCGCGAAGTTCGCGGCGGCCGACAGCTTCCTCGTCGCCATGGATCAGGCCATCCAGACCCACGGCGGCAACGGGCTGACGAGCGAGTACGGGCTCGCCGATCTCTGGTTCGTCGGACGGCTCCTCAAGACCGCGCCGGTGTCCCGGGAGATGATCCTCAACTTCGTCGCCATGCATTCCCTCGGCCTCCCGAGGTCCTACTGATGCCGACGACCACCACCGAACGTCGCCGCCGACGTCACGCCGATCGGCAGCGAGCGATCCTCCGCGCCGCGGCCGAGGAGTTCGCCACCGCGGGCTACGAGCGCGCCACGCTCGAACGGATCGGCGACCGCGTCGGGCTGTCGAAGGGCAGCCTCTACTACTACGTCGACGGCAAGGAGCACCTCCTCGTGCTCCTCCTCGAGGCCGTCGTCGACGAGCTCCTCGAGGCCGTCGACCCCACCGCACCCCCGGCCGAGCGGCTTCGCCAGCTCGTCCGAGCCCACGTGGCGGCGACCCTCGGTCCCGAAGGCCGGGTCCTCGTCGAGAACCTCGACGCCATCCCCGACAGCGAGGCGACGGCGGCCGTCCGGGCCCGCTACGCCGCGACGCTCCGGGACCTGCTCACCGACGGGATCGCCGACGGCACCTTCCACGAGGTCCCGATCCGCGCGACGGTCCGCTTCCTCCTCGGCGGCCTCAACGCCGCCTGCCGTCGCTTCCGTCCCACCACCGAGGAGGACACCGAGCGGCTCGTGGACTCCCTCACCCGTCTCGTGCTCGACGGGATCGTCCGGCGATGACGTCCCCACCCCGTCGAGCTCGGACCGCAGAGCGACTCCGTCGGCTCGCCCACGCCTTCATGAGCTACGAGCTCCCGACCGACCTCCTCGACGAGATCACCACGGCGGTCGACGCCCTCCTCCCCCGCATCGAGGCCTGCCCTCACCGGGTCACCCGCCATCCAGACCAACGCACCTTCGAGGCGGCCCTCGCCGCCGGGGACGTCGCCGAGCTCATCGACCGCGCCTACACCCCCCTGTTCGGTCACACGATGATCTCGGGACCGGCGAACCCGATGGGGGTCGACGCCGCCTTCCGGCGGGAGGGCGACACCGTCGTCGCCGAGGTCGTGCTCGGACGGGCCTACGAGGGCGCACCCGGGCGAGCCCACGGGGGGATCCTCTCGGCGATCCTCGACGAGACGATGGGCGCCGCGGCGTTGCTGTCGGGGGATCTCGCCTTCACCGGCCAACTCACGGTGACCTACCGGGCGCCCACCCCGATCGAGACGCCGCTCGAGTTCCGTGCCTGGATCACCGGCAGAGAGGATCGGAAGATCTTCGTCCACGGCGAAGGGCGCCACGAAGACCGCCTCCTCACCGAGGCCGAGGGGGTCTTCGTGGTCCCCGCCGAACCACCCTGGACCGCCACCGGCTGACCTCGACCATCGAACGTCGACCCCCACGTCCCACTCCCCACTCCGGCGAGCCGATTCGGTACCATGGCTGCGTGAGCGTCTCCTTCGTCCTCAACGGCGAGCAGGTCACCGTCGACGGGGATCATCCCCACCTCCTCGCCGCGCTTCGAGAAGAGCTCCACGTCACCTCCCCGAAGGACGGCTGCGCTCCTTCCGGGCAGTGCGGTTGCTGCACGGTCCTCGTCGACGGCAAGGCCCGGGTCTCCTGTCAGACGCCCCTCGACAAGGTCGCCGGCGCCGAGGTCGTCACCCTCGAGGGCTTCGACCCGGCCGAACGGGACCACTTCGCCCGGGCCTTCGCCGCCACCGGCGCCCTCCAGTGCGGCTTCTGCATCCCGGGCATCGTCGTCCGCGCCAAGGCCCTCATCGACCAGAAGGGCGCCGACCTCGACCGTAGGACGATCGAGGGACGCCTCGGTGCCCACCTGTGCCGCTGCACCGGCTACGCGAAGATCGTCGAAGCCATCGAGCTCGTCGCCTCGGGCGAGCCCGTCGGTGACGCCAAGCTCGCCCACGGGATCGGCAAACGCGGGGTCAAGTACGAAGCCGAGGCCCTCGCCCTCGGCGACCGCGGCTACATCGACGACCTCAGGGTCCCCGGGATGCTCCACGCGGCCCTGCGGCTCGCCGACCACGCCCGGGCCGACGTCCGGCGGATCGACGTCGAACCCGCCCTCGCGATGCCCGGCGTCGTCGCCGTCTACACCGCCGCCGACGTCCCCGGCGAACTCCGGGTCGGCCTCATCCACCGAGACTGGCCGGTCATGATCCCCGAGGGCGGTAGGACCTCCTACCTCGGCGACGTCCTCGCCGTCGTCGTCGCCGAGACGCGCGCCCAGGCCCTTGCCGCCACCGAGGCGATCGTCGTCGACTACGACGTGCTCCCGCCGATCGTCGACGTGGACGAGGCGCTCGCCACCGACGAGGACGCCGTCTGGGAGCTCGACGGCAACGTCCTGTCCCGCTCGGCGTATCGCCGCGGCGACGTGGACGCGGCCCTCGCCGCCTCGGCCCACGTCGTCCGGGAGACCTTCCACACCCAACGCGTCGAACACGCCTTCTTGGAGCCCGAATCCACCCTCGCCGTCCCCACCGACGACGGCGGCCTCCACGTCTACTCGGGAGGCCAGGGGGTCTGGGACGATCGGGATCAGATCGCCTCGGTCCTCGGCATCGATCCGAGCCGGATCGTCGTCGAGTTGGTCTCGAACGGCGGCGCCTTCGGCGGCAAGGAGGACCTCTCGAACCAGGCCCACACCGCCCTCGCCGCCTGGCTCACCGGGCGCCCGGTGAAGTGCACCCTCACCCGGGAACAGTCCTTCCTCATGCACCCGAAGCGCCATCCGATCCGCATCGAGCTCGAGGCCGGCTGCGACGCCGAGGGCCACCTCACCGCGGTTCGTGCCCGCATGGTGGGCGACACCGGCCCCTACGCCTCGGTGGGGATGAAGGTCCTCGAACGTGCCGCCGGCCACGCCACCGGGCCCTATCGGGTCCCCAACGTCGACGTCGAGGCCATCGCCGTGCGGACGAACAACCCGGTCTGTGGCGCCTTCCGCGGCTTCGGCGCGAACCAGGCCCAGTTCGCCATGGAGGGGATCATCGACCGGCTGGCCGAGCGAGTCGGTCTCGACGGTTGGGAGATGCGGAGCCGCAACGTCGTCGAACCCGGCGACGTCTGGGGACCGGGTCAGATCATGGACGAAGGCGCCGCCGGAGCGCGGATGTGCCTCGAGGCGGTGAAGCCCCACTACGACGCCGCCCGAGCCGCCGGCAAGGCGGTGGGGCTCGGTCTGGCGTTGAAGAACTCCGGCCTCGGCAACGGCTTCCGTGAGGTCGCCAAGGCCGTGGTCCGCTTCGACGAGGACGGCGGCGTGGAGGTCCGCCACGCCTGGACGGAGATGGGTCAGGGCGTCCACACCGTCGCCCTCCAGGTCGCCGCCGAGGAGCTCGGCGTTCCGGCCGAGGAGATCCGGGTGGTCGTCGACACCACCCGAGAGCTCGGCGGCGGCCAGACCACCGGCTCCCGCGGCACGCTCATGGCGGCCGGGTCGGTGGCCGACGCCTGCCGGGCGGCCATCGAAGGAGGACGCCGCCCCGGCGTCGACTACCACGGGGAGTACGTGGTCGATTGGACGAACTCCCTCGACGACGACGTCGACCACCCGATCATCCACTCGGCCTTCGGCTACGCGGCCCAGGTCGTGATCGCCGACCCCAACACCGGCGAGATCGAACGGGTCGTCGCCGCCCACGACGTCGGTCGGGCGATCAACCCCCTGCTCTGCGAAGGGCAGATCGAAGGCGCCGTCCACATGGGCCTCGGCTACGCCCTCACCGAGGAGTTCCCCACCGACGACGAGGGCCGACCGACGAACACCACCCTGCGGAGCCTCGGCATCCTCCGCCCGAAGGACATGCCGGAGGTCGACGTCATCCTCGTCGAAGCCCCCCAGCCGCGCTCCCCCTACGGGATCAAGGGCGTCGGGGAGATCGGTCTCGTGCCCACCGCCGGGGCCGTGGCCGCCGCCCTCCACGAGGTCGACGGGCGATGGCGCACCCGGCTGCCCATGCGCGTCCACGAACCGGTCGCCGCCCGCTGACCCGTCGGCGCGAGCCCGGGGCCCCGTTCCCTCCACCGCCA
>DRQR01000171.1 GCA_011371355.1 Actinomycetota bacterium
CGTCGGAGGCCAGGGTGTACATCATCAACGAGTTGGGGGAGAACGACGGCGGGTTGGGGGCCGCCGAGTTCTCCTACCCCTTCGGGGAAGTCGGCGACGAACCCTTCGTCGGGGACTTCGACGGCGACGGCATCGACACCGTCGGACTGCACCGCCCCGACGCCGGTCTCGTCTTCTACCGCAACGATCACCTCGGCGGAATCGCGGAGGACTCCTTCGTCTTCGGCGATCCCGGAGACCGGGTGTTCGCCGGACGCTGGGCTCGGCCCGACGGCACCGACCCCGCGGTCGACACCCTCGGCCTGTTCCGTCCCCACCAGGGCGCCTTCCACCTCCGGCTCGAACCCGGCCCCGGCTCCGCCCAGCCCCCGATCCCCTACGGCGCGGCCCGGATGCTCCCGGTGGTCGGCCGTTTCGGATCTCTGCCCGGCGACGGCCCGGAACCCCCTCGCGACGTCGGGCTCGTCGCGAGCTTCACGACCCGGCATCCCTGCTGCGAAGCCCGGGTGGTGAACATCCAACTCATGGCGTCGATCGTCGACGGCGCGGTGGTGGCTCCCGGCGAGACGTTCTCCCTCAACGAGTACGTCGGGCCTCGCACCGAGGAGCGCGGCTTCGTCCGGGCGGGTGCGATCATCGGCGGGAGGGTCTACTGCTGCGACCATCCGGCGAACGTCGGCGGTGGGACGAGCCAGTTCGCGACGACCTTCTACAACGCGATCTTCTTCGGAGGCTACGAGATCGTCGCCCACCGGCCCCACAGCCTCTACTTCACCCGCTACCCGATGGGCCGGGAGGCGACGATGGGCTACCCGACGCCCGACGTCGTCTTCCGCAACGACACCCTGACCCCGGTGACCATTCGGACGAGCTATACCCCCCGATCGATCACCGTCTCCCTCTACGGCAACAACGAAGGGCGAGAGGTGCGCACCCAGACGATCGGCCACGCCACCCCGGCCGCCGGCGGCACGGTGACCGTCACCCGCACGATCGTGCATCCCAACGGGCGCTCGACCTACGAGCAGTGGACCCACACCTACCGCCCGAATCGGGATCACGGCCGCAGCGACGAGCCGCCCGCTCCCGACCCCGGCGGCTGCACGATCTGCCGCTGACGTCCTGCCGACGTCCTCAGCTCTGCCGCACGACCCTGCCGCCGTGCTCGGCGAGGAGCCTCGCCGCGTCGTCGAGTCCGTCGGGTCCGTGGACGACGACGAGGACCTGCCCCGGCTCGAGGTCGTCGGCGTCGTGTTGATCGGCGGCGAGGCCGAGCATGCTCCCGAAGTAGGTCCCCGCCAGCGCCCCGGCGATCCCACCGGCGGCGAGGACCCCGCCGACACCGAGGGTCCCGACCCCCGGCACGGCCAAGCCGACGAGGGCCAGTCCCGCCAGCACGCCGACGGGGATCCCGGCGGCGATGCCCCGCTCGACGGCCGTCCTCACGTCGTCGCCGGTCTCGAGCTCCCCCTCCCCCTCGACCCAGGCTCCGGGGACCCGGAGGGCCACGCCGATGCGATCCCCGAACCCGCCGGCGCGAAGGGCCTCGATGGCGGCCTCGGCGGCGTCCTTCCCGTCGAAGACGGCTTCCACGTGTCCCGACGCCAGCGGCATCCGTTCTCCTCCTCCTCGGACCCGAGGCTACCGCGGGCACCGGCCGATCATCGCCAGGTGAGGACGGACCGCATGAGCACGACCGTATAGGGCTGCCACGTCGACAGGAGCCAGAACAGCTCGACGGTTCCGTCCCCACCGAGACGCGTGAACCGGGGAATCACGTACGGACCGTAGAGCTCCCCCTGGCCGCCGAGCCGGTCGGTCGCCCCGTCCCCGACGTAGCGGCCGTAGGCGGGACCCCGTCCGTAGTCGGCGGCCGGATCGAACAAGAGCGTCGACGCGCTCCAAGGCCCCCAGGGCGCCTCGGCGGTGCGGAGCCGAATCGTCCGCCGCGCCGAGTTGTACGTGGCGAGCCAGAGGTCGAGGGTCGGGTCGTAGACGACGAGGGGCTCACCGAAGCCCCAACCGTGGGGGACCTCGGACATGATCCCCGGCCCGGGGCCGTGCTCGATCCGAAAGAGGGGGGCCGCGTCGGCCTCCTCCGAGGACCACGACGCGGCGACGACCGACCCGTCCCGGGCGTACTCGATCCCCGAGAGGAAGACGAGCCCGTCCCGATCGCCCCGACGGAGGGCCTCGAGCGGCGTGGCGGCGAGGTAGACGTCGGCGTGCTCCCGGTCGCCGCTCCCGAAGAGGAGGACCCACGGTCCCTCCCCCACGAGCCCCGGTGGTGGCTCCGACACCCGGGCCGCTTGGACGTCGATGAAGTGGGTGTCGCCGACGTCGTAGAGCTTCGTGAAGGTCCGTCCTTCGTCGTCGGAGCGGGCCACGAGGGATCGTTCGGCCACGTCCTGGGTGAACCAGACGAACATCGTCTCGCCGTCGCCGAGGCCGGCCACGGGAACGTTCACCGCCCCGAGGTCGACGCAGTCGGGATCGCCGGTCTCCGGACAGGAGATCCTGGGGTTGTGGACACCGCGACCGGCGGCGGGATCGGTGAGGAACTCGAGACGGAGCTCCTCGACCGAGCGACCCTCGGTGAAGGCGATCGTGTCGTCGTGGAACTCGTCCCACCCCGGTGCCTCCGGGTCGGTGTCGCCGAAGAGGAACCAGAGTCGGCCGCCGAACTCGAAGGGCGCGCCGAGGTCGGTGAACTCCACGTTGAACCGGCTCCCGGTCTGCTGGCGCGTCGGCTCGAGGGTCTCGAAGTCGAGGTCGCCGATGAGCTGCTCGACCTTCTCGGTGTGGAGGGCGACGAGGGCGCTCGGCAGCGCCGAGGCGTCGACGTCGAGTCGGATCCGCCCCAGGTTGAGGTTGTAGCCGACGCCCCCGCCACCGGCGGCGGTGAACCAGAAGGCGTCGTCGGTGGCGTCCTTCGCCACGACCCCGGCGATGAACCCGGCGGGGAGCTCGGCGGCGACGTACCAGGGACCCCACGGCGAGTCCGCGGCGTAGAGCGTCCCGGTGCCGTCGAGCCGGGTGAACCCGGAGAGGAAGAGATACTGCCGGGAGCCGGGATGGTACATCGCCGCGCCCTGGGCGATGGTCTCGAGACCCTCGAGGGGAGCGGCGTCGCCGGGATCGCCGCTCCACGAAGGGACGCCGGCGTCGGTGAGGCCGGCGAAGTACTCCCAGTTGCCGTAGTCGAGCACCGGGTCCGCCGCGGCGCCCCCCTCGCCGCGACGGACCCTGGCGAGATGGACTCGCTGCGACTCGGCGGGGGTGCCGAGCTCGTCGCCGATTCCCAAGGCGTAGACGTACCCGTCCCGGTTCGTCCCGTGACCGCGTCCCATCTGCACGAACATGAGGACGGTGAAGGGCGAATCGCCCACCCACGGCGATCCCTCGACCTTCTCCCAGGTCGCGCCGCCGTCGTCGGAGTAGGCCAGGTAGCCGACCTCGGCCTCGCCGGGAGGGGCGTGCATCGCCGCGTAGAGACGATCGCCGACGGCGAGGAGGCTCGAGGGCTTGTCGGAGGCCTCGTAGACCCGGAGGTCGCCGTAGGGCACGTGCCGGGAGATCACGCACTGGTCGGGACCCGCACAGGGCGCCACGTCCGGGAGCTCCCCGTCGACGCGCACGATCCCGACCGGGGTGTAGGGACAGAGGGGCAGTCCCTCCTCCGGGCAGCCGAACACCTCGCAGTACTCGTTCGACGCCGGATCCCGAGGCACGTACCGACCCGGAGCCACCTCGTCGTAGGCGGTGTCGAACTCGTCCGGTTCGTCGACGAGCAACGTCGGCAGACAGTCGGCCATCCCGGTTCCGTCACCGAAGGCGGCGAGGAGGGTGCCGTCACCGGTCCAGGTCGTGGTCCAGATGTCCCCGACCCAGGGGACCGAGACGTAGTCGCCGTCGATGCGGGCACCACGGATGGCTCGGGAGGACGGTTCCTCGACGACCGACTCCGGAGGCGCCGAACAGGCGGCGACGAGGACGGCGGCGACGAGGACCGCCGCGACGATCCGGCTCATCCGGTCACCTCCTCCACGCCGATCCCGGCTTCTCGGATTCGGAGCCGCCGTGCCCGGTGATGGAGGACCAGCCCGGCGGCGAGGCTCGTCACCGCGATCCACGGCGAGCCGGAGACGATCGGGGCGATGACGAGGAAGAAGCCCAGCTCCCCGGAGGCGAGCGCCAGCCGGTGGCGATCGCCCCAGCCTTCGCCCGGCCACCGGGACCCTCGGCCGACCATGGCGGCGACGACCCCGACGATGAGGGCCGCGGCGAGGAGCGGATGGGCGGCGGGCACCTCGGCGAGGAGATAGGGGCCCAGCATGACCACGGCGGCGGCCGTGAACGCCGTGGCGAAGACTCGCCGGGGCCGCGGCGCCGGACCGCGTCGACGCCGCGGCGAGGGAACGAACCGCGCCGCGGCGACGAAGAGGGCGACGACCGCCACCGTGAGGACGAGCGGCTCGGCGCCGGGTCGGTAGGCGGCGAACCCGGCGGCGAGCCAGGCGGCGATCCCGACGAAGCACCAGCCCATGCCGCGTCGGGAGAGCCAGGGCTCCTCCCAGCGGTGGGGGAAGAGGATCCGAACGAAGAGGAGGGTGGCGCCGACGCTGATCGCGGCATGGAAGACGGTGAGCTGGAGCGCCCACAGCCAGTTGATCCCGCCGTCGCGTCCGAAGGTGGCGAGGGCACCGAGATCCTCCCACGCGGGATCGAAGAACGCCCGGGTGACGAGGCCCTCTTCGACGATCCCGTAGGCGGCGCCGAGGAGGGCGATCCCCCACCATCCCGAGCCCCATCTCACGGCGAGTTCTCGGACGATCAGCACCCCGCAGCCGTAGAGGAGGGCGAGGGGCAGCCACACGACGAGGAAACCCGGCAGCGGGGCGGACGACGAGAGGAGCTCGCCGACGACCGGCGCGAGGAGGAAGGTGACGAAGGCCGGTGCGTCGGCCGGACGGGTTCGCGGAGACATGCCGCGATCGTCGGGGACGACCATGAAGGATCGATGAGTGCCCGCGGAGACTTCGATGAGCATCGTCGCGCCGCCGGGAGGCCCGGACCCAGGTCCTTCCGGATCCTCCTCGGGAGGCTCGTCCCCCGGTCCGAGGAGGAGGTGATCCCGTGCCGAGACCCCTCGGGTGCCCCGGCGCGATCCCGGATCTCAGTCGTCGGCCGGATGCCAGCGCGGCGGACGCTTCTCGAGGAGGGCGTCGAGTCCCTCTCGGGCGTCGGGGTGGAAGAAGGAGAGCATCTCGAGGGCCGCCGAGGCGTCGAACGCCGGCATCGCCCGCCGATACCACTCGTTGAGGGCGAGTTTCGTCCAGCGGGTCGCCCAGGTCGGACCGGCGGCCAGGGAGGTGGCGAGCTCGAGGGCGGTGTCGTAGAGCTCCTCGTCGTCGACGACCTTGGCGACGAGGCCGATCCGCTCGGCCTCCTCTCCCGTCAGCGGCTCGTTCGTGAAGAGGTAGTACTTCGCCTTCGCCATGCCGACGAGGAGGGGCCAGACGAGCACGGCGTGATCGCCGGCGGCGACGCCGAGCTTCACGTGACCGTCGAGGATCTTCGCCGACCGGGCGGCGATGGGGATGTCGGACAGGAGGGCGGCGACGAGTCCGGCCCCGACGGCGGGCCCCTGGATCGCCGAGACGATCGGCTTGGGGAACTCGACGAGGTTGGCCACGAGGGCCCGGGCCTCCTCGAACATCCGGGCGGTGGCCTCGGGATCGCCGATCATCTCCTCGATCATGTCGAAGGAGCCGCCCGCCGAGAAGGCGTCGCCCTCCCCCCGAAGGAGCACGGCCCGGACCTCGTCGAGACGGGCGAGCTCGGGCCAGACGTAGGCGAGCTCCCGGTGTCCCACCGCGTCGACGGCGTTGAGCCGCTCCGGATCGGAGATCACCACCTCGAGGACCCCCGGAGCCGGGGTGTCGAAACGGAGCCGTTGGTATCCCTCGAGCACGTCGTCCTCCTGTTTCCCGGGCCGACGGTCGACCATCGGCCCTCCCGACCTCGGAGACCGGGCAGCCTACCGCGCATCGGTCCCCCTCCCGCCGGACCGGCCCTCCGCGGCGACGAACGCCGTGCCGTGCAACAGGCCGGAGGACGACGGCGTCCCATCGTTGGGTCGCGGTGGGACCTAGGCTCGGCGGGTGGCTCCTCGGGCGATCGTCGTCTCCACCTACGAGCTCGGCCGGCCCTCCTTCGACGTGGCCTCGGCGGCGGCCGAGCTCGCCGCGGCCGGCGCCGACGTCGAGATCCTCGACCTGAGCGTCGGCGCCGACCTGGACCGGGTGGCCGGAGCCCGGTTCGTCGCCTTCCACGTTCCCATGCACACCGCGACCCGACTCGCCGTCTCGGCGGCGCGTCGGGTGCGGGAGCTCGCGCCCGGGGCGACCCGCTGCTTCTTCGGCCTCTACGCACCGTTGAACGCCGAGCTCCTCGGACGGTTCGGCGAGGTCGTGGGAGCCGAGTTCGAAGGGGACCTCGTCGCCGCGTATCGGCGGACGGTGGGCGACCACCCTCCCCGGCCCGGTCGGCGGCGCCGATTCCGGGTTCCCGACCGTTCGGGGTTCCCCCCACTCGAGCGCTACGCCCGGCTCCGACTCCCCTCCGGCGAGCTGCGCGTCGCCGGGGCGACGACGACGACCCGGGGCTGTCGACACCGCTGCCGCCACTGCCCGATCGTCCCGGTCTACCGGGGGCGGTTCGTCGCCGTGCCCGCCGAGGTCGTGATCGCCGACGTCCGTCAGCAGATCGCGGCCGGAGCCGAGCACCTCACCTTCGCCGATCCCGATTTCCTCAACGGCCCGACCCACGCCCTTCGGATCGTTCGACGCCTCCATGCGGCGTTCCCCGACCTCACCTACGACGTGACGATCAAGGTCGCGCACCTGCTGCGTCATCGCCGGCTGTTGCCGACGCTCCGGGACACCGGGTGCGTACTCGTCACGACGGCGGTGGAGTCCTTCGACGATCGCGTCCTCGCCAGGCTCGCCAAGGGCCACACCGCGGCCGACGCCGAACGGGCCCTCGAGGTGCTCGCCGAGGTCGGGATCGCCGCGAATCCCACCTTCGTCCCCTTCACCCCGTGGACGACCCTCGAGGGCTACCTCGGGCTCCTCGATCGGATCTCGGAGCTCGGCCTCGTCGGTGCCGTCGCCCCCGTGCAGTACGCGATCCGGCTCCTCCTGCCCGCCGGCAGCCGGCTCCTCGACCTCCCCGAGGTCGCCGCCGTCGCCGGGGATTTCGACCCCGACGCCCTCGCCCATCCCTGGCGTCATCCGGATCCCGACGTGGATGCGCTCTGGAGGGAGATCGACGCGGTGGTCCGGCGGGAGGTGGGAAGGGACGCCGACCGCGCCGCGGTGTTCGGCGAGGTGCGCCGGCGGGCGCTCCACGCCGCCGGCCGCCCGGCCCCCCGGGCCCTGGAGGCGGTCCCGGATCCCGTGACCGTCCCCTACCTCACCGAGCCGTGGTACTGCTGAGCGGAGCCCACCGGAGAGCAGGTCGCTCTCGTCTGAGTCGCATCGAGCCGGCGCTCACCGGCGCTCGGCCCAGTAGATGTCGATGGCCGGCGTCCCGTCGTCTCGCCAGGTCACCTGGGCGAAGGCGAGACGACGGCCGTCGGCGGTCATCGAGAGCTCGGCGACCGGGGTGGGGGCCGAGATGAAGCGTTCCGGTTCGCTCCAGCGGTCGCCGCGGCGTTCGAGACGGAGGATCTCGAGTCGTTCGAGGGCCGGGTCGCCCCGGCTCGACGAGATGTAGAGGGTCTCGCAGTCGTCGGTGAGGAAGGGTTGGGCATCCTCGACGGCCTCTCGATCGGCGGCGTTCACGGGATAGGGCGCCTTCTCCACGGGACCGGCGAAGTCGTTGACGGCGGCGTCGCGCATCACGCAGATGTCGGCGTCGCCCGGACAGTCGAACCACAGCTCGTCTCGGGCCTCGCACCAGTGGGGATTCGACGGCGGCGGGTCGCCGCCCACCTCGAGGGCCCGACCGTCGAGGTGGATCTGCGGGAGGGCCTCGGGGTCCTCCTCCCAGGTGCGGCGGTTCGAGACGTAGAAGAGGCGGCCGTCGGACGCGACGTAGGGGCAACACTCGAAGGCGGGGCCGGTGTCGTCCGAGATCGGGAGGACCTCCTTCGTGACGAAGGGGAACCGGCTCACGTAGAGCTTCCCATCGAGACCCTCGGCCTCTCCCCGCACCGGATCGGCGACGAGCCGCTCGGTGACCTCCTCGGCCGAGGTCGCGAGATCCGGCCACGGGTGGTAGAAGAACAGGAGGGCCGAGCCGTCTCGGGTCAGGTACGGGGAGTCCTCCCAGCCGTCGTCGTTGAAGCCGAGCCGGATCGGGGTCGACCAGCCGCCCTCGTGGACGACCGCGGTGCCCGGCTCGCCCACCGGTCGGGCCGACGCCTCCGCGGAGACCGGATCCGTCGTCGGCGGGACCCCGGACCCGGAGGTGCCCGGAGCCGCGTCGTCCCCGCAGGCGGCGACGACGAGCACCCAGAGGATGCATCCCACCCACAGCAGCGGGATTCGGCCTCGGCCCGTCGACGTCGTCATGGGCCCATCGTGACGGTGGACGATGAGGGGGAGATGAGGGGAGCAGGAGTCTTCGGTGAGCGATCCGCCGCGCCCGGAGGCCTCCGAGCGCTTCGGTCCCGGTGTCAGATCGTCCGGGTGACCTTCCCGATCGTCCGAGGCCGGTCGGGGTCCAGACCCCGGGCCACGGTGAGGTGGTGGGTGAAGAGCTGAGTCGCCACGACCGCGACGATCGGGCTCACCCACTCGGGAACCGAGGGGACGGGGATCGCCGCCTCGCCGAGCGCGAGGGTCCTCTCGTCGTCCGAGACGATGCCGAGCCGGGCCCCGAGCTCCCCCGAGAGGCGGTCGAGGAGCCGAAGGAGGCGAGGGTGCGTGGCGCCGAGGGGTGCGACGGCGAGGACGGGGAAGCCGCGGGAGACGAGGGCGAGCGGCCCGTGTTCGAAGTCGGCCGCCGAGTAGGGATGGGCGAGGATCCCGGCGAGTTCCTGGAGCTTCAGGGCCCACTCGAAGGTCGTCGAGTAGTTGAAGCCCCGGCCCACGACGGCGGCGAAGTCGTCTTCGACGAAGATGCTCGCGGCGGCGGCGATGCTCCCGGAGGCGTCGAGGACCTCGGCGACGGCCTCCGGGATCCCCTCGAGCGCCTTCCCGTCGCCTCGGAGCGCGCAGGAGAGGGCGGCGATCACGGCGAGCTGGGCGGTGTAGGTCTTCGTCGCGGCGACGGCCCGTTCCTCCCCCGAATCCAGGACGATGCACCGGGCGGCGGCGCGGGCCAAGGGCGAGTCGGGATGGGCGGTGATGGCCACGGTCGGACGACCCTGGGTCCGCGCCCGGTCGATCACCGCCACGAGGTCTGGGGATTCTCCCGACTGCGAGATCCCGACGACGAACGCGCCGTCGAGTCGAGGCGGCGCGTCGTAGGCGGTGAAGAGCGACGGCGCGGCGAGGGCCACCGGGATCCGGTTCCGAGCACCCCAGAGGTACTTCGCATACCGGGCCGCGTTGTCCGAGGTGCCCCGGGCGGCGACGAGGACGAAGGCGGGTCGGACCCGTTCGAACTCCGCTGCGACCGCGGCGACCTGCGTCGCCGACCCGGCGAGGACGCGCCGGAGCACCTCGGGCTGCTCGTGGATCTCCTCCCAGAGGGTCATGGGTTCCGAGGCTCGGCACCGGCGACGTCGAGGGCCGGATCGGCGAAGACGACGTCGCCGCCGACGATCGCCGCCCGGACCTCGAGGTCGGCGTCGAGGAGGACGAGGTCGGCCCGGCGACCCACGGCGACCACGCCCCGGCTCGGGAGGCCGAGGAGCCTCGCCGGGTTCCGGGCGGCGGCAGCGACCGCCTCGTCGGGGGCGACGCCGACGAACTCGACGAGGTTGCGGACGGCTCGATCGAGGGTGAGGGTGCTCCCGGCGAGCCGGCCCTCGGGATTCCGGGGGCCTCCCTCGTCCACGGTGATGTCGAGGTCGCCGAGCCGGTAGACCCCCGGTGCCATCCCCATCGCCGCCATCGCGTCGGTGACGAGCACGATCGCCTCGGGTCCCTTCGCCGCCCACGCCACGCGAAGCGCGCCCGGGTGGACGTGGATCCCATCGACGATGAGCCCGGCGGCGATCCGAGGATCTCCGAGGACGGCCCCGACGACCCCGGGGGCGCGATGAGACAACGGCGACATGGCGTTGAAGAGGTGGGTGGCGAGTCGAGCTCCTGCGTCGATGCCGGCGAGGGCCTCCTCGTAGGAAGCGTCCGAGTGACCGAGGGCGACGAGGACCCCACGGTCGACGAGGGCGCGGACGATCGCGGTCGCCCCGGGGAGTTCCGGGGCCAGGGTGACGAGCCGGACGTGCCGGTCCACGCTCCAGTCCGCGACCTCCTCGGGAGTCGGCGGCCGGAGGAGGTCCGGGTCGTGGGTCCCCGCCCGCCGGGACGACAGGAACGGCCCCTCGAGGTGGAGGCCGAGGGGCACGGCACCGCGGTAGTCGGGGGGCGGTCCGGCGTCGAGCACCCGGCGCGCCTCGTCGATCCGGCCCCTCGGCGCGGTGATGATCGTGGGGAGGAACGCGGTCACCCCGGTCTCGGGGAGTCGCGCCCCCACCTCCCAGATCGCCCCCGGCTCGCTCGTGAAGTCCCGCCCGAATCCGCCGTTGATCTGGAGGTCGACGAATCCGGGAGCGACGAGGAGCCCCACGGCATCGACGACCACGCCACCCGAGGGCGTCGCCTCGCCGATCGCCGCGAGCTCCCCGCGGTAGACGGTCACGTCCGCCCGCCTCCTCCCCTCGGGGGTGAGGACCTCGCCTCCGACGAGGAAGAGGGAACGGTCGTCGTCGGAGCTCACCCGACGGCCCATCGGCGGCTCAGATCTTGCCGACGCCGGCGGTGAGGCCGGCGATGATCTGCTTGGTGGCCACGAGGAAGAGGACGATGAGCGGCAGGGTCGTGATGATGATCCCGGCGAAGAGCGTCGACCAGTCGGTCTGGAACTCGCCGAAGAACCTGGTCATCCCCACCGGGAGCGTCAGCTTGTCCGACGAGCGCAGGAGCACGAGAGGGAAGAAGAAGTCGTTCCACAGCGGCACGAACTGGAAGATCGCCACGGTGGCCATCCCGGGCCGCACGAGGGGAAGCATGACCCGACCGAAGATCGTGAACTCCCCGGCGCCGTCGATCCTCGCGGCCTCGGTGAGCTCGCCGGGGAGCTGACGGAAGAACGCCGAGAGGATGAAGACGGAGAAGGGGATCCCGGTCGCCGCGTAGACGAGGATGAGCCCGATCCTGGTGTCGACGAGGCCGAGGGACTGGAGCAGGAGGAAGAGGGGGAGGATGGCGAGGCGGAAGGGAAGCAGGAGGCCGGAGAGGAAGAAGACCGCGAGGAGCCCACTGCCCCGGAAGCGATACCTCCCGAGCACGTAGGCGGCGAGCACCGACACCGCGGTGGCCAGGGTGACCGAGGCCACGGTGATGACGAGAGAGTTCAGGAAGTAGGCGCTGAAGTTCGCCTCGGTCCAGGCCACCTGGAAGCTCTCGAAGTTCAGCGACTTCGGCAGGGCGATGGGATCTCGGAAGATCTCCCTCGTCGGGCGCAGCGAGTTCAGCACGACGAGGGAGAGCGGCGCGATGACGAGGCCCGCGTAGCCCCACAGGAGCACCCTGATGGCGACCTCCACCGGGCGCCGCCCGAAGGACCGTCGCGTGCCGACCGTCTGCGTCGTCATGTGAGTCCCGCCTCGATGCGATGGAACCACGCCCGGAAGAGCATCGCCGCGCCGAAGATGACGAGGAACATGATCACCGCCAGGGCCGAGGCGACGCCGAAGGCGTCCACGCCTCCCCGGAAGGCCGTGCGGTAGAAGAGGAGGCCGAGCACGTCGGTGCTCCCCGCCGGCCCTCCGTCGACCCCGCCGAGGGCCCAGACGAGGCCGAAGACGTTGAAGGAGCGGATGAAGGTGAGGACGGTCACGGTGCCGAAGACGGGGGTGAGCAGCGGGAAGGTGACGTGGCGGAAGACCTGCCACGAGTTGGCACCGTCGACCCGAGCGGCCTCCGCGTAGTCCTCCGGGATCGCGGCGAGGCCGGCGGCGAAGAGGAGCATGGGGAACCCGAGCCAGAACCAGACGTTGACGAGCATGATGACGGGAAACGCGGTGGTGGGATCACCGAGCCAGGGACGGGCGAGGGCGTCGAGGCCGATGGCCTTCAAGCCGGCGTTCACCGGCCCGAAGGTGGGGTTGAGGATGAGCGACCAGACGTAGCCGACGACGAGGGGGCTGATCATGAAGGGCAGGACGTAGACGGTGCGGAGGAACTGCTTGCCCCGGATGCCCCGCTGGAACAGCACCGCGAAGAGCAGGCCGAGGCTCACCTGGATGGCCATGGTGACGACGAAGAAGATCGTGTTGTGGAGGAAGGCCCGCGGGAGCTGCTCGTTGAGGGGGAACCGCCCGAAGAGCTCGGCGAAGTTCCTCAGGCCGACGAACCCGCCCCGGACGCTTCCGGTCCACTCGAACAGGCTGAAGAACAGCGCCTGGGCGAGGGGAAAGACGAGGAAGACCGTGTAGAGCAGGAAGGCCGGCGCCAGGAAGACGACGAGGACCGGCCAGGGCGGGGCGGCTCGTCCCACGCCACCGCCGGACGTGGGACGAGCCGCCTGGTTCCTCCTGGAGGTCGCTGGGCTCAAGGGTCGATCAACCTCCGGGGGTGAACCACTGCGAGATGCCGTCCTGGACGCGCTGGGCGACCTCCTCGGGCGTCATCTCTCCGAGCCACATCTTCACGATGCCCTCTCGGAGGAGCACGTCGCCCCGAGGATCGCCGTAGCGGAAGTTCACGAGATGCAGGTACGACACCGGCGACTCCTGGTAGAGCTCGCCGAACCTGGCGAGGAGCGGATCCTCGGGGGCCGTACCCGGGATGGGAGAGAGCTGCTTGATCTTCTTCGTGAAGAGATCGCCGAACTCCTTGCTCCCCATCCACTCGACGAGCTTCTTGGCGGCGTCGACGGCATCGGAGTTGGCGTTGACGCCGAAGGAGCCGTCCATCCAGCCCACGGTGCTCGCCGGAGCGATCGCGTCGGGCGGCGCCGGGACCCGGAACACCCCGAGGTCGAGGTCGGGCGCGTTGTCACGCCAGAAGCCGATCTCGAAGGAGCCACCGATGAACATGGCCGCCGCCTCGGTGATGAAGAGGGTCTTCGAGTCCTGGTAGCCGACGCCGATGACGTCGTCGGGCAGGTACGGCAGCAGGTCGTTCATCATCGCGATCGAGGCGACGTAGTCGGGGTCGGTGAAGTCGGTCTCGCCGGCGAGGACTTCCTTCTCGAACTGGCGGCCGCCGTACCGCGGCGCCCCGATGGTGTCGTGGATGATCGCCAGCATCCAGGTGTCGGGGTCCTTGGCCGGGGTGGAGATGGGGATGTATCCCGCTCCCTTCAGGGTGTCGAGGATGTTCGTCCACTCCTCCCAGGTCGTCGGCTCCGACAGACCGAGCTCGTCGAAGATCGCCTTGTTGTAGAACACCGCGAAGGCCTGGTAGGCGAAGGGCACCCCGTAGACCCGTCCATCCTTCAGCCCGGTGGACACCTTGAGGGCGTCCTCGCTGAAGTTGGAGAGGGTGTCGATCTCGCCGTCGAGGGGCACGAGCTGTCCCGCCTCGATGAGGGGCTGGATGCCGCCGTAGGCGCGGAGCTGGACGACGTCGGGGCCACCCTCGCCGGCCAGTCCCGTCGACAGGATGTTGTTGTAGTCGGTGTTCACGAAGGGAACGAACTCGACGGTGACCCCGGGGTTCGCCGCCTCGTAGACGTCGAAGATCTCGTTGTAGGCGTCCTCGTCCTCGGGCCGCCACGACCAGACCGTGAGGGTCACCTCCTCCGCCTCGGGCATCGAACCCTCGGTGGTGTCGGTCATCTCGTCCTTCGTCGTCGTCGTCTGACCGCCGGTGTCCGACGACCCCTGGGTCGTCGTCGGCGTTCCTCCCCCGCCACACGCCGTGGCCACCAGCGCGAGCGCCGCCAGCAGCACGGCCAACGAAGCCGGGGAGCCTCGTCCGTATCTGCTCATCTTCCTTTCTCCTCCCGTGTCGGGTTCCTGTCTGCCTGCGCGGTGGGGTCCTGGAGGTCTCCGTCGCTCAGGGCGGCGATCGCCCGTCGGACGTGCCCGTCGGCCGTCTTCAGGGCGTCCCGGCTCGCCGCGGGGTCGGTCCCGACGAGCAGGGAGACGAGGGCCGTCTTCAGTTCGCCGTCGCTCTCGCGGAGTACCCGGGCACAGGTCTGCTCGTCGGCGCCGGTGGCTTCTTCGAGGATGCGCAGCACGCGACCCCGCAGCTTGCTGTTCGACGCCCGGACGTCGACCATGAGGTTCGAGTAGGTCTTGCCGAGTCGGATCATGAGCGCGGTGGAGAAGCCGTTGAGAACGAGCTTCTGTGCGGTGCCGGCCTTGAGGCGGGTGGAGCCGGCGATCGCCTCCGGCCCGGTGTCGACGAAGACGTGGACGTCGACGAGGTCGGCGATCGGGCCGTCGGGGCGGGAGCTCACGAGCACGGTGTAGGCACCCTTGGCGGCCGCCGCCTCGAGGGCGCCGCGGACGTAGGGGGTTCGCCCGCTCGCGGTGAGCCCGATGACGAGGTCCTCGGAGGTGACCGCCTCGGCGTGGCGACGTCCCAGCTCTTCGTCGTCCTCGCTCGCCTCGAGGGCGTCGACGTCGTCGCCGACCCCGCCCGGTCGGTGGGCCACGACCCGGTGGGGCTCGACCGAGAAGGTCGGGGGGAGCTCGGCGGCGTCGAGGACGCCGATCCGACCCGAGGTCCCCGCCCCGAAGTAGTGGATCGTGCCGCCGTTCCCGAAGCGAACCACGGCGGCGTCGACGGCCTCGGCGAGCTGCGGCAGGGCGGCCCGCACCGCCGGGGCGACGAGGGCGTCCTCGTCGTTGAGGAGCCCGAGGATGTCGAGGGTCGGCAACGTGTCGATGTCCACGGTCCGCGGGTTCCGGGCTTCGGTGACCGACTCGACCCGCACCACCGGGAGCTCCTCGGTCACGACCGCCTCCGGGTCCGCCGACTCTCGACGGCGTGGGAGCTCCGCTCGAGGGCCTCGAGGGCGGTGTCGTAGTTCCGTTGGGCGATGGCGACGTAGAGGCAGTCGACGACGGTGAGCTGGGCGACGCGGCTGGCTCGGGCCCCGGCCCGGAAGCTGGCGTCGGGGACCGCGGTGGTGAGCACGAGGTCGGCCGCCTGCGCCAGCGTCGACCTGGGGTAGTTCGTGATCACGGCGGTGGGCACGCCCCGGGAACCGGCGAGCCGGATCGGATCGATGACGTCGAGGGTCTCGCCGCTGTGGCTGATCCCGACGACGACGTCCTCGGGTCCGGCGACCGAGACGACGGTGAGCGCGGCGTGGCCGTCGATGGCGGCGGCCGCCGCCAGCCCGATCCGCCGGAGCTTCTGCTCGAGGTCCAGGGCGACGAGCCCCGACGCCCCGATCCCGAGGATCTCGATCCGCCGCGCCTCGGCGACGAGGTCGACGACCCGGCGGAGCTGGTCGAGGTCGAGCTGGTCGGCGGTGTCGGTGACCGCCTGGGCGTCGAGGGAGGCGACCTTGGCCACGACGGCCTCGAGGGGGTCGTCGGGTCCGACGTCGAAGCCGTCGGGCCCCGATCGGGCCTCGACCTCGACCCGACTCAGGTGGGCGGCGAGGGCGAGGCGCAGTTCCGGGTAGCCCTTGAAGCCCGCCTTCTTACAGAACCGGACGACCGTCGCCTCGGAGGTGGCCGCGTGCTCGGCCACCGTCCCGATCGAAGAATGCACGACCTCGGCGGGGGACTCGAGGACCCATTCGGCGGCGCGCCGTTCCGCCGGGGGCAGGCTGGGCAGGATGGAGCTGATCGCGACGAGGGGACTCGTCGGCCGATGCGAATCGGTGCCGTGTTCGATGGCCGTCAAGGCTTGCCGCTCCACCTACGCTGGCGACGGGGTGGCTGGGAGGTGGCCTGAAAAATGGCTACATTCCCAGTGCCTGTCCGAAACTTACCTACGGACTCTGTGTGATGTCAAGATATTTCATCGGGGTGGACGTCGGCGGGACGAAGACCACGGCCCTCGTGGCCGACGTCGAGGGCAACGTGGCGGGCATCGGCGCCGCCCGGGGCGGGAACCCCCGGTCGAGCGGGGCGGAGACCGCCGAGGTGGTCGCCGCCGCAGCCGCCGAGGCCCTCGGCGGGATCGACCCCTCCCGGGTCGCCCACGGCGTGGTCGCCGTCGCCGGCGGCGTCGCCGGACGTTCCGCCGAGGAGCAACCGATCCTCCGGGCCTGGAGCCGAGCGGGCCTCTCCGCCCCCGTCACCTTCGTACCCGATGTCCTCGCCGCCTTCCGGGCGGGAACGCCGGCGCGTCGAGGTGCGGTCCTCGTCGCCGGGACCGGAGCCGTCGCCGCCGTCGTCGACGGGGACGCCGTCGTCCGCCGCGCGGGAGGCCACGGCTGGCTCGTCGGCGACGAGGGATCGGCCGTCTGGCTCGGGATCCGCGGCGTCCGCGCGGTCCTCCACGCCCTCGACGGCCGTGGGCCGGCGACCTCCCTCACCACGGCCTTCGTGGAGGCGATCGGGATCGACGCCGATGCCGATCCCGAGGCCCTGGCCCGGGCGCTCGTCGACCACGTCTACGCCCATCCGCCTGCCGACCTCGGCCGCCTGGCCCGCCCCGTCGTCGATGCCTGTGCGGCGGGGGACGCCGTGGCCTCCGAGCTCGTCCGCGACGCC
>DRQR01000172.1 GCA_011371355.1 Actinomycetota bacterium
GCTCCGCATGGAGGTCGGTGGCCGTCCGGCCGCCTTCTTCCGGGTGGGGCCCGTCCTCGAGGTCGTGAGCGCCCCGGTCCGGGCTCCCTCCCTCTACGGGGTGGCCCTCGCCACCGCGGAGCACCTCGAGGCCGTGGCCCTACGCTGGCGGGCGGGAGGATTCGACGTCTCCGATCCACGCCCCGCCCTCCAGCCGGGCCGCAGGATCCTCACCGTCCGGGGCCTCCACGCCGGGCTGGCGATGATGAGCCCCGACGTTCAGATCCCGAAGATGAGCTGACGCAGCCGGACCGGGTCCGTCTCGAAGGTCTCCAGGTCGATGCGCATGGAGCCGAGTCGCAGCCCCCGCATCGCATCTCCGTGGCGGGTGAGCACCCGCACGGCGGGTCCCTCCACCTCGAGGGCCCCGAGACCGAGGCAGCGACCCCGGTCGTCGTGGATGCCCACGAGCATGCCGTCGAGACGTTCGAGGTCGAAGCCCTCGGGGAGGGTGGGTGCCACGACCCCCGGATGGATCCGCCATCGGGTGAGGTCGGATCCGAAGGCCCGGGCGAAGGCGGCTCGGCGGTCCTCGAGTCGTTCGAGGGGCGACCGCGGGACGAGGCCGTCGGGCGGAGCGGCGACCAGGACGTTCGCCGAGAGGAACCGGCGAAGCATCGCGACCACCGGTTCGAGTTCCTCGCCCACCTCGAGGGCGACGACGACGTCGGGACGGAGGAGCTCGACGAGGTGGTAGGCGAGGGTCTCACCCACGACGCCGGCGATCCGTCCCGGCGTGTCGACGACGACCCTGTCGGCCGAGCGGGCGGCCTCGACGAGGGACGCGACGCCCACGACCTCGGGCAGGAGCACCCCCGAGGGGTCGAGGGCGCCGACGAATCGCAGCTCGTCGGGACGTCGGAGATCGTCGAGCTCGGCGGGGTCGCGAAGGATCCGCAGCCCCACGCAGGTCGGCGGGCCGACGGTGTCGGCGGCGACGTCGCCGTCGACGTAGGCGGCGACCCGCCCGGCGGCGAGCGCGTCGGCGACGAGGGCTCGGCCCAGGGTCGTCTTGCCGGTGTCCGCGGCGCCGAGGACGACGATCGTCCCGTCGACGCCGGCGAGGCGCTCGGCGACCACCTCGTACGACTCGGACACCGGCCACCACCTCCTCGCCGGCGAGTCTACGCAGGCGCGTCGCGCGGGGTATCGTGGCGCCGTGCCCCACGTCGAGCCCGTCCCACCCGACCGGGCCGACCCGGTCGCTCGCCGTGAGTACGCGGCGGCGATGCGGCGAGCCGGTCGCGTCTGGGGCATCGTGGCGGCGATGAGCCCGAACGGTGCGGCGATGCGGGACTCGATGCGGCTCTACCTGACCTTGATGTTCGCCGACTCGCCCCTCGATCGGGCTCGCCGCGAGATGCTCGCCGTCGTCACCTCCCAGGCGAACGCCTGCGACTACTGAGTGCGGGCACACCTCCACGATCTCCGGTCGGAGGTCGACGACGACGAGTGGGTGGACCGCTTCGCCCGCGATTGGAGGAGCGCCGTGGACGACGAGGCGACCCGGGTCCTCCTCGAGTTCGCCGAGGCCCTCACCCTCGCCCCGACCGTCGACGGGGCGGGCCGCGTGGCGAGGCTGCGGGCGGCCGGCTGGGACGACCGGGCGATCCACGACGCGACCCAGATCGTCGCCTACTTCAACTACATCAACCGCATCGCCGAAGGGCTCGGCGTCGAACCCGAGCCCTGGCTCGACGAACTGGGTCGACCCCGGGACTGATCCCCCTCATTCGCCCAGGGCGGCCTCCGCCCATCGGCCGAAGAGCGCGTCGGCGGCCCGGGCCATCTCGGCGTCGGCGGCCCGGGCCCGACGGCGGACCGCCTCGGCGTCGGCACCCGCCCTCGCGAGCATCTCCTCCAGGCCGCCGAGCCAGGACTCGAGGATCGCGGCGCCGGCCTCCGGATGCGGCTGGAGGGCGAGGGCGGAACCCGCCTCGAAGGCCTGGACGAAGCCGCCGCCGAGGGCGAGGACCGTCGCGTCGGCGGGCGGGTCGAAGGTGTCCTCGTGCACCCGGACGAGAGGGACCCCCTCGACGGCGGAGAGCACGTCGTGGCTCCGACCGGCGTCGGTGAGCTCGACGGGCTCCACGGTCACCTCGGGACGGTCGGCCCGTCGGACCCGTCCGCCGAGGGCCTCGGCGACGAGCTGGGCACCGAGGCAGATCCCGAGGACGGGGCGCTCGGCGGCGGTGGCCTCGTCCACGAGGCGGAGCTCGCCGAGGAGGAACGGGTAGCGCTCGACGTCGCCGACCCCCATCGTGCCGCCGAGGAGGACGAAGGCGTCGGCGTCCCGGCCCCGCGGCGGCTCCTGTGCCCAGGCCCGGACGATCCGATGGGGGATCCCACGGCGCTCGAGGGCGTCACCGAGCCGCCCGGCCGGGGTCTCGACCTCGTGCTCGACGACGAGGATCACCCGGTGAGCCTCCGGCGCAGCTCGCGGCGCATCACCTTCTGGGAAGCCGTCCTCGGCAGGGCGTCGACGAGGACCACCCGGTCGATCTTGAAGAGGGGGTTGAGCGCCGTGCGGATTCGCGCCTGCATCGCCGCGCGCAGGTCGTCGGCGGCGACGGTGCCGTGGGGGACGACGAAGAGGACGAGGCGCTCGGGACCGCCACCCGGGGGCGGGACGGCCACCGCGGCGACCTCGCCGACGCCCTCGACCCCGCCGACGACCCGTTCGATCTCCGCGGAGGACACCTTGATCCCCCCGAGGTTCATCGTGTCGTCGACCCGGCCCTCGGCGCGGTAGCGACCGTCGGGCAGGCGACGCATCCGATCGCCGTGACGACGCAGGGGAACGTCGGCGGCGGGAAGGCCTCCGTAGTAGACGGCGTCGTGGTCCCGGTTCAGGAGTTCGACGGACATCCCGATCGACGGAGGTACGAGGAAGACCTCGCCCTCGTCGGTGGGCCGACCGTCCTCGTCGAGGATGCGGAGATCCCATCCGAGGGTGGGCATGGTGAAGGTCGAGGGGACCGCCGGTTCGACGACGGTGGCCGAGATGTAGCCCCCGCCGATCTCGGTACCGCCGCAGTACTCGATGACCGGCGCCCCGACCCGCTCCATGAGCCAGGCGTAGTCGTCGGGCCGCGAGGCCTCCCCGGTGGAGGAGAGCACCCTCACCCCCGACCAGTCGAGGCCGTCGAGGGCGTCTCCGGCGCGCCACGCGGCGACGATGGACGGGACGACCCCCAGCACGTTCACCCCCGCCTCGACGACGAACTCGCAGAAGCCTCGACCGGTGGGGACGTCGTCGTAGAGGGCGAAGGCGGCGCCGTTGAGGAGCGCCGCGTAGATGAGCCAGGGCCCCATCATCCACCCGAGGTTCGTGGGCCAGGCGACGACCTCTTCGGCGTGGATGTCCTGGTGGTAGCGACCGTCCATCGCGGCCTTGATCGGGGTGGTGTGGTCCCACGGGATCGCCTTGGGCTCGCCGGTGGTCCCCGACGAGAAGAGGATGTTCGAAGGGTGGCCGGGTTCGACGACGACGGCGGCGGGGAGGGGCTCGGCGGCGGGGAAGGCGTCGTAGGGCCGGTCCCCGCGCCTGAGCTCCACGCCCGCGCCGGTGTCGACGACGATCGCCTCGGGCGCCCCTGCGGCGACGACCTTGTCGTACATGGGCAGGAGCTTCCCGCCTCGCCGGACCACGTCCTGGGTGACGACCGCGACCGGGTCGGTGATCCGAAGGCGGGTGGCGATCTCGTCGGGTGCGAAGGAATCGGCGATCGAGACGACGACGCCCCCCGCCGCGACGATGCCCAGGTAGGCGACGACGGCCTCGAGGTTCATCGGCATGGCGATCGCCACCCGGGTGCCCGGCTCCCACCCTCGGGCGACGACGCCGGCGGCGAAGCGCATCGCGGCCTCCCGGAGCTCGGCGAGGGAGGTGCGGACGACGGTGCCGCCGCGTCGGTGGACGACGGCGAGCCGGTCGGGGGATCCCCTCCAGCAGCTCTCGACGATGTTCATCCGGGCACCGGGGAACCATCCGGGACGCCGCGGGTCGTCGGAGGCCCGTACGGCCCGAGGGGCGACGGCGAAGACGATGCCGAGACGATCGACGACCGTGGACCAGAACGCGTCCCGATCCTCCACCGACCAGCGATGGAGCGCGGCGAGGTCGGCGAGCCCCAGGTCCGCCATGAGACCCGTGACGTTCGCCGCGTCGATCGTCGCCTCGTCGGGGATCCAGGACGGGGTCACCGGCGCGAGGCTAGCGTCGCTTGCCGTCGACCTCCCGGACGCGTAGGCTCGACGCGACGACCCGGGGAGGACCATGCGCCACGACCGCATTCGCCGTCGACTGCGAGCCTCCCTGCTCCCCTTCGCCGCGGCGGGGGCGCTCCTCCTCGCCGTGCCGGCGGGTGCGGTGGTGAACGGCCCATGCACCGGTCGGGTCGAGTTCTCGAACGGGTCGGTGCTCACCGCCGAACAGCCCCTCGATCCTCCGACCCTCATCCCCCCGAAGGACGAGGTGGCGTGGTCGGGGAGCATCCAGGCGAGCTTCGACGAGCCGGTCCCCTACGCCGGTGCGGTCCAGGCGAGCGTCGGGGGGATCATGAACCTCCAGATCGCCGCCTGGCAGGGGAAGTCGGACGAGACGTCGGCGTCGGGGACCTACGCCTACCAGGTCCCGGCCTTCGTCCCACGAGGCACCGGCGCCATCCTGCTCACCGGCCAGCACGCCCAAGGCGACGTCGTCTGCGCCGGCCAGGTCACCCTGGCCCTCGAGGGCTCTCCGGGTCCGGTCGCCTACGTCTCGGCCCTCGGCACGGCGGTCTTCCTCGCCGGCACCCTCGCCGCCGGGGTGGCGAAGGGAGGCCGGGGATGAGGGGCCGTCCCATCCTCGGGGTGATCTCGGGGTTCCTCTTCGGACTCTTCGCGGCGTCGACCGCGTTCTCGTTCGGGGCCATCCCGCTGGCGTCGCCGCTCGTGTGGGTGCTGCCGCTGCTGGGGATCGCCCTGGGACTCGTCATGGCGGCCTGGGCGCCCTTCGGTCGGGCGGGCGACGAGGACGGGTCCTCGCCGTCCTGATCGACGGCCACGAGCGTGCCGCGATGAACCGACCCGCCTGGTGGGGTGGCCGCCGACACGTCACGGCGACGATCGCCGCCTTCGTCGTCCTCGCCTCGCTCGACAACGCGGCCCTCGCCACGATCCCGGCGATGATCAAGCCCCTCGAGGCCGGCGTCGGCGCGAGCCCATCGTCGCTCGGCGTCCTCGTCGGCGCCCAGGTCCTCGTGGCGGCGGCGAGCGCGGTGGGGTGGGGCTACGCCGGGGATCGGTGGCCGCGGAAGCGGCTCCTCGTGCTCGGCACCCTCGCGTGGAGCCTCCCGGTGATCGCGAGCGCGGCGGTGCGGTCCTTCCCGGCCTTCGCCGCCTGGCAGCTCCTCGCGGGGCTGGGCTTGGGGGCGATCGCCTCGGTGGGGTTCTCGGTGGTCTCCGACTTCGTGGCTCCCCGGCGGCGAGGCCTGGCGATGAGCTTCTGGGGCCTCTCCCAGGGGATCGGCGGGTGGGTGGGGCTGTTGGTGGCGAGTCAACTCGGCGCCGACGACTTCCGACGGCCGCTCCTGCTCGTCGGGGTCGTGGGCCTGGGGGCGGCCGTCGTCTACCTCCTCGCCTTCGACGCCCCTCGGGGCTACCGGGAGCCCGAGCTGGCCGAGCTCTTCGCCGCCGGCGGCACCTACGAGCATCGCATCGCCACGGCGGACCTCCCGAGGCTCCTGCGCGTCCCCACGAACCTGTGGCTGGTGCTCCAGGGCCTCACGGCCCAGATCGCCTACGGGTCCCTGGTGTGGGTGCCGCTGCTCTACCAGGAGAAGGTGATCGCCGAGGGCTACTCGGCGGCGACGGGAACGAAGGTCGGCGGCCTGTTCTCGGCCCTGTTCCTCACCGGGGCGCTCTTCTCGATCCTCGCCGGCCACGTGGGCGACCGCCTCCAGCGACGTACGCTGCGGGGTCGAGCCCTCGTGTCGGCCGTCGGCATCCTCGGGGCGGTGCCCTGTTTCCTCGTGTTCTTCTGGCTCCCCCTCGAGGGGCTCGAGGTCACCGACGGTGCCTCGACGGTGGTCCTCGCTCGGGAGGTCCTCGTCGCGGTGGCGACGAACCCCTGGGTGGCCGGGGCGTTCCTCAGCTCGATCGTGGCCCTCGCCCTGACCTCGGCGGATGCGCCGAACTGGTTCGCGCTCGTCTCCGACGTGAACCTGCCCGAGCACCGGGGGACGGTGTTCGGCGTCGGGAACCTCGTCAACGGGATCGGGCGCGCCGCGGGGACCGCCCTCACCGGGAGCGTCGCCGGGGCGCTCCAGCGTGCCCTGCCGCCGCCGCTGAACTGGGCCCTCGGCCTCTCGGCGTTCCAGGCGTTCTTCCTCCCCACCGGCTGGTGCTACTGGCGGGCGTCGCAGACCGCGCCCGACGACATCGAACGGGTCCGGAGGATCCTCGCCGAACGCGGCGCGGCCTGAGCCGCGAAATCTCGGTCGATCTCGCGAAATGTCGGCGGCGGTCCGGGCGACGGCGGGCCCCCGAGTCGACTAGAACCCGTTCCGACCGGTTCCGTCGTACCGCCGAGGGGCCGCGGTACCGATGAGTTGACGGACCACATCCATGTAATTACACTCGTGCAGCCCCGCAAGATCTTGGGGTCGAGCCGCTTCCCCACCCCAACATCTCGTGGCTGTGGACAAGGTTGTGGATATCCCGGGGTCTCCCCGGGGAGACGAGGAAGGACGCGCATGACCGAGGGCCTCCGCATCGAACGCCGCTTCACCACCGAGGGCGTCTCCCCCTACGACACCGTCGAGTGGACTCGCCGGGACACGAAGATCACGAACCCCGACGGGTCGGTGGTCTTCGAGATGACCGACGCCGAGATCCCCGCCGAGTGGTCCCAGGTCGCCGCCGACATCATGGTGTCGAAGTACTTCCGCAAGGCCGGGGTCCCCCAGGTCGACGAGCACGGCGAACCGATCCTCGACGCCGACGGGAAGCCGGTCCTCGGGCCCGAGCGTTCCGCCCGCCAGGTGATCGACCGGCTCGCCTCCACCTGGCGGTGGTGGGGGGAGCGGCACGGCTACTTCGCCTCGGCCGCCGACGCCGACGCCTTCGAGGACGAGATCGCCTACATGCTCCTCCATCAGATGGCGGCGCCGAACTCGCCCCAGTGGTTCAACACCGGACTCCACCACCGCTACGGGATCACCGGTCCCGCCCAGGGGTTCTGGTACGTCGATCCCGAGACCGAGGAGCTCGTCGAGTCCCCCGACGCCTACTCCCGGCCCGCCCCCCACGCCTGCTTCATCCAGAGCGTCGAAGACGACCTCGTGAATCCCGGGGGGATCATGGACCTCTGGGTGCGAGAGGCCCGCCTCTTCAAGTTCGGCTCGGGGACCGGCACGAACTTCTCGAGCCTCCGCGCCGAGGGCGAGCCCCTGTCGGGCGGCGGCAAGTCGTCGGGGCTCATGAGCTTCCTCAAGGTCGGGGACCGGGCCGCCGGCGCGATCAAGTCGGGGGGCACGACCCGGCGCGCGGCGAAGATGGTCATCCTCGACATCGACCATCCCGACGTCGAGCAGTTCATCAACTGGAAGGTCGAAGAGGAGAACAAGGTCCGAGCGCTCGTCGCCGCCGGCTACTCGTCGGACTTCAACGGCGAGGCCTACGCGACGGTGTCGGGCCAGAACTCGAACAACTCGGTGCGCCTGACGAACGAGTTCATCGAGGCGGTGCTCGAGGACCGGGACTGGCACCTCACCGCCCGCACCGACGGCTCGGTCATGAAGACGGTCAAGGCCAGGGATCTCTGGCGGCAGATCGCCGAGGCGGCCTGGGCCTGCGCCGATCCCGGCGTCCAGTTCCACACGACGATCAACCAGTGGCACACCTGCCCCGCCGGCGGGGAGATCCGGGCGTCGAACCCGTGCTCGGAGTACATGTTCCTCGACAACACGGCCTGCAACCTCGCCTCGCTGAACCTCGGGAAGTTCTACGACGACGAGACCGGCGTCTTCGACCTCGAGGGCTACCGCCACGCCATCCGGCTGTGGACGATCGTCCTCGAGATCTCGGTGACCATGGCCCACTTCCCGTCGAAGGAGATCGCCCAGCGCTCCTACGAGTACCGGACCCTCGGGCTCGGGTACGCGAACCTCGGCTCGCTGCTCATGCGCATGGGGATCCCCTACGACTCGGACCGGGGCCGAGCCCTCGCCGGCACCCTCACGGCGATCCTCACCGGCTACGCCTACGCGACGTCGGCGGAGATGGCCGAGGTGCTCGGGGCCTTCCCCCGGTACGAGGAGAACGCCGAGGCGATGCTCCGGGTGATCCGCAACCACCGACGCGCCGCCTTCAACGCCGACCAGGACGCCTACGAGGGCGTCGACCACCGCGTCATGGGCATCGATCCCGAGCTCGCCCCGCCCGACATGCTCCTCGAAGCCCAGAATGCCTGGAACACGGCCCTGAAGCTCGGCGAGATGTACGGGTACCGGAACGCCCAGGTCTCCGTGCTCGCCCCCACCGGGACGATCGGTCTCCTCATGGACTGTGACACGACGGGGGTCGAGCCCGACTTCGCCCTCGTGAAGTTCAAGAAGCTCGCCGGCGGCGGCTACTTCAAGATCGCGAACCAGTCGATCGCGCCGGCTCTCCGCAACCTCGGCTACACCGAAGAGCAGATCCACCGGATCCTCGAGTACGTCGTCGGGACGATGAGCCTCCATCGGGCCCCCCACGTGAACTCGGCGGCCCTCATCGCCAAGGGCTTCACCTTCGAGGACATCGACAAGATCGAGGCGACGCTGCCGGGGGTCTTCGACCTGCGATTCGCCTTCAACCGCTGGGTGCTCGGCGACGAGGTGATGGAACGACTCGGGTTCACCCCAGACGAGTACGAAGACCCCGCCTTCGACATGCTCGCCGCGCTGGGGTTCACGCCCGAGGAGATCCAGGAGGCGAACGACTACGTCTGCGGACGGCAGACGATCGAGGGCGCCCCCCATCTCCGCGAGGAGCACCTCCCGGTGTTCGACACGGCGAACCGCAACGGCCGCTACGGCACGAGGTTCATCCACCACACCGGCCACATCAAGATGATGGCCGCGGTCCAGCCCTTCATCTCGGGGGCGATCTCGAAGACCATCAACATGCCGAACGAGGCCACCGTCGACGACATCGAGGAGTCGTACCGCCTGTCGTGGGAGCTCGGCCTCAAGGCGATGGCCCTCTACCGGGACGGCTCGAAGGCCTCCCAGCCCCTGTCGGCCACCTCCGACGACGGGGAGTCCGACGAGGAGGACGCCGAGGTCACCGAGGCCCTCACCGAGGAGCTCGCCGCCATGACCACCGTGCACGCCGGGATGTTCGAGCCGGGGGTCTCCCCCACCCAGGCCTACCGCAACGTGCCTCGTCCCCGGTTCCTGCTCCCGGCTCGCCGTTCGGGGTTCACCCAGGAGGCCCGGGTGGGCGGCCACAAGGTCTTCCTCCGCACCGGCGAGTACGACGACGGGACCCTCGGTGAGGTGTTCATCGACCTCGCGAAGGAGGGAGCGACGCTCAGGGGCGTGCTGTCGTGCTTCGCGATCGCGGTGTCGAAGGGTCTCCAGTACGGGGTGCCGCTCGAGGAGTTCGTCGACACCTTCACCTTCCAGACCTTCGAGCCTCGGGGCATGGTCGAGGGCCACCCGAACATCAAGATGGCGAACTCGATCATCGACTACGTCTTCCGGGCCCTCGGCGTCGAGTACCTACAGCGGGACGAGCTCGCCCAGGTGCCGCCCGACCGCTCCTCCGACCTGCCCGAGCCGCCGAAGGGGGCGGCGGTGGACGCCGGACTCCAGCTCGACCTGACCGACGCGGCGATGGAGGCCGACATCGACGCCCAGGTGCAGGCGGCCGAGTTCGTCGACTCGCCGAGGGCGACGACGGTCTCCCCCGGTCCCGGCGCCGTCGCCGCCGTTCCCGA
>DRQR01000173.1 GCA_011371355.1 Actinomycetota bacterium
GCGACGGCGTCGAAGAACGCGGCGGTGTCGCGGACGGTGCGTGAGACGGCGAGCTCGACCGAGAGGTGATCGGCCGGGGAGGCGAGAGATCGGGGCAGGAGTCCCCGGGAGGGCTTGAAGCCGACGAGGCCGCAGCAGGAGGCGGGGATCCGGATGGAGCCACCGCCGTCGCTCGCCTGGGCGAGGGGCAGGTAGCCGGCGGCGACCGCGGCGGCCGCGCCGCCGGAGGACCCGCCGGGGGAATGGTCGAGGTTCCAGGGATTGCGGGTGGGTCCGTGGAGGATCGGCTCGGTGGTGGGCAGGAGCCCGAACTCGGGGGTGTTCGTGCGGCCGAGGCGGAGGAACCCGGCTCGGCGGATCCTGCGCGCGAACTCCCCGGTGACCTCGCCCCGATGATCGCGGAAGAACACCGAGCCGAAGGTGACCGGCTCGCCCTCCTCGACGAGGAGGTCCTTGAGGAGGATGGGGACCCCGGCGAAGGGGGCGCCGTCGAGGACCACGTCCTCGGCTTCGACGAGCGCCCGTTCGAAGCGACGAGAGACGACCGCGTTGATCGTCGAGTCGAGGGCCTCGATGCGGGAGATCGCCGCGAGGACGAGGTCCCGGGGATGAACCTCGCGACGTCGGACGAGCTCGGCGAGGCCGACCGCGTCGTGTCGATCGTAGGCGTCGAACCCCTCCACGGGGCCACTCTAGGTCGCCGGGGGTCGGCTATCGTGCGGCCCGGCAGGGAGGTTCGGCGGGTGCACGAGGGCATCTCGAGACGAGCGGCGGGGATCGGCGAGTCGGCGACGATGGCGATCACCGCGAAGGCGAGGGCCCTCCGAGCCGAGGGACGATCGGTCATCGGGTTCGGGGCCGGTGAGCCGGACTTCCCCACGCCTCCCCACGTGGTCGAGGCGGCCCGAGCCGCCGCCCTCGATCCCGCGAACCACCGCTATTCGCCGGTCGCCGGCCTCCCCGAGCTCCGTTCCGCGGTGGCCGCGGCGACGCGACGCCACTCTGGTCTCGAGGTGGAGCCCGCCCAGGTCCTCGTGACGAACGGTGGCAAGCAGGCGGTCTACCTCGCCTTCCAGGTCCTCCTCGACCCCGGGGACGAGGTGCTCGTGCCGGCTCCCTACTGGGTGACCTACCCGGCCTCGGTGCGCCTCGCCGAGGGGGTTCCCGTCCCGGTCCCGACGGACCTCGACTCGGGGTTCCGGGTCTCGGTCGACGATCTCGAAGCGGCCCGGACCTCCAGGACGAAGGCCCTCGTCTTCGTGTCACCGTCGAACCCCACCGGGGCCGTCTACGACCCGGAGCAGACCGCCGCGATCGGCCGGTGGGCCGCCGAGCACGGGATCTGGGTCGTCGCCGACGAGATCTACGACCACCTCGTCTACGGGTCGACGCCCTTCACCTCGATCGCCGTCGCGGCTCCCGAGGTGGCCGAGCGGACCCTCGTGGTCAACGGCGTGTCGAAGACCTACGCGATGACGGGCTGGCGGGTGGGATGGCTCCTCGCCGCCCCCGAGGTGGTCGCGGCCGCCGGACGGATCCAGGGGCACCTGTCGTCGAACACGAACAACGTGGCACAGCGGGCTGCCCTCGCCGCCCTCGAGGGACCCACCGAGCCGATCGAGGCGATGCGGCGGGCCTTCGATCGGCGCCGCCGGCTGATGTGGGAGCTCCTCTCGAGCATCCCCGGCTTCGAGGTGCTGGAACCCGCGGGGGCCTTCTACGCCTTCCCCCGGGTCGAGGGCGTCCTCGGCGGTTCGGTCGCCGGCCGGCCGGTGGCCACCTCCCTCGAGCTCGCCGAGGTCCTCCTCGAGGCGGCGGAGGTCGCCGTGGTCCCCGGCGAGGCCTTCGGTGCGCCCGGACACCTTCGCCTCTCCTTCGCCCTGTCGGACGACGAGCTCGTCGAGGGCGTCACCCGGATCCGGCGGGTCGTCGAGGAGGGGTGAGCCGGGCGACGGCATCGGCGACCGGTCGCCAGGCCGGGTCCGTGGGCTCGACGGGGGCCATGTGGAGCACGTCGGGGAGGAGGACCACCTCGACGGCGTCCCCGGCTCGCTCCGCCGCATCGGCGAAGGAGGTGGAGAGCTCCGGAGGGACGACGTCGTCGGCCTCACCGTGGACGAGGGCCATCGGCACCCCCAGGGGGAGGAGCCGTCGAGGATCGGCCACGGCGTAGCGGTCGGACCCGTCCTCGGGACCGCGGCGCAGGAAGGCCTCGACGGCGTCGCCGCCGACGCCCGACCGGTGCGCCTGCGCGAGGTCGGCGACCGGGGCGACGGCGACGACCCCCGCGGGATGCACCCGCGGGGCGGCGCCCGGAGCCCCGACGGGGAGTCGCCGACGGGCGGCGGCCCAGAGGGCCAGGTGTCCTCCGGCGGAGTGGCCGAGGAGGACGATGCGTCCGGTGTCGATCGGCGCGTCGACCTCGGCGAGGGCATCGATGCCGGCGGCGACGTCGTGGAGGGTCGCGGGCCAGCCACCGCCCGCGCCGACCCGGCGGTACTCGAGGTTCCAGGTGGCCCACCCCCGTCGGGTCAGCTCGATCGCGGCGGCGTCGAGGGTGTCGCGCGTCCACGGGTCCCGCCAGAAGCCGCCGTGGAGGAGGACGACGACCGGGTGGGGGCCCTCACCGTCGGGGAGCCGCAGCTCGGCGATCCGGTCGGGACCCTCGCCGTAGGGGACGACCTCGGCGGGAGCGTCGAGGACGTGGAGGAGGCGTCGGAGGGCCCAGCGATAGCCCTCGATGCCGCGTCCGAAGACCGTGTAGCGGCAGGCGGGGGCGACCACCGAGACGCGTCGCCACGGCTCCCGGGCCCGCACGTTCGAGATGTGGACCTCGACGGTGGGGAGCCCCGTGGCCAGGACGGCGTCGTGGAGTGCGTAGGAGTAGTGGGTGAGCGCGCCTGGGTTGAGGACCACGCCGTCGACGACGTCGACGAGCTCGTGGAGATGGTCGATGAGCGCCCCTTCGTGGTTCGACTGGAAGGTGCGCGCTTCGACGCCGAGCTCCCGGGCCCATCCGGCGATGAGCAGGTCGAGTTCGGCGAGGGTGGTCGAGCCGTAGATCTCGGGTTCTCGACGGCCGAGGGCGTTGAGGTTCGGACCGTGGACGACGGCGATCCGTCGGGTCACGACGCGAC
>DRQR01000174.1 GCA_011371355.1 Actinomycetota bacterium
CAGGCCTCCACGCCTACGAGTGCTTCGGCGAGGTCCCGAAGCTCGGCAACATCGCGAGGAGACCCGGCGGCTGCCAGCGAATCGACGAGTTGCTCCATGCCGGGCGCATCGCACGGGAGCCCCGTCGCCCGTCGAGCCAACGCCACGACTCGGAGATCCTGCGGGGACGTCGCCGCATCCGACGGCCCCGCCTCGACGTCGCCGGGCGTCAGCCGGGACGGGTCGATGGCCAAGCCCAGCCACAGGCGATCGATCGGCTCGAGCCGCTCCCAGCCGACCCGTTGCCACCACTCGTCGGCCGAACGTCGACCTCCCGCCAGGGCGAGGGCATGGAGCGCCCGGACCGTCGTGGGAGCATAGGGGCCGAGGCCACTGGCGCCTACCTCTTCCCCACCGATCTCCCGCCGAAGATCCTCCAACATCCACCCCGGGAGCTCCAACCGATGCCCCCGCCGATGCGCAGGCTCGGCGGCGAGGTCGAACGCCTGCCACGCTTGGCCAACGCCCGGTCCCATCCGAAACCACGCCTCCTCGGCCAGCTCGATGGTCTCCACGGTGGTGCCCTCCGGGAGATAGCCGCCACGCTCCAACGCGTCGATCCCGAGCGTCATCGAACCGGCACCGGGCCGCTCCTCCAAATGCCAGGCGGCGGCCCGTCGACGGGCCGCTTCCGGCAGGACGCATCGCCCACCGGCCCGCAACACCACGTCGACGAGGACCGCGACCCGGCTCGCATCGGCGTCCTCGACCACCCGACAGACCTCCTCCAACTCGTCGCGTCGCGAGGCGAGGATCGCCCCCGCCCGGTCGGCGACCGCCGGGTCCTCGACGGTCCGACGCACGAGGTCCAGGAGCCACACCCCGTAGGCGACATCCGGAATCCAGTCGAGATCCGAGTCGGACAGATCGAACGGTTCTCCCGTGTCCGGATCCACCCACAGGTTCGACGCCCACTCGACGATCCCCTCCCCATACCTGCGCTCCAACGGACGATCACCGAGGTCGGTCAGGACGAGGACCGCGAAGTAGGACTCGACGTCGGAGGGCGGGCCCATGCCTCGGAACAGCCCCCTCTCGGGTTCCCAGAACCCCTCGACCCAGTCGTATGCCGACGGACCGAGCTCTTCACCTGCTGCGAGCCACACCGCCATCGCCACCGAGGTGGTGAACAGTATCTGGGGCTCGTCAGACGCAGGCACGAGCACCGTGGGGAACAGGGCACCACCAACCACGAGGTTCCCCAACCGGGCTCTCGTCGCCTCACGCCATCCCGGCGGCAACCCGTCTCCCGCCGGGAGGTCACCGGACCGAAAGGAGCACCCCGACACCACCAAAGCCCCGACGACCAGCCACGCCAACGACCGTCTCAGTCGGCTCCCTGTCCTCACGACCCGAACCTCCTCGATGGTTGCCACCAGACCCTGCCGGGTGACCGACGTCGGCTCACTTGCCAGATCACCTACCTCCGTCACCTTCCTCACATGCCGCTGCGGAGGGCCTCGACGGGTTCGAGGGAGGCCGCCCGCCACGACGGATACAGCCCGGCGACGAGTCCGACCACGGCCCCGGCGGCCGGCGCCAGCAGCGGCACCCGGAGGTCGAGGACCGGCGTCCACTGCTGCGCCGCGGCGACGCCGACGACGACGAGGACCCCGGCGGAGGCCCCGACGATGCCCCCGATGAGGCCCATCGCGGCGGATTCGGCGAGGAACTGGGCCGCGATGTGCCGCCGGGCCGCGCCCACCGCCCGACGGAGCCCGATCTCCCCCACCCGCTCCAACACCGAGACCAAGGTGACGTTGGCGATCCCGATCGCCCCCACCAACAAGGCGACGGCGCCGAGGACGAGGAAGAGGGTGTTGACGTCGGACTCGACGGCTTCTTGCACCGCCCGGGGTTCGGGCGGGACGATCACCCGCAGGCTCGCCGGGTCGTTGGGCTCGAGGGCGATCGGCGCCTGCTCGCCGATGAGCCGGGCCGCGCCGAGCTCGGTGCGGATGGCGACCTTCGCCGGGGCTTGGAGCCGGAACAGGCTCCGGGCGGTGCCGTTGGGCACGATCACCGCGTCGAGGAGGACCGGCTCCCGGCGAACGTCGTCGAGGATGCCGACGACCACCAGGGTGGTGTCCCCCACGAAGATCGCCGGCTGCTGGTCGACTCGGGTGATGTCCAACCGACGCGCCGCCGCCGGACCCAGCACCGCCACCGGGTCCCGACGTTCGTCGTGGCCGGCGTCGAAGAACCGGCCCGTCGTCAACCGGGCCCCGACGGCCTCGAAGAGCCCCGGGGAGACCGCGTAGACGTCGATGGCGAACTCGGACTGGCCCAGGGGGTCGTTGATCGGCACCGAGCGCACGAGCGCCCCCTCGGTGTCGACTCGGGTGATCGTGCCGGCGGCCACCACGCCGTTGAGGCGGGTGAGGCGGGCCTCGGCGTCCCAGGGGATCCGGGAGATCTGCCGCCCCGACCCGAAGAATCCCTCGGTGCGGTTCTCGACGGTCACCGAGGTCGCCTGCAACAGGTCGAACTGGCCGACGATCTGGCTGCCGGCGGTCCGGGCGATCCCCAACGTCGCCACCAACGCGGTGATCCCCAACACCGTGCCGAGGATCGTCAGGGCCGTGCGGCTCGGCCGGGCCAGCAGCCCCGCGATCGCCTCGGAGGCGAGGTCTCGCCACGACAGGCGGGACCGTCCCACGTCCCGGTTCCGCCGCCTCACGCCGCCTCCGAGAGAACCCCGTCGACGATCTCGACGATCCGCCGGGCGTGCCGGGAGACGTCGGGGTCGTGGGTGACGACCATCAACGTCAACCCGTCGGCCTGGAGCTCGTCGAAGAGCTCCAGGATCGACGCGGAGGTCTTCGAGTCGAGGTTGCCCGTCGGCTCGTCGCAGAGGAGGAGGCTCGGCCGGGGCGCGATCGCCCGGGCGATCGCCACCCGCTGCTGCTCGCCGCCCGACAGCTTCGTCGGGGGGAAGTCGAGGCGGTGGGCGAGCCCCACCCGTTCGAGGGCGGCTCGGGCGAGCTCCCGGCGTTCCCGTCGAGACGTGCCGTTGTAGAGCATGCCGATCTCGACGTTCTCGAGGGCGGTGCGGTGCTGGAGGAGGTGGAAGGCCTGGAACACGAAGCCGATGCGGCGGCCCCGCAACGCGGCGAGCTCGCCGTCGGAGAGCTCGGCGACGTCGACGCCGGTGAGGGTGTAGCGCCCCCCGGTGGGTCGGTCGAGACAGCCGATGATCGACAACAACGTCGACTTCCCCGACCCCGAGGGCCCCACCACCGCCACATAGTCGCCTTCGTCGACCCGCAAGGTGGCGTCCCGGACCGCCTCGACGGGGGGCGGCCCGGGGAAGGTGCGTCGGACCCCGTCGAGTTCGACGATCGGGCTCACGCGCCCCCCTGGATCCCGACGATCACCCAGTCGCCTTCGTCGAGCTCCCCGTCGATCGGCGTCACCTCGACGAGCCCCCCGGCGGTCGCCAAGCCGGGGGTGACGGCCACGGTCCGGGTCGACCCGTCGTCCTCGAGCACCGTGACGATCGTCTCCCCCGACCCGGTCGCCGACAACGCCGCGGCCGGCACCGCCAACACCTCGCCCTCGGAGGAACGGGCCGCCACCGGGATCGTGATCCGCACGTTCGTGTTGTTGAGCTCGGCCTTCACCTCGTCGGGCACGATCTCGACGTACACCCGGCCCGGGTCGAGGTCCCGGGTCCCGGGGGCGGGATCGACGACGGTGATCTTCCCCGTCGTCGAGATCCCCAACCGGGGCAGGTCGATCTCCACCGCCATCCCCACCTCGACGAGGTCCACCTCCTCGACCTTCACCGACGAGTCGATCGCCAGCCGGGACCCCGACACCCGCATGAGCTCGCCTTGGACCACGTCGCCCCGCTCGGCGAACACCGAGTCGACCCTGACCGGCAGGGACGGGAAGAACACGAACTCGCTCTGAGGCACCGGATGACCGAGGGCTCGACGGGCGTCGTCGACCGCGTCCCGGGCCTCGCCGAGGGAGCGACGCATCGACTCGAGAGCCCGCTTCGCCTCCTCGGCCTGCCGTACCGCCTCGTCGTAGGCCCGCTGGGCGTCGTCGGCCGCCGCCCGGAGGTCGGCGAGCTCGTCGGGGGTCGGGGGCAGGCCGGTGTCGGGATGGGTGCCCGCCTCGGCCTGGGCGAGACGATCCCAGGCCTCGACGGCGGCTTGCTGGGCGGCGGTGGCCGCGGCGACGGCCTCCTCGACGGCCTTCTCCTGGGCGGCGACCTGGTCCCGGGCGTCGGCGTAGGCGTTCCGGGCCGACCGGTAGGCGTCTTCGGCGTCGTCGGGCGGTTCGACCGGCTCGTAGCCCCGGGACTCGTAGAAGGCGACGACCGCCGCTTCGGTCTCGGCACCGTACACCCCGTCGATCTCCCCGGGGTCGAAGCCCAGCCGGGCGAGGGCCTCCTGGAGCTGGGCGACGTCGAGACCCTCATCGCCTCGCCGCACGGTGCGGAAGAGGGGCAGGTCCCCTTGGAGGAGGAAGGTGGGACGGCCGGCGAGCTCGTAGAGCACCTCGCCCTCCCCCACCTCGGCGCCGACCTCCGGCACCATGGTGACCACCGGGTCGAGGCCCTCGATCGCCACGGAGCCGACGACGATCGTCTCGGGATCTTCGAAACGGACCGTGCCTCGGGTGACGATGTCGTTGCGGATCTCCGTCAGCTCCACCGGCACCGCGATCGGCGAGGGCTCGGGGGGTTCGGCCTCGGCGGCGACCTGGGCGGGGGACTTGATCCGCGACCCGGCGAGGTACCCGACGACGGCCGCCGCCACCACCACGGCGAGCGCCACGACGAGCGTCAGCCGACGACGCATCCGTCCCCTCCTCAGGTCGTCGCGGGCCTCGGAGGCCCTCCGGTCGGAGTGCGAACCGTACCAGCACCCCCCGACAACCGGACGAACTCGTCCGGGTCCGGACGGGGGCCTCCGGGCCGCCCCGGGTGCAAAGAGCCCTTCGCTCCTCCCAGAGGAAACGCGTCGGTCACCGAGGGTGCCACCGGGCCGGCCACGGGCTCGACCGGGACGTCGTGGGGGTCCGCGAGCCTCGGCGGACGAGCTCGCGAAGTCGATCAAGCCGCCACGCCCGGCGACCGATCCTCGCCCCATGGTGGGCAGGCAATCGTGGATCTTCGCGTCGATCGCGGCCGTCGTCCTCGTGGGCGCGCTGCCGGTCGCCGCGACCGACGAGCCCGCGACCACGACCACGACGCACCCGACGACCACCACGACCACCCTGCCGGTGACGACCACCACCTCCACCACGACCAGCCTCCCACCGCCGACCTCCA
>DRQR01000175.1 GCA_011371355.1 Actinomycetota bacterium
CACCATCGGATGGTGAGCGGACGGGAAGCGGTGGCGGCATGGTGGGGGTGTGTCGCCGCTGCCGGCTTCATCGTCGCCGGTCTGGTCGGTCCGGTGAGGCTCGTCGGTGCGGGCGCGGTGGTGGCGGGGACCTCGGGCGCGGTGGTGCTGGGTGGGATCGTGGGCCGGTTGGGGCGCCGAGCGTTGAAAGAGACGCTGCCCTATCTGCAGGTGACCTCGGGTGTCGTGTGGCTCGTCGCCTGGACGTTCGTCGACGGCGTCGGGCTCCTGCGCGGCGTCCCCACCGGACGGTTCGCCCCGTGGACGGCGGCGGCGGTCGTCGCCGGGGTCGGCCAGGTCCTCGCCGGGTCGATCGCCTACCTGGCGCCGGTGGCGCTCGGTCCGCCCATCGGCGACAACCTCCGACGCATGGGTCGATCCCCGGCGCTGCCCTGGGCGGCGGCGAACGTCGCCGGGCTCGCCCTCGTCTGCGGGTTCCCGGTCGTCGCCGCCGCGGTCGGGGCGGTCTGGCTCGGCGACCTCGCCCGTCGTGTGGTCGGGCTGCGTCGACCCACCCGGGTGGTCCGGTAGGCTCGACGGATATGGACGACCATCGGATCCGGGACCTCGCGGACCTCCGCACCCTCTACCGGGAGCCGTCGTCTCGGGCCGCCGGGAAGCTTCGCGATCGGCTCGACGAAGCCTCGATCCGGTTCATCGAACGTTGCCCGTTCCTCGTCCTCGCCACCTCCGACGGTCGCACCGTCGATGCGTCGCCTCGAGGCGGACCGCCCGGTTTCGTGCGGGTCCTCGACGACCGGCACGTCGCCCTTCCCGACCTGTCGGGCAACAACCTCCTCGATTCCTTCCGGAACGTCGTCGCCAACCCGTGGGCGGGGCTTCTGTTCGTCGTTCCCGGCAAGGACGAGACCCTCCGGATCAACGGTCCCGCCCACCTGAGCGTCGATCCCGAGCTCCTCGACGGGTTCACCCCCGCGCTGCGTCGCCCCAAAGTCGCCCTCGTCGTCGAGACCGCCGAGGTGTACGGCCACTGCGCCAAGGCCTTCCGTCGGGCCCGCCTGTGGGATCCCGCATCGTGGGAGGAGCTGGCGGATGCTCCCGACCTGGCGGCGATCTACGCCGCCCAGCGCCCCGACGTCGACGAGGACCGGATGCGGGCCGAGCTCGCCGAGCTCTACGTCGCCGAACTCGCCGAGGATCGGCCGGAGCGCTGACGGCGTCTCGGGGGTCGGCGTCCGGCTCCCGATCCGGCCGGGTAGGTTCGGAGGGGTCGACGGAGCGAGAGAGGGGATCCCCTGGAGGAGAAGGTCGTCTGCCGCACCCCGACTCCCGGACGCGGACCGACCCGTATCGACCGGTGGAAGTTCGAACGGGTTCGGGCTGCGATCCTCGCCGTGGTTCCCGACGAGGAGCCGGGCCTGGCGTTCGCCGAGCTTCCCGGTGCCGTCGAGGCGTCGCTGTCCGACGACGAGCGTGCCCGGCTCGGGTCGGTGGCGTGGTACACGACCGCCGTGAAGCTCGAGCTGGAGGTGCGGGGGGAGCTGCGGCGCCTCCCCGGAGTGCGGCCGCAGCGCCTCGTGAGGATCGTCGACGGCGAGGGAAGGGAACGATCGGATGGCTGAGCCGAAGACGAGACCGACCGACGGCGACGTGGAGGCGTTCCTCGCCGCGATCCCCGACGACGCGACGCCTACACGGTGCCGGACCTCATGGCCCGGATCACCGGAGCCGACCCGGTGATGTGGGGCGACGCCATCGTCGGGCTCGGGCAGTACCACGATCGCTACGCGAGCGGCCGGGAGGGCGACTGGTTCCTCACCGGGTTCTCGCCGCGGAAGCGGAACCTCACGATCTACCTCATGGACGGCTTCGACGCCTACGGGGAGCTCCTCACGGCGCTCGGACCGCACCGGCTCGGCGAGTCGTGTCGGTACCTCCGGCGGCTCGACGAGATCGACCTCGGGGCTCTCGAGGAGCTCCTCGCCCGGTCGGTCCGGACCTCGGGACTCACCGTCCGATCCCGACGCCGGTGCCGGGGGAGCCAATGACGACGAGGTCGTCGCCGACGGCGACGTTCGTCACGAAGGGCCAGGCGAGGCCGTCGTCGAGGACCTGCCAGGTGGCGCCGGCGTCGACTGACACCTCGAGGCCCACCGACGCCGGGTCGTAGCCTCCCTGTTCCATCGCCGACGACGAAGCCGCGTAGACGGTGTCGCCGTCGACGACGAGGTCCCGGTAGTACTCGCCCTCTCGGAGCCACTCCCAGCCGTCGGGTGTGGATCGGGCGACGCCGCCGTCCTCGCCGAGGACCGCCACCCAGGGCTCGCCGTCGGGTCCGATCGCGATCGCCACCACGCCGCGCCATCGCCACTCCCAGGGTGGCCCGGCCACGTCGCCGCCGAGGACCGCAGGTTCGACGGGCAGCCATTCGCCATCGCCGTCGCGAGCCCACAACCCGGCCTCGCCGCCCGCGTAGACGGCGCCGTCGGGACCGACCGTGGTCGTTCGGCATCCCCCGCAGGCGAAGTCGAGGCTCCAGGTGCGGCCGTCGTCGTCGGAGCGGTAGACGTCCCCGTCATGGGTGACGTAGAGGACTCGGGCGTCCACGGGACTCGTGGGATCCACCGACAACCCGAGGAGGTGGAGGGCGTCGGGGAGCCCGGAGGTCTCCTCCCAGGTGGCGCCGCGGTCGGTGGAGCGCAGGATCGTCCCCGGCGATCCCCAGTCCTGGCCGTGGGCGGCCCAGACCACCTCGGGCCGGTCCGGGTCGGTGATCACCGTCCCGGTGAACCCTCCGTAGCCCTCCCAGGAATCGGAGTGTTCGGGGGTGTTGCAGTTCGTCCAGGACCGGCCCCGGTCGGGGCTTCGGAAGCAGCCGAGATCCCAGTAGCCGGCGTAGATCGTCTCACCGTCGGCGGAGACGGCGACGTCGGCGACGACGACGTTGTCGAGACCTCGGGAGCGCCATCGGTCGGGGGCCACCTCGTCGGCGAACACCGGCCCGAAGGTCCGTCCCGCGTCGTCGGTGAGATAGGCGAACTGGCTGTTGACGTAGAGGGCACGGTCCCCGTCGGTGGGATCGAAGGCGAGGGAAGGCA
>DRQR01000176.1 GCA_011371355.1 Actinomycetota bacterium
CACCGACCCACGGATCCGGCCACCCCACGAGCCGAGGACGTCGTCGTGCGTCTTCGTCGACGACCCGTCTCCCGGAACCCACCGGCGGAACCACCCGTCGAGTCCCGCCCCGGGCCGCCTCCCCCGCCTCGGCCATCACCTCCTCGCGCCGCGACGGGACCCTCCGGCTGCCGCGCTCCTATCCCGAGGCGACGAAGGCGTCGGCCGCCTCGCTGCAGTCGCCGATCCCGACGACGGACGGGTCGGTGAACAGCTCGGGGATCGGCCGGTCCTCGACCTCGTTGCCGCGTCGGCGCAGACAATCGACGAAGGTGCGATCCCACAGCTCCCGCTCGGAATCCGACAAGCCGTGCTCGGCGAAATATGCGTCGGCGACGGGTCCGACGAATCGCGCTTCGCAGCGATCCAGCTCGACGTCGGCGGCCTCGGCCGTCGCCGGGTCGTCACCCATCACCCCGATGCTCCAACCCGTCCGAGGTCGGAACTCGTCGAGCTCGGCCTCGTAGCCGGCGGCCCGCACACAGGCCACCGCCGCCAACAAGACCCGTTCCATCTCCCCGTGGGTGACCCGCCCGTCCCTCGAGACCTCGGCCACGAGCGCGTCCGGCGTCTCCGCCGTCCCCGGCCGGGTCGTCACCGATGCCTCCCCGCTCCCTACCTGGACCCTCGGTCCCGAAGAGGAGCCATCGGAGGAGCCGGTCGTGCACGCGGCCGCCGCAACGATCCCGATCGCCAACAGCCCCACGACCACCGTGCGAGAAACCGCGCGTCGCCCCCGGCCGGCTCGGGTCATGTGCCGTGATGCAGACGGAAGCCGTACCAGACCCCGCTGAAGAGCACGTTGGCGTCGTCGTCGGCGACATGGTCTCCCCACGACATCCACACCGCCGCCCCAGGCGTGTCCTTCCGAGCCCGGTCGAGCCGACCCCGCCCGGAAGATCACGATCACGGGAGTCGGGTGATCTTGTGCGCGTTCGAGTACCGCTCGACGCATGCGTCGACGGCAGGTACGGCACCTTCGGTCTGGAACAGCTCGAAGACGAAGAGCTCCAATGCCGGAAGGTCGGCGCCGGCCGGCGGCGGGTACCCCGCCTCGGTGAGGCACGCGGCATAGGCAGCCGTCACCTCCTCGAGCTCGACCCCGGTGGGCATCTGCTGGATCTCCCACGCCTGAGCGACGAAGCTCAGATGTTCCGCGTAGCACGGCTGGTCGTCGTCGGGACCACCGACATAGCCGTAGTCGAGGTAGCGACCGTCGTTCATCTCGTAGGGCCCGTTCACCTCGATGCCCTGCCCTCGCAGACAAGCGATGGTGTCCAACACGGCACCCTCGTACTCACCCCAGGTCAGGTACCGATCGGCCAACACCGACCGCTGCGGATCGGGGATCGCCGCCCAGTTGCGATCCACGAACTCCGCCACCTGCTCCGAAGCCTCCGGATGCACCGACGGAGACCCCGCCACCGAACACGCCGCCGCCGCGATCACCACCACCCCAACCACCGCGGCCACTCGGCCCGGACGTCGCTCGATCCGCTCCGGCGACCGGCCGGCCCGGATCCCGGTCAGTAGCTGGTCTTCCATGAAGAGGGCGTGCCGGTCGACGCGACGGCCTTGTGCCGACCCAGGTCGGCGTCATCGGCTCCGTACACCTTCTTCGTCACAAACAGTACACCCGGTGGGTTGGCCGCGGTTGTTGACCACTGCCAGTACCCGTCGACCTTGTAGTGGACCTTGGCGTAGACGTTCATGCACCCCCCGTTGGTCGCCTGCGTGTACGCGTAGGCCCTGTTACCAGAGAGGAAGCTGTTGCCACCGGTGAACCTGCACCCAGCCACCGACCATGCCGAGACACCGGGCACCGCCAGGCCGAAGAACAGGACGAAGGCAACAGCAAGGATGGAACTCCTCCGAATCACGATGGCCTCCTTCCTTCCCCCACACCCCCATGGACACCCTGCGTGTCCTCCCTACCACAGGAGGTACCCCAGAAGGGGGGGTCAAGGGGTTGCTTCCCGTGGCCGGCCACCACCGGCCCCGCGGCGATCCCCTGCCAAGCGGCGGCACCTCACCTCTCGGCAGCGAGGAGACACTCCCGGCGCAGTTCGCGATCTGCCCGCTCCCAGGCCGTCGCATAGTCGGTGACCTCCACCCCTCGGTCCCGCACACACTCGACGAACCGGGCCTGGAGCCGGGCGAGGTCCTCCTCGGTGAGCGGGTGAAGCGCCGAGTAGACCCTGGTCACCGGCATGTAGAACCGTTCAATGCAGCCATCGGCGACCTCGCTGGCGGATTGTGCTGCGTCCGAGGAGACCCCCGCCACCGAGTAGCTGAGGTCGCCTCCGGGACCCAAGGGCTTGAACTCGAAGTCGACGAGCAACACCCCCGACTCCTCGATACACGCCCGGGCCGCCAATGCGGCTCGCTCCATCTCGGCGATCGTCACCTCCCCGTCGGCGACGATGTCGGCGACCACCCCGGAGGCGTTCTCGATGATCGCCTGCACGTCGGCAGGCAGCGTCGTCGAGGCCGAACCCGTTCCCACGCACGCCCCAGCCAGCAGCGCCAACCCCAGGGTCATCGCCCATCGGCTAGCCAGCGTACGGCACCGACATGCTCGCGAAGCAGAACGCCTCGGCTCCCATCCGCGCATGCTCAAGGGTACGCCCTCAGTGGTACTTCCTGCCGCCGATCCAGTACGACGCCCCCGTCGGCTTCGCGTCGTGGGAGCTCCAGTAGAACACGTCGTAGCCGTTGTCCGTGCCCTCGCTGGTGGAGGTGATCGGGGGAACCTTGTCGGCGTCCCAATCCGTGTAGAAGAGACCGTCGAGCTTGTAATGGATCTTCACGTTGATCGCGTCGCACAGGAGGATGCCAGAGTTCGTGGTGACCGCCTCCGCGCGCGAGGGCGAGTGTGCATGTTCCCACTCGATCGCGCAGTCCTTCCATCTCCCGTTGGGTCCCATCTGCCCGAAGTGCGAGTGGGCTTCTGCGACCCCTGCGAGCGCAACCAGGCCCATGGCGAATAGGAGCACGACGGTGGGGGCTCGTCGCATCATGGCTGTTCCATCTCCTTTCTCCTCCCCCCGGACACTCTGCGTGTCCTCCCTACCACAGAAGGTACTCCAGAAGGGGGGGTCAAGGGGTTTCTTCGCGTGCGCGGGTGGGTCGTGGCGGAGCCGGGCCGGATGGGTAGGGTTGCGGGCATGAGACGCGGCTGGTCCCTGCTCGTGGCGGCGGTGTTGGTGGTGGCCGTCCCGGCGGGGTTGTTGGTGTGGTTGCGGTCGGAGACGTCGGAGCGTCTGTCGGGGTTGGAGCCCGAGCCGGTGCCGGTGGTGGTGGCGGTGGAGTCCCGGGAGGTGTCGGATCGGCGGGCGGTGACGGTGGTGCCGGTGTGGGGGGAGGCGCCGGTGGTGGTGGCGCCGGGATGGTTCGGGACGGTGACGTCGGTGGCGGTCGAGGCGGGGCGGGTGGTGTCGTCGGGGGACGAGGTGGTCGGGATCGACGGCGTGGCTCGGGTGGCCCTGACTACCCCGGAGCCCTTCTGGCGCAGGTTGGGGAGGCGGGACGTGGGGCGGGACGTGGCGATGTTGGAGGCCTGGCTCGTCGAGGCGGGGTTCTTCGAAGGAGAGGTGGACGGCCTGTTCGGCCGGGACCTGACGAGGGCGGTGAAGGCCTGGTCGGAGACCCTGGGGGTGGTGAAGCCCGACGGGGTGTTCGATCCGGGTTGGGTGGTGTGGCTCCCCGAGGACGGGTTCGTCGTGGCGGAGACGCCGCTGCGGGTGGGAGCGCCGGCGCCGGGGGCGGGATCGCCGGTGTTGGTGGGGGCGACGCCGCTGGTGGAGGTGTCGTTGCGGGATCAGGAGGATCGGCGCTTCGCCGAGGAGGGCGAGTGGGTGTTGGAGGTGGGAGACGTCGAGGTGGCGGTGGTCGACGCAGCGGTCACCGACGAGGGATTGGAGACCCTGGGATCGGTGCTGGATCCGGCCCAGGAGTTCGTCTCGGGACGGATCCGGCGGGCCGAGCCGCTCGCGGTGTTGGAGATCCCCGCCACCGCGGTGGTCGCCGACGCCGAGGGGGCGACGTGCGTCTTCGTACCCGACGGGGACGGGTTCGTGGCCCGTGGGGTGGTCTTGGGCGGGGGCCGGGTCTCCCGGGTGGACGTGGCCGACGGCCTCGAGCCCGGAGACGAGGTGCTCGTGAACCCCCAGGACGTCTTCGACGCGCCGAGCTGTCCATGACCCCCACCACGGCGCCCGTGTCCCTGGTGGGGGTGCGTCACCGCTACGGGCGAGGTCCGTGGGTGTTGGACGGGGTGGACCTGACCGTGGAGTCCGGGGAGGCGGTGGCGGTGATGGGCCCGTCGGGGTCGGGGAAGACGACCCTGCTGTCGATCCTCGGCCTGTTGACGGCGCCCACCGACGGGGAGGTGCTCGTGGCCGGGGAGCCGGCGGGGACCCGACGGCGGGGCCGGCTCCGAGCCGAGTGGTTCACCTGGGTGTTCCAGACCGTCAACGTGCTGGGTCATCGCAGCGCACTCGACAACGCGGCGTTGGGGCTCCTCGCTCGGGGAGTGCCCCGACCGGTGGCGTCCCGCCGCGCCCGGGAAGCCCTCGCGGCGGTGGGGTTGGCCTCCCGAGCCGACGCCCCGGTGGTGGAGCTGTCGGGTGGGGAGCTCCAGCGGGTCTGCATCGCCCGGGCGACCGCCGCGGCCCCGAGGGTGATCCTCGCCGACGAACCCACCGGCCAGTTGGACCACGCCACCTCCCTCACGGTCCTCGACGCCCTCTGGGCCGCTCGGCGCCCCGAGACGGCGTTGGTGGTGGCCACCCACGACCCCGAGGTCGCCGGGCGCTGCGACCGGGTCCTCGGCCTCGTCGACGGCCGGCTCACCGAGAGGACGACCCCGTGAGCTGGCGGCTGCGGGACCTCGTGGTCGACGCGGTCCGGAACGTCGCCGGCTCCCCCACCCGCACCGTGCTCCTCGCCCTGGTCGCCGCCGGGGTGGTCGGCGGTCTCGTGTTCACCGAGCTCGCCTTCACCCAGGACCTCCTCGACTTCCGAGCCCGCTTCGACGCCTCCGGCGGCCACGTCGTGATCGCCACGAACGACGACGGGCTCCCCGTCGCCCGCTGCGTCGCCCTCGCCGACCTCGACGGCGTCGTCGCCGCCGCGGCGCTCGACCAGGCCGGCCCCGTCGAGACGAACCTCGCCCCCGGCACCCTGTTCCAGACCGGTCGGACCACCACCGGCGCCCTCCGCCTGTTCACCACCGACCCCCACCCCACCGTCGCCGCCGTCGCCGACCGGTGGGTGCTCGGCCGCGCCGCCGCCGACGAACTCGGCGTCGAAGCCGGCATGTGGCTCGCCGTCGACGACGCCGCCCGCCAGGTGGGCGCGGTGATCGACACCGAGGCGCGCAACCCCCAGGTCGCCCGCTGGATCCTCCACGTCGTCCCGCCGACGGGCACGACCACCCAATGCTGGGTCGAATACGCCCCCGGCGCCCGATCGGGACGCATCGAGCTCCTCGACACCCGCTTCGCCGACACCGGCGACCAGCTCGTCGTCCGCCCCTGGATCCGCCTCGACGAGTTCTCCCGAGACCCCCTCACCGAACTCGCCCAACGTCCCCAACGTGCCGCCTGGGTCGCCGCCGGCCTCCTCCTCGCCGCCTCGGTGTGGTCGGCCACCTGGCTCCGCCGCGCCCACATCGGCCTCTACCGGGCCGTCGGCACCGGACCCGCCGGACTCCTCGTCCTCGGCGCCGTCGAAGCCGCCCTCCCGCTGCTCGTCGGCGGGATCGCCGGCGCCCTGTGGGCGGCCGCCGCCTGGGCCGCCGCCACCGGCCACACCCCCCAGCCCGACCAGGCCCTCATCGCCGCCCGCACCGCCGCCTCCACCCTCCTCGTCGCCGTCGCCGCCGCCCCCCTCCTCGGACCCCTCACCGCCCGCCAACCCATCGCCGACCAACTCAAAGACCGCTGAGCGCGGGGAGCGACCCCCGACGCGGCGCGGGACCCCCGAAGGGGTCCCGGTGGAGGTGGGGGGAATCGAACCCCCGTCCCATGAGGCTTCCGCGCCGGCATCTCCGAGCGCAGCCGACAGCGAGCGTTCGGAACCCGAGGACTCTGTCGGCCAGTTCCCTCGGGCCCTATCCGGGATGAGCTTTCCCCGCCGGTCCCGGAACCCCGGCGGGGGCATCCTGCATTGCGATGCCCGGTCCCGGCGAGGCAGGCACCCACCGGGCGGACACGCTGCTCAATCAGGCAGCGAGTGCGAAGTTGTCTTCGGCACTTGTTGGTTGTTCCCGGCTCTTTTACGAGGACTCCGGGGACCTCGGCTCGCTTCCGGCGCTTCGACCCTCACGGTCGAAACCAGTTCACCCCCGGGTTCGCCGCGGCGAGCCACGGCGGGGGCGACGCCCTGCGGCGTCGTCGACAGGATAACGCACGGTCCCGACGGATCGTTCCCCGTTTCGCGGCGTAGCCTGGTGGCCATGTCGACGCCCGAGACCCCGAGCTCCGACGCCGCGGCACCCGACGCCCTCGACGCCGCCGTGGTCGACGTCGGTCGCGGCTCTGCCCGGCACGCCGCACGACGACGCGGCTCCCCCCTCCTCCTCGGCCTCGCCGTCGCCGTGGTCGCACTCCTCGGCATGCAGCTCTACCTGGCCCTCCGCCTCGGGGAGACGAACGACGAGCTGCGGCGGCTCCGCACCGAGGTGGCCGCCCTCGACGCCGCCGTCGACGCCGTCGCCGCCGCCGGCGCCAGCCGAGCCGACGTGTCGTCGTCGAGCGACGGACTCCCCCCGCTCCCCGAGGGAGGCCCCGACCCGGCCGTCGGGGCTCGCCTCGGCCCGATCGCCGGGCCCGAGTACTACACCGACGCGGAGCTGCGCATCGACCCCGCCGACGGCGTTCGACGGGTCTGGCTCGTCTGGGCCCACTGGTGTCCCTTCTGCCAGAAGGAGCTGCCCGAGCTCGACGGCTGGTACCCCACCGCCGACCTCGAGGGGATGGAGCTCGTGTCGATCACCACCTCCATCGATCCCTCCCGCGGCAACCCCCTCGAGCCCTACCTCGACGACCTCGCCCTGCCCTTCCCGGTCGTCGTCGACGAGGACCTCTCCCTCGCCCGCCGGCTCGGCGTCACCGCCTTCCCCTTCTGGGTGGTCACCGACGGCGACGGCACCGTCCTCTTCCGCACCGCCGGCTACCTCCCCGCCGACCAGGTCGAGCGGCTCTTCGCCCGACTCGCCGAGTTCGGCTGACTCACCGCCGCCGACGGGCCCGATCCATCTCCCGGCGCTGCTGACGGTCGATGAGGTCCCGACGCTTGTCCCGGGTCCGTTTGCCCTTGGCGAGTCCCAGCTCCACCTTGGCGAGACCGTGGGTGAAGTAGATCGACAGGGGGACGAGGGTCAGTCCCCGCTCCTGCATCTTCCCGGCGAGCCGGTCGATCTCCCGGCGATGCATGAGGAGCTTCCGGGGTCGCTCCGGGTCGTGGCCCCCGGCCCGGGAGAAGGAGTAGGGAGCGATGTGGACCTTCTCGAGCCACAGCTCCCCGTCGCGGACCACGGCGAAGCCGTCCTTGAGCTGCACCTGACCGGCCCGCAGCGACTTCACCTCCGAGCCGGTGAGCTGGATCCCGGCCTCGTAGGTGTCGAGGATCTCGTAGTCGTGACGGGCGCGGCGGTTCGTCGCCACGGTCTTGCGGCCGGCCATGGGCCGCAGGCTACAGGTAGCGGGCAGGGTCGACGGGCTCCCCGTCGATCCGCACCTCGAAGTGGACGTGGGGTCCGGTGGACAGGCCCGTCGAGCCGACGTAGCCGATGACCTGACCGCCCCGCACCTGCTGGCCGACCTCCACCGCGAGGCGCGACTGGTGGGCGTAGAGGGTCACCATCCCACCGCCGTGATCGATCATCACCGCCTTCCCGTACCCGCCCTTCCAGCCGGCGAAGATCACCCGGCCTCGGGCGAAGGCCGAGATCGGCTCGCCGGCGGGCGCGTCGATGTCGAGGCCGTTGTGCATCCGCACGGTGCCGTAGATCGGATGCACCCGGGGTCCGAACCGGGAGACCACCGGGCCGGACACCGGCCGGTAGTAGCGCCCGGCCCTCGCCACCTTGGGACGGGACCGCTCCTCGATGATCCGGCGGATCGACGCCTGTTCCCGCTGGAGACGGACGAGCTCCCCCTCCCACCGGTCGATCTCCGCCTCGACCTCCTCGAGGAGGGCCCGGTGGCGTTCCAACTCGGCGACGACCTCGGCCCGGCGGGTGGCGAGCTCGACCCGGGCGGCGGCGAGCTCGGCCTCTTCGGCGGCGAGCTCGGCGAGGAGCGCCTCGGCCTCCCGCTCGGCCGCGGCGACCTCGGCGAGGAGGGCCTCCTCCTCCCGGACCGCGGCCTGCCAGCGGCCGATCGCCTCGGACCCCTCGGCGGCGAGCCGGTCGAGGTACCCGGCGGTCACCACCGCGTCGCTCACCACCTCCGTGGTGAACGCGATCGTGCCGTCGTATCCCCCGACGTGCATGTAGGTCTCCACCGCCCAGCGGCGCGCCGCCGCCTCGGCCTGCCGCCGGGCGATCCGCAGCTCGCCGAGCCGGCGGTACCGGAGGAGGAGCTCGTCGCGGAGGGCGGCGAGCTCCCGGCGTCGGAGGGCGATCCCGGCGTCGAGGACGCCGATCCGGTCTTCGATGTGGGAGATGTCGGCCTCGAGCTCGGCGAGACGCTCCCCGGCGGCCCGCACCGACGCGGCGAGTTCGGAGCGCTCCGCGGCCCGGTCCGAGATGCGCCGTCGGAGCCGATCGATCTCCCGGGAGACCCGGGCGAGGTCGTCGGCGTCCCGCCCGCCGGCCACCGCCGGGACGGGAACGGCGGCGACGCCGAGGGAGACGACGAGGGCGAGGCAGACGAGACGGAGCCGGGTCATGCGCGGAGGTGACGATGGACTGCGAGGCTCAGGGACGAACCGATCAACCCGGTCACGACCCCGAACAGCAGGACCAGCGCACCCCACTGCAACATGAACCCGTTCGACACCGACACGTCGATCCACTGCGGCAACCCGGCGAAACGATCGACGAGGAGCCGGTGACCGACCACGACGAAGGTCACCGCGAGCACCGCCCCGACGAGGCCCTCGATCGCCCCCTCGACGAGGAACGGCGTGCGGATGAACCAGTTCGACGCCCCGACGAGCCGCATGATCTCGATCTCCTCCCGCCGGGCGTAGACCGCCATGTGGATGGTGTTCGCGATGAGGGCGATGGCGGCCACCGTCAACGCCGCGGTCGCGAACCAGAAGAGGATCCGCAGACCGTCACGGACGCCGATCATCGCGTCGATGGCCGGCCCCGCCGAGACCACCTTGTCGACGCCGGGGATCCCCCGGAGCCGCAGGACGATCTGCTCGTAGTCCTTCGGGTCGCTCGGCTGGATGCGGATCGACGCCGGCACGACGTCGGGGCTCTCGAGGATCACCTGCAGGGCGGCCGGGTTCGAGGCGAGGAGCTCCTTGGCCTCCTCGAGGGCCTCGGCCTTCGAGACGAAGAAGACGTCCCGCACCTCCGGCCAGTACCGCACCTCCCGCTGGAGGCCGTCGATCTCGGCGGGGGTCAGGTCGTCGGAGAGGAAGGCGATGACCCGGACGTCGTTCGCCCACGTCGTGGTGTTCACCCGCACGATCTCGCCGAAGACGAGGATTCCGAAGGTGAGGCTGAGGGAGATGAAGACGGCGAGGACCGCGCCGAGCACGACGAGGGCGTTCCTCGAGATGTTCGTGAAGGCCTCACGGATCGCGTAGACGGCCCGGTTCACGGCGACTCCTCCACCTCGGAGGGGCCCGCCTCCGCCGACGGCGCCGGCTCCGGCTCCGGCCCGGCGGGCTCCTCGGCGTCGGCGTCGGTCGCTGCATCGACCTCGAGCTCCACGTCGGCGGTGCCGTCGGTGACCGTGGCGGCGTCGGTGCCGACCACCGCGGTGGGTCTCGACGGCGGCTGCTCCAGGGTCTCGTAGACCCCGCGGTGCTCGTCGCGGACGACCCGGCCTCGCTCGAGCTCCACGACGCGCCGGCGCATCGCGTCGACGATCGCGTGATCGTGGGTGGCCATGACCACGGTGGTCCCCGTCCGGTTGATCCGGTCGAGGATCCGCATGATCCCCACCGAGGTGGCCGGATCGAGGTTCCCGGTGGGCTCGTCGGCGAGGAGGATGAGCGGGCGGTTGATGAACGCCCGGGCCACCGAGACCCGCTGCTGCTCCCCACCCGAGAGCTGACGGGGATACCGGTCGGCCTTCGCCGACAGGCCCACGAGCTTGAGGACCTGAGGTACCTGGGTGCGCACGACGCTCTTGGGCTTCCCGATCACCTCCATGGCGAAGGCGACGTTCTCGTAGACGGTCTTGTTCGGCAGGAGCTTGAAGTCCTGGAACACGGTGCCGATCGACCGGCGCAGGTGCGGCACCTTCCAGTTCGGGAGCTGGGAGGCGTGCTTGCCGGCGACCCAGACGTCTCCCGAGGTGGGGAGCTCCTCCCGGATGAGGAGCCGGATGAGCGTCGACTTGCCCGAACCGGACGGTCCGACGAGGAAGACGAACTCGCCCTTCTGGATGTCCACGGTGACGTCCTTGAGCGCGACGACGCCGCCCTCGTAGACCTTCGTGACGTTCTCGAGACGGATCAAGGGGGATCCTCGTTCGGCTGCGTTCTCCGGCCCCACCCCGCGCCGAGGCGAGGTTACCGCCGCACCTGCACAACCGGTGCCATTTCGGTGACGCCCCTCGGCGGGGAGTCCCGGTCGATCGCGACACGGAGGAGGGGGCTCAGTCCTCGGCCCGCCGGCTGCGACGCCACTGGAGGTAGGCGTCGATCAGGGTGTCGAGGTCGCCGTCGAGGACGCCCTGGACGTTTCCGATCTCCACGCCGGTGCGGAGATCCTTGACCATCTGGTACGGCTGGAGGACGTAGGAGCGGATCTGCCGCCCCCACGCCGCCTCGGTCTGCTCCCCCCGGATCGCGGCGATCTCCGCCTCCTGCTCCTGACGCTTCAGCTCGGCGAGGCGAGCGGCGAGGATCTGCATGGCCCGGGCCCGGTTCTGGATCTGGGATCGTTCCGCCTGGCAGCTCACCACGACCCCGGTGGGCAGATGGGTGATCCGCACCGCCGAGTCGGTGACGTTGACGTGCTGGCCTCCGGCGCCCTGCGACCGGAAGGTCTCGATGCGCAGGTCGTCGGGGTTGATCTCCACCTCCTCGACCTCGACCTCGGGAACGACGTCGACGGCGGCGAAGGAGGTGTGCCGACGCGCCTGGGCGTCGAAGGGGCTGATGCGGACGAGCCGATGGACGCCCCGCTCGCCCTCGAAGGTCCCGTAGGGGTGGTCGCCCTCGATGGTGATCGTCACCGACTTGATGCCGGCCTCCTCACCCTCCTGGTACTCGTCGACCTCGTACCGGAACCCGGCCCGGTCGAGGTAGCGGGTGTACATCCGGAAGAGCATCTCGGCCCAGTCCTGGGCATCGACACCGCCGGCGCCGGCGTGGATGGTCATGATCGCCGGACGGTCGTCGTACTCCCCGAAGAAGAGCGCCTCCCGCTCGAGCCGGGCGAGCTCGTCGCCGATCGAGGTGAGCTCCGCGGCGACGTCGCGGAGGGTCGCTTCGTCGGACTCCTCCACCGCCATGTCGAGGAGCACCTCGGCGTCCTCGAGGCGCGACGCGAGGGACTCGATCTGGGCGATCGTCTGCTCGTGGCGGGCGAGCCTCCGGGTGACCTCGAGCGCCTCCCGCTGGTCCTCCCAGAGATCCGGCGCCGAGGCGCGCGCCCTCAGCTCGGCGAGTTCCGCCTGCTTCCCGGCGACGTCAAAGGAACCTCCGGGCGTCGTCGAGCCGAGACCGGAGATCGTTGAGTTCGGCACGGAGATCGGCGACTTCCATGGCGGGCAGGCTAGCGGTGGCCGAGGCGCGTTCAGGTCGCGGCGAGGGGCTCGGCACCCGGGGCGCCGTGGCAGCGCTTGTACTTCTTCCCCGACCCGCATGGGCACGGATCGTTCCGACCCACCTTCGTCGGGTCGCGCCGAGCCTGGCGGGTCTTGAGCTGGGCGACGCTCTTGGCCGACGAGGTCGTCACCTGAACGGGTCGGGGCCGAGGCTGCTCCCGGGCCACCTGGACGTGGAAGAGGTACCGGATCGAGTCGAACTTCACCTCGTCGACGAGGGCGGCGAAGGCGTCGTAGGCCTCCCGCTGGTACTCGACGAGCGGGTCGCGCTGCCCCATGGCCCTGAGGCCGATCCCCGACCGGAGATAGTCCATCTCGGCGAGGTGTTCCCGCCATTTGTTGTCGATGACCGACAGGACGACCTGGCGTTCGAGCTGCCGCAGGACGTCGGTGCCGAGCGTCTCCTCCCGCTCGGCATAGCGAGCTTCCATGTCGGCGACGACCGCATCGAGGACCTCGTCGCGGTCGACGTCCTCGCCGAAGCCCTCGGGGGTGATCGTGGTGGGATAGAGCACCCGGAGCTGCGTGGTGAAGTGCTCCCAGTCCCAGTCGTAGGGGTCGACGCCGCCGGCGGCGAGCTCGTCGACGAGGGCCTCGGCGACCTCGGTCCGCCACTTGGCGACGAGCTGGTCGGGGTGGTCGCCTCGGAGGATCTCGTTCCTCCAGCGGTAGATGATCTCCCGCTGGGTGTTCATCACCTCGTCGTACTTGAGGACGTTCTTGCGGATCTCGAAGTTCTGGGACTCGACCTGGGTCTGGGCGCGTTCGATGGCCTTCGTCACGATGTTGTGCTCGATGGGCACGTCGGGCGGGATCTTCAGGCGCTGCATGATCGAGGCCACCCGGTCGTGGGCGAACCGCCGCATGAGGTCGTCTTGGAGGGAGAGGTAGAACCGTGATTCGCCGGGGTCCCCCTGACGGCCGGACCGGCCCCGGAGCTGGTTGTCGATCCGGCGGGACTCGTGCCGTTCGGTCCCCAACACGTAGAGGCCGCCGCGGGCGAGGACCTGCTCCCGCTCCTCCTCGGTGGCCTGCCGGTGGCGGGCAACGGCCTCGGCGAAGGCCTCCTCCCACTCGTCGTCGTCGGGCGTCAACCCCTTCTTCGCCAACTCCGACTTGGCGAGCTCCTCCGGGTTGCCCCCGAGCATGATGTCGACGCCTCGCCCGGCCATGTTCGTCGCCACGGTCACCGCGCCGAGCTTCCCGGCCTGAGCGATGATCTGGGCCTCGCGCTCGTGGTGTTTCGCGTTGAGGACCTGATGGGGGATCCCCCGCTTCTTCAGCAGGTTCGACAGCCGCTCCGACTTCTCGATCGACACCGTGCCGACGAGGACGGGCTGGCCGGCCCGATGCCGTTCCTCGATGTCGTCGGCGACGGCGGCGAACTTGTGCTCCTCGTCGACGTAGACGAGGTCGGGCTGGTCGATGCGGATGACGGGACGGTTCGTGGGGACCACCACGACGTCGAGGCCGTAGATCTCGGCGAACTCCCCCTCCTCGGTCTTCGCCGTCCCGGTCATGCCGGCGAGCTTCTCGTAGAGACGGAAGTAGTTCTGGAGGGTGATCGTCGCCAGGGTCTGGTTCTCCTCCTTGATCCGCACCCCCTCCTTCGCCTCGATCGCCTGATGGAGACCCTCGGAGTAGCGCCGCCCTTCGAGGACCCGGCCGGTGAACTCGTCGACGATGAGCACCTCGCCGTTGCGGACGAGGTAGTCGACGTCTCGCTGGTAGAGGGTGCGGGCCTTGAGGGCGACGTCGAGATGGTGGACGAGGTCGACGTTCGAGAAGTCGTAGAGGTTGTCGACCCCGAGCATCTGCTCGACTCGACGGATGCCCTCCTCGGTGACGACGACCTGGCGCTTCTTCTCGTCGACCTCGAAGTCGACGTCGGGCCGCAGCCGGGCGACGATCCGGGCGAACTCCTCGTACCACTTCCCGGTCTCCCCCACCCGTCCCGAGATGATGAGCGGCGTCCTCGCCTCGTCGATGAGGATCGAGTCGACCTCGTCGACGATCGCGTAGTGGTGGCCCCGCTGGACGAGGTCGGCGGTGCGCATCGCCATGTTGTCCCGCAGGTAGTCGAAGCCGAACTCGTTGTTCGTCCCGTAGGTGATGTCGGCGGCGTAGGCGGGACGCCGCTCCGCGGGGGTCATGTCGGCCTGGATGAGCCCGACCTCGAGCCCCAGGAAGCGGTGGATCCGGCCCATCCACTCGGCGTCGCGCTTGGCGAGGTAGTCGTTGACGGTGACGACGTGGACCCCTTCTCCGGCGAGCGCGTTGAGGTACGAGGGCATCGTCGCGGCGAGGGTCTTCCCCTCGCCGGTACGCATCTCGGCGATCATCCCCCGGTGCAGGGCCGCCGCACCGATCACCTGGACGTCGAAGTGCCGCTGGCCGAGGGTGCGGCGGGCCGCCTCCCGCACGACGGCGAAGGCCTCCACTTCGAGGTCGTCGAGCGACGCCCCCCGGGAGAGCCGCGCCTTGAACTCGCCGGTCTTCGCGGCGAGGGCGGCGTCGTCGAGGGCGGCGATCTCCGGCTCGAGGGCGTTGACGCGCTCGACGACCTGGGTGAGCTGTCGCATGCGCTTGCCCTCGCCGACCCGGAGGACCTTGGCGAGGATGGACATCGCCCAGATACTACGACCAGGAGGCGGTTTTCCGAACCCCCCTCAGACCCGAAGCCCGCCCTCGATCGTCTCGAGGAGGGATGCCGGGTCGACCCCGACGTCGTCGGGGAGCTCCTGACGGACGACCCGGTCGAGGGGAAGGATGGTCGGCTCGGGCTCGTCGAGGTGGCACCCGTCGGGACCGACGACGGTGACCACCGACAGCGGCGCCCCGGGTTCCTCGGTCCTCGAGACGACGACGGCGATCGCCCCGTCGTCCACCCGCAGGATCGACCCGGGCGGGTAGACGCCCATCATCTGGATGAACGCCCGGACGAGGTCCGGATCCCAGTAGCTCCCGGCGCCGTCGAGGAGGATCTGCAGCGCCCGGGAGGGCCCCTCCGCGCGTCGGTAGGCCCGCCGGGAGGTGATCGCATCGTAGGTGTCCACCACCTGGACGAGGCGGCTGTAGACGTGGGGGCGGCGCACCCGACTGACCCGCGGATAGCCCTCGCCGTCGAAGCGGGCGTGATGCTCGAAGGCGACGTTCGCGGCGATCTCGGAGCCCTCGCCCCCGGCGGCGAGGATCGCCAGGGCGCCTTCCTGGGGATGGATCTCGATCTCCTTCCACTGCTCCGCCGACAGGCGCCCCGGGTAGTTGAGGATCTCGGGGGAGACGGCGACCTTGCCGATGTCGTGGAGGACGGCGCCGACTCCGGCGGGAACGAGGACGTCCCGGTCGACGCCGATCATCTGGCCGACCGCCAGCGAGAGGATGCAGACGTTCACCGAATGGAAGAAGGTGTACTCGTCGTGGGACTTCACCGTCGACAGCAGGAGCGCCGCACCCGGATGGGACAGCGTGTGCTCGAAGAGCCCCTCGACGGCGTCGACCACGGTGCCGAGCTCGAAGGAGCCCCGCACGACCATCGCCGACGACGCGTGCCGGATCGCGTCGAGGACGTTCCCGTAGGAGGTGCGGAGCTTCGAGGCGGGAGTGGGGTCGAGCTCCGGGTCGACGGTCATTGGCTCGTTGAGCACGATGGTGCCGTCCGCCGGCAGATCGTCGGACACCCCGCCGACGAAGGCGGCGAGGTCGAAGAGGTCCGCCGCGGAGATCGGTGGCACGAGGGTGATCGTCTCGAGGCCCCGTTGTTCCATCTCTTGGAGGAGGCTCCGGTACTCGAGCGAGGCATGGGGGACGACGACCCGGTTGCGGAAGAAGGCCTCCTGGAAGATCGTGAGGGTGACCTCGGGTTCGCCGTCGAGGAATTCCTGGACGGCCTCGCCGAGCAGCTCGACGGCCTCCTGGGTGGCGGGATGACCCTCCGGGTAGAGCCCCACCTGGCGGGAGAGGCGGCGGAGGCCGCCGAGGAAGGCGGACACCTGGCGTTCGGCGGCGGCGCTCACGAGTCTGCCTCCAGCGCCGCGCGCGCGGCCCGCCTGAGGGCACGTCGGCGACTCCCGAAGACGAATCGCCGGCCGGCGAGCTCTCGCAGGCACCCCTCCGCCCTGCGTCCCCCGCGCCGACCGAGGAGCTCGACGACGGCGACCGCCGTGTCGGTCGGGAGACGGTCCCGAGCCAGCTCGTTGACCAAGAGGGCGTCGACGTCCTCCGCCTCGACGGCTTCGAGGAGCCCAATGGCGTTCTGCCGCACCCGCTCGTGGGGATCGGCGAGGGCCCGGACGAGGGCCGGAATCGCCGCGTCGCGATCGAGTCGCACGTAGGCGCGGAGCACCTCGGTCCGGACTCGATGGTCGGCGTGATCGGCGACGAGCCGAACCGAGTCGACGGCCCGGGGCGTCCCCGACAGTCCGAGGGCCGCGACGAGGTTCCGCACGAGGTACCACCGGTGGTCCCCGAGATGCCCCTCGAGGTCTCGGGGACGCTCGCGCACGACCCGGCCGAGGACCTCGACGAGATGGCGTCGCCGAGCGGCGTCCTCCTCCTCCCCGAGCTTCGCGACGAGCACCTCGACGGCGGCGGAGCCGAGGCGGGCGAGGATCTCGTCGGCGAGCTCGGTCTCGTCGGCGTCCGCGATCCGGAAGAGGACGTCGGTGGTCGTCATCCGCTCGAGGGCTCGGCGAACCACCGGGAGCCGGTCCTCGCCGAAGGGCGGATCGTCGAGGACCCCGACGAGCAGCCGATGGGCCTGGGGGAGTTCGTTGCGGCGGAGGTGGCGGGTGAAGCGCCCGGTCCACACCCGGGCGACCCGCTGGAAACGATCCTGTCGACCCTCGCACTCGAAGAGGCCGCGGATCACCTCGAGCTCGAAGCGGCCCGGATCGATCTCGGCCTCCATCTCGGAACGGAGGACCTCGAGGTCTCCGACGAAGACGCCCCGGGACGCCGCCCTGAGGACGTCGGTGACCCGGTCGGCGACCGACCGGCGTGCCGCCTCCACCTCGACGGCCGACGACAGTCCGGCGAGGAGGTCGAGGGGATGACCCGCCCGGTCCGAAGCGGCCTGGACGGCGTACTCGAGGAGTCGCTCCTGGGCGGGCTCGGAGAGCTCGGGCAGCAGCTCGCTGAGATCGTTCCCCGAGAACTGGTCGAGGAACATCTGGTGGCCCGGGCGCGACAGCTCGGCGAGGACCCGCTCGAGGACCTCGACCTGGAGCCATCGGGGCAGATGGAAGAACGACTCGATGTAGGAGCGCAGCGTCCGGTAGGGGTCTTCCGGAGGCAGCCGGATCCCGGCCCGGAGCGACGCCGCCGGATCGGCGCGGGCGTCGTCGATCCGCTCCCGGAGCTCGTGGAAGGCGTCCACGTAGACCGCCGACGGGTCCCCGTCGCCGTCCTCGAGCTCGACGATCGCCTCGGCGATCTCGTCGGGATCGGCCCCGTGGAGGGCGGCGCGCGCCGGCTCGGGGAGCTCCCCGACGAGCTCGGCGAGGGGGTCGATGGGCTCCGACTCGGTGCCGTCGCCGGCGACGAGGTTGAGGAGCCCTCGCTGTTTGATTCGCAGCCCCGACGACGGCATGCCGACGAGCGCCGCGGCGATGCCGCCGGCGTCGGCGACCTCGTCGTCGGGTCGGGAGATGACCTCGAAGAAGGCGGCGAGACCCTGGGCGGTGGGATCCCCGACCACCTCGAGGGTCTCGACGTCGTGGACGAAGAGCTGACGGGCGAACTTCTCGACCCCTTCCCGTTCGGGGACGATCTCCTCCCCGCCCACGAAGAAGGTGCCCGGTCCGATGCCGATCGGCGGCAGGTCGCCGGCGTGCTCGGCGAGGAGGTCGACGGCCCGGAGGAAGGGGGCCTGGTCGAGGGGGTTGGGGTAGAGCTGGAAGGTGACCCACGCCGCCCCGAGCCCGTTCAGCAGCTCGAGGAGCTCCCGTTCGGACCGGTCGAGCGCGGCGGGGTGGCTCATCTCATCCCAGGGTGATGAGGTTCTCGCGGACCGCGTAGAGCACGGCCTCGTTCCGCGAGTGGAGGCCGAGCTTGTCGAGGATGTTGCGGATGTGGTTCTTGACGGTGTTCTCGGAGATGTAGAGGAGCTCCCCGATCTCCCGGGAGGTGTGCCCCTTGGCGACCATCTGGAGCACCTCGATCTCCCGACCCGTCAAGGTCGGCCGTCTCGAGGCGAGGAGCTCCTGGTGGCGGAGGAGCTGGCGTCCGACGTCGAAGAGCTTCCCGGCCATCTGCGGGGAGATCGCCGCGCCCCCCTCGAGGATCGCCTCGATCGACCGGACGAGCTCGGGGAAGGGCATGTCCTTGACGAGGTATCCCCGGGCACCTGCCTTGATCGCGGCGAGGAGGTCCTCCTCCGACTCCGAGCCGGTGAGGAGCACGACCCTCGTGGCCGGCGCGACGGCGGTGAGCTTCTCGACGACCTCGAGGCCCGAGAGGCCCGGCATGAGGATGTCGAGGAGGACGACGTCGGGCTGGAGGGACTCGGCGGCGTTCACCGCCGCTTCGGCGGAGTCGGCCTCGCCGACGACCTCGAATCCCGCCTCACGAAGCGCCGAGACGAGCCCCGCCCGAAACAGCGGCACGTCGTCGACGACCAGCAGCCTGCTCATCTCACTCCGGTTCGATCAGTCCCAACGAGCCGTCCTTCCGGTGGTAGAGCACCGCGTACGTCCCGCGCTCGCCGTCGAGGAAGAAGAAGAAGTCGTGTCCGAGCATCTCCATCTGCAGTACGGCCTCCTCCACCGTCATCGGCTTCATCGCGAAGCGCTTCACCTTCACGATCGAAGCCCGATCGGTTTCTTCTTCGACCCCTTCCGCTGCGGCATTGAGGGGTTCTTTCGCGTTGCGGTGCTTGCCGTGTCGCCGATCGACGAGGCGTTCCTTGAGCCGACGGAGGCGACGCTCGTAGCGATCCGCGGCGTTCTCGAGGGCGGCCCGGGCGTCGAAGGCGGCGGACTCCACCCGGACGACGTGACCGGCGACGAGACCGGTGATCTCGACCGTGAACCGGTGGTCGGCCGCCCGAGGGTTGTGGACCTCGGTGAACTCGACGTCCACCTCGCCCGGGCCGTCGAGGATCCGGGAGGCGTGGGCCACCTTCTCCTCGGCGAGGCGTTTCAGCTCGGGCTCGAGCTCGAAGTTCCGGCCGTGGACTCGAACGCTCACGCGTTCCTCCTTTCTCGTCGGGACGCGCCCGCTGACGGTGGACAGTCCGAAGTCCGGGGGTCTCGGGCTCCGGCTCGTGCTCGCCGGCTCCCCCGGCGATCCGGATCGATGGTACCCGCGGCGGTCGCGGTCACGGCGAGCACCGGTCGCCTCCCGAGCGCGACGGCGGCGGCCTCGAGGGTGACGCCGGTGGTCACGACATCGTCGACGAGGACGATCGGACGCGGCGGCCACGCCCCGACGGCCCTGAAGGGCGGCGAGCCGCGGCGGAGCCGGGATCGGCCGGCGTGGGACCGCCAGTGGAGGCCGGGACGGAGGAGGCCGAGGACTTCCACGTCTCGGCGCCCGCCGAGCCCGGCCGCGAGCTCGACGGCGGGATCGATGCCGTAGACGAGCCGCCGCCAGGGAGCCCGGGGCACGGGGACGAGGACCACCGGCCCCGGGGGGAGGAGCGGCCCCATCGCCGTGGCGAGACGCTCGGCCGCCCACAGGCCGCGGCGGTACTTCAGCTCGTGGACGAGCCTCCTCGCCTCGCCGAGGTGGCGATGGGCGGACCGGACGACGAGTCCCGACGGCAGGGTTCGGACGATCACGAGGCGACCCTACGAGGTGCCGCCGACGAGAACCGGGGGGACTAGTCCTCGACGGCGGCGACGGAATGACGCCGCCGGGCGACCACGCAGCGTGGTCGCCCGGCGTACGATGGCCCGGGCCAGACAGGGGGAACGACATGGTGCTCGACGTCACCCGAGCTCGGGAACGAACCCGCCGCCGCCGCCTCCTCAGGGTGGCCTTCGTCCTCACGCCGATCGCCGCTTGGCTGTGGTATCGGCTCTTCGTCGGCGACCCGGTGGAGCTCGGTCTGCCGCGCCTCGGCGGCTTCGCGGTCCTCTGGCTGCCGCCGCTCCTGCTCATCCTCCTCCTCGGCTTCGCCCTCGTGCTGCCCATGGTGGGCAGCGGCCGCTCCCCCCACACCATCTACCTTCCCGAGCAGCTCGAGTTCGGCTTCGACGGCGTCCGGGGCATGGCGGGCACGCTCCGGGAGGTCCGCCATACCCTCGAGGTCTTCCTCAACCACGAACGGTTCCGGAACGAGCTCGGCGGAACGCCCCGCCGAGGGGTGCTCTTCGAGGGTCCCCCGGGCACGGGCAAGACCCACATGGCCAAGGCCATGGCGAAGGAAGCCGGGGTGCCCTTCCTCTACGTGTCGTCGACGGCGTTCCAGTCGATGTGGTACGGCGCCACGGCGCGCAAGATCCGCTCCTACTTCCGAGAACTCCGCAAGGTCGCCCGGCAAGAGGGCGGGGCGATCGGGTTCATCGAGGAGATCGACGCCATCGGCATGCGCCGCAGCGAGCTGGCCGCCGCCGTCCCCACCGGCCTGGGTGTCTTCCGCACGGCGATCTCCCAGGGGACCGGTGGCGTCGTCAACGAGCTCCTCATCCAGCTCCAGAGCTTCGACGAGCCCACCCGGGCCGAACGGATCTACAACGCCGTCGTCCGGTTCGTCAACCGGTACCTCCCCGCCCATCGGCGGCTCCGGGTGAAGCCGCCGGCCTTCGCCAACGTGCTCCTCATCGGCGCGACGAACCGGGCCGACGCCCTCGATCCGGCCCTGCTCAGACCGGGGCGCTTCGACCGGATCCTCAGCTTCGGCCTGCCTTCCCGCGCCGATCGGCGAGAGCTCATCGACCTCTTCCTCGAACGCCGATCCCACGATCCCGAGCTCGACGTCGAGTCCCGACGCGACGCCCTCGCCGCGACGACGATGGGCTACACACCGGCCGCGCTCGAGCGCCTCTTCGACGAGGCGTTGCTCGTCGCCCTCCGGGAAGGACGCCGCTCCCTCACCCACGACGATCTGCGCCGAGCCCAGATGGAGGTGGAGATCGGGCTCCCGAGCCCGGTCGACTACACCCCCGAGGAGCGGCTGCGGATCGCCACCCACGAGGCCGGGCACGCCGTCGTCGCCTACCTGTCGGGCCGAGGGCGGAAACTCGAGTTCCTCTCGATCGTCAAGCGGAAGGACTCCCTCGGGCTCCTCGCCCACCGGGACGCCGAAGAGCGGTACACGAAGACCGCCGAGGAGATGCGGGCGCTCCTCCAGATCGCCATGGGCGGCCTCGTCGCCGAGGAGGCGTTCTTCGGGCAGTCCTCGAGCGGGCCCGCCGGGGATCTCGCTGCCGCGACGAGCCTCGCCTGCGACATGGTGGGCTCCTTCGGGCTCGGTGGTTCCCTCGTGTCGTTCCGCGCCCTCGACCCCGGCGTCGTCGGCGGCAACCTCGTGGCGCGAGTCCTCGGCGACGCGACGGCCAGGAAGGTCGTCGATCGCCTCCTCAAGGACGCCAAGCACGAGGCGGGCCGGCTCATCACCGACCATCGACACCTCGTCGAGGCTCTCCGCGACGAGCTCCTCGAGCGGGAAGAACTCGCCGGCGACGAGATCCTCCGGGTGCTCCGAGAGGCCGAGGCCCGGAGGGTGGCGAAGGCCGAACGGGTCCTCGTCGACCTCAGGGATCGACCCCGGGGCACCGACCGGATCGAGGTCCTCCCGTCGACCGGCGAGACCTGAGTCAGGACCGGTCGACGAGGAGCCGGGCCGCCGGCGGCCGATAGTCGGGGTTCCGGACCACCCGCTCCATCCAGATGGCGTGGGTGATCGCGTTCCAGGTCAGCCCGCCCCCGCCCTCGACGATGTCGTCTCGGAGAGCACCGTCGAAGACGTCCGGGACCTCGTATCGGTCCCAGATCTGCGACAACGGCCCCGATCGGTAGAAGCGGGCGAAGGGCAGGGCCGTCGACTGTTTCCGCTGGTCGACGGGATACCCGGGGACCCTCCGGGCGAGGACGTCCTTGAGGATCCACTTCCCGCGCAGGCCCCGGACGTACCGGTCCGGGGAGGGGATCGACGCGAGCGCGTCGACGGTCGCCGGATCCAAGAAGGGGCTCGCCAGCCGCTTGCCGTTCGCCCCGGCGAGATGGAGGTCGATGCGGAGCTCGTCCTCGAAGAGATAGGTCCAGTGCATGGTCTCGACGACGGCGGCGAAGTCCCGACCCTGCGGGAGGGAGACCCGAGCGCCGACGTAGTCGAAGACGTGGCGGACGAGCTCGGTCCGCTCGACCGGGTCGAGGAGGCCGAGGACCTTGGCACCGTCCCCGAAGACCTCCGACGACACCACCGGTCCCTCCGGATCGTCGACGGGCCGGCCCAGGGCTTCGGCGGCGCCCGCGAGCCGTCCGAGGCGAGCACCGACGTCGCCGCCCACCCGGGCCAGGAGTCCCAGGAGCCGGGGGAAGGGACGCCGCCGGAGCCTCCAGCCGACCACCGTCGAGAGCATCGTGTAGCCGAACAGCGAGTCTGCGCCTTCGGCGACGACGTAGCCGTCCCGCGGGGTGTCCCGGAAGGTGGCGTAGAACATCGGCATGGCGTCGTGGACGGGCGGCTGACCACAGACGTCGATCGTGGCCTCGAGGAGCTCGAGGTATCCCTCCTCCGGGATCTCGTGATAGGTGACGGGCAGCCCCAGGATCGACGCGGCCCGCCGGGCGTACTCGGTCTCGATCCGGTACTCGGGTGATCCGGGCACGAAGGTCACCGCGTCGGTCCCCTCGGGCATGCAGGAGGCGACGAGGGTCGAATCCACGCCGCCCGAGAACATCACCGACGCTCCCCCGAGGGTCTCGCAGGCCGCGCACAGCGCGGCCTCGACCCGGTCGAGATAGTCGGCTCGATCCCCGGGGACGACGGCCGGCTCCAGACGGTCGAACACCTCCAGTGAAGCACGCCGGCCGTCGTGGACGAGCCGCTCCCCGTGCCCGAGCACCGCCACGCGGTCGAGGTGGGTGAGACCGAAGTGGTTCATCCTCGTCAGGTAGTGGGCCACGACGCTGTCGTAGGACTGGCGCCGCTCGGCCACGGGTACCGCGGCGACGCCGTGCGCGAAATGGTCGGTGAGCAGCAACCCCTCAGCCCCCTCCACCCAGAAGCAGTCGTGGGAGGAGAACAGCCCGCGCCAAGCGACCACGGGACCTTCCTTCGGGAGCCAGATGAGCACCCCCCGACGCACGCGGGCCATCTGCTCGGTGCCCCACCGGAGGGGATCACCTCGCGGTTCGGCCCGCGCCAGGCCGACACCGACCCAGGTCCCCCGAGGCTCCTCGAAGGACCAGGCGTCGGGAGCGACGATGCGGATCGAGAGCTTCATCGGTCCCTCCCAGCTCGTTCGTAGGTCGCCTCGAGCGCGGCGAGCACCACCTCGGGCGAGTATCGATCCTCGAAGCGGCGTCGCGCCGCCGCGCCCGCCTCGGCACCGCGAGCGAGCACGTCGTCGATGGCGGCGACGAGGCCTCCCGGCTCGTCGGGGTCGAAGACGGCCCCCGCACCGTCGCCGACGAGCTCGGGCAGCGCGCCGCGGTCGGAGACGACGACGGGCGTCGCCACGGCGAACGCCTCCACCACCACCCGTCCGAAGGGTTCGTCCCACACCGAAGGGACGACCACGACCGCCGCCGACCCCATGAGTGCGAGGACTTCGTCGGCGGAGACGTGTCCGAGCCAGGAGACCCCCGAGGAGGCGGCCGCGGTGTCCTCCACCTCCCGACGCAGCGGACCGTCGCCCACGATGCGGAGGGGCACCGGCGGGTCCCGCCGCCAGGCGTCGAGGAGCAGGCGGAGGCCCTTCTCCTCGGCGAGCCGACCGACGAAGAGCGCGTACTCCCCCTCCGAGGGGCGCGGGCCCGGGTCCGGGAACACGGCGTTCGGCTTGACGACGATCCGATCCTCCGACCAGCCGGCCTCGACGTACATCCTCGCCAGGAACCTGCTCGGCGTCGAATAGATCCCCACGTGGTCGCGCCAGGTGCCGAGGAGACGGTGCCCGACGACCATCGCGGCGACCCCGGCCGTCTTCGTCGCCGAGTCCCGGTAGCACCCGTGGACCACCCCGGGCCAGGGGACCCGACGTCCCACGCAGGACCGGCACGGCCTCCCGTCCCGGAAGGTCGTCGCCGCCGGGCAGACGAGGCGGTAGTTGTGGAGGGTCTGGACGGTGGGGACCCCGGCGCGGTTCGCCGTCCGGTGGATCGCCGGCGACCACAGTGGGAAGAAGTTCTGGACGTGGACGACGTCGTAGTCGTCGGCGGCGAGGAGCTCGGCGATCCGACGCGTCCCCTCCACCGACCATACCGTCCGCAACCCCGTACGGAACAGGCCCAGCTCGGCGATCCGGCGGTTGTCCTCGATCGCCACGGTCACCTCGTGGCCGGCCGCCCGGAGCAGCTCGACCTCGGTCTCGGTGGCGACGTCCTCACCGCCCCGGAACCGGTATCGCTCGTGGACCATGAGGACCCTCACGATGGTCTCACGGGGGAGACGGTGGCGTGGTTGAGCCAGGCGGAGACCTGGAAGAGGACGACGAGGGCGTGGGCGGTCTCGGGACGTCGTTGGAGCTCGTCGAACCACCGGCGCACCATCGGCTCGAGCGCCGCCCGGTCCCACAGGGCACAGCCGAGGATCTCGTCGACGACGAACCGCCGGTGACGACGCAAGAACCCCGGACCGTCGAAACGGAAGGGATGCTTTCCCACCCGGTCCGCGTCGTAGTCGGCGTAGCGGGCCAGCAGCTCCCGGAGGAGGACCTTCGTGCGTCCCCGAGCCGCGTCGTAGCGGGCCTCCTCGGGGAGATGG
>DRQR01000177.1 GCA_011371355.1 Actinomycetota bacterium
CGACGAAGAGCTCCCCGTCTTCCCCACGATCGCCTCGCACTTCAACGATCCCGGGGTCAACGCGCTCTACCTCGCCCTCATGGAGCGGGTCGACCGGCTGACCCCCGTGGACCTGCGGCCGCGGCGGGAACTGCCGACCGACCTCGCTCGTGGCCACGAGCTCGTTCCCCGCCACCGGGTCCGGTATCTCTCCGAGATCGGGGAGACGATCCGCTCGGTTCGGGAGCGGGTCGAGCGGGAGGCACGGCTCGCCGACCGCCTCCAAGCCGTCGAGACGCTCCTCGACGGCGCCGACCCGGAGCTCGCGGCGCGGCTCGCCGCCACCGCCGAGGAGCTCAGGTCCCAGATGTCCGCCGAGAGCCTCGAGATCCTCGACGGCTGGCACGCCCGGGCGGAGGCCTACCGGGGGCCGACCTACACCTACGAGGTCCGGGGCCGCCCCATCGAGGTGGAGACCCATACGACCACGCTGTCGGGAACCCCGGTTCCCAAGGTGGCCACCCCGAAGCTCTCGTCGTGGGGCGATCGACTTCGCTGGGCCTACGAGGAGAACTATCCGGGCTCGTACCCCTACACCGCGGGGGTGTACCCCTTCAAGCGGACCTTCGAGGAGCCGACCCGGATGTTCGCCGGGGAAGGCGGTCCCGAGGACACGAACCGGCGGTTCCACTTCCTCGCCGCCGGCATGCCGACGATCCGACTGTCGACGGCCTTCGACTCGGTGACCCTCTACGGGGAGGATCCCGCCGAGCGTCCCGACGTCTACGGGAAGATCGGCAACTCGGGGGTGTCGGTCGCCACCCTCGATGACGCGAAGAAGCTCTATTCGGGCTTCGACCTCCTCGCCCCGACGACCTCGGTGTCGATGACGATCAACGGGCCGGCCCCGATGATGCTCGCCTTCTTCCTCAACGCCGCGATCGACCAGGCCTGCGAGACCTACATCCGCGAGCACGGCCTCGAAGCGGAGGTCGAGGCGAAGCTCGCCGAGAAGTACGACGAGCGGGGTGTGCCCCGACCCCGCTACCACGGACCGCTCCCCGAGGGACACGACGGGAGGGGGCTCCTCCTCCTCGGCATCACCGGCGACGAGGTCCTCCCGACCGAGGTCTACGAGCGGATCGCCGCCGAGACCGTCGCCACGGTGCGCGGCACGATCCAGGCCGACATCCTCAAAGAGGACCAGGCCCAGAACACCTGCATCTTCTCCACCGAGTTCGCCCTCCGCATGATGGGCGACATCCAGGGGTGGTTCATCGACCACGGGGTGCGGAACTTCTACTCGGTGTCGATCAGCGGCTACCACATGGCCGAAGCCGGCGCGAATCCCATCACCCAGCTCGCCTTCACCCTCGCCAACGGCTTCACCTACGTCGAGTACTACTTGGCGCGGGGCTACGACGTCGACGCCTTCGCCCCGAACCTCTCGTTCTTCTTCTCGAACGGCCTCGACGCCGAGTACTCGGTGATCGGACGGGTCGCCCGCCGGATCTGGGCCCGGGCGATGCGGGAGCGCTACGGGGCGAACGAGCGATCCCAGAAGCTCAAGTACCACATCCAGACCTCCGGACGGGCCCTCCACGCCCAGGAGATCTCCTTCAACGACATCCGCACCACCCTCCAGGCCCTCTCGGCCGTCTACGACAACTGCAACTCGCTGCACACGAACGCCTACGACGAGGCGATCACGACCCCGACGGAGGAGTCGGTGCGACGGGCCCTGGCGATCCAGCTCATCATCAACCGGGAGCTGGGGATGACGAAGAACGAGAACCCGCTCCAGGGGTCCTTCGTCGTCGAGGAACTCACCCGTCTCGTCGAGGACGCCGTCCTCGACGAGTTCGACCGGCTCACCGACCGGGGCGGGGTCCTCGGGGCGATGGAGCTCATGTATCAGCGGGCGAAGATCCAGGAGGAATCGCTCCGCTACGAGCGGCTGAAGGACTCCGGTGAGCTGCCGATCATCGGCGTGAACACCTTCCTGTCGCCGGAGGGATCGCCCTTCGTCACGCCCGCCGAGGTGGTTCGCTCCTCGCCCGAGGTCCGGGATCGACAGATCGCGAACGTTCGCGCCGTCCAGGAGCACAACGAGAAGGCCGCCGCCGAGGCCCTCGCCCGGCTCCAGCAGGTGGCCATCGAGGGCGGGAACACCTTCGAGGCGTTGATGGCTGCGGCGAAGGTCTGCACTCTGGGGCAGCTCTCCCACGCCCTCTACGCCGTGGGAGGGCGGTATCGCCGCAACATGTGAGCGAGGAGTCCGCACCACCGACCCATCCTCGGCGGCGCCGACCTCAGCCGCCGACGGCGCAGCCGGCCTCGCCGGGGAGGAGCGGGCGGGCCAGGATCCGGAAGGTCGTGTCCCCCTCCTCCCACAGCGTGGCTCGGGTGGCGGCCGTGAAGACGCCGACGAGCTCGGCGGCCGTCGCGGCGTCGTACGTCGCACACCGCCAACCGAGGGGCTCGATCGACTCGAGCTCCTCGGGAGCTTCCGGCAGGGGCCAGGGGCGCACGTCGGAGAGCTCGGGATCGGCGGGGACTTCGGCGACGTGGACGACGAGGTGGTCGACGGGAGCGGCCTCGGGCTCACCCGAGGTGGCGGCCTCCTCGACGAGGTCGAGGAGCGCGCGAAGGAGCTCCACTCGGCGGTCGTCGGGATCGACGAGCCCGAGGGCGTAGACGGCGAAGACGTGGTCGCCGTCGCCGTCCCGGTAGGTGACGACCTCGGTGGTGGCGTCGGCGACCCGGTCCGCGGCGTCGTCGTTGCGCAGCTCGGAGAAGCCCGGGAAGCCGATCTCGTCGACGAGGCGCCGGATGGTGCGCAGGGTGGCCTCGTCGACCTGCACCACGAGGTAGCCCGTGAGCATCGGAGCGGGATCGACGGCCGCGGCGGGTTCCTCGAAGAGGAGCCGGCCGTCCGCCATGAGCACGAAGCGGGGACCGCGTCCCACGAGCTGCTCGACGGGCGCGAAGCCGCCTTCGGAGGTGACCGTGAGCATCGGGGCGTCCGCAGGCAGCGTCGCCGACGGGCGACCGTCGCTGGGGAAGGCGCAGCCCGCCAGGAGGATCGCGGCGGCGAGGGCGAGGAGTCGCTGCATGGCCGTACGACGTCACCGGGGCGGCCCGGGGTTCCCGCCGGGGATCACCGACCCCGCGGGCTCGCCGGGGGAGCCGGCCGGTAGGCTCCCTGGATGGAGGTCGACGAGCTCAACCGTCGGATCGGCGAGCGGTACGCCGGCCGTCGCTGGATCCTGGTCCCCGACGTGGCCGCGGGCGCCGCGTCGCTCGTGGCCTACCTGCGGGAGTGCGGCGCCGCCGGGGTGATGGTCGTCGCCGGCACCGAAGGCATCGGCGAGGCTCCCGACGCCGATACCGTCTTCCTCACCCGAGCCCGAGGCGAGACGACGATGACGGCGATCCGCGCCTTCCTCGCCTCGATCGAGGAGCCCTCCGCCGAGCTCCTCGCCGCCGTCGACGCCTTCGACCCCGCCGGGGAGGCGCTGATCCTCGGTGGAGGCTTCTCCCGACGACGGCGGCTGTTCCGACGGCCCGTCTACGGAGCCCGGCCGGCATCCTGGTGGGCGCTCGAGGACAAGATGGTCGTCGACGAGTTGTGGGACGCCGCGGGGGTGGCCCGGGCGCCGTCGCGGATCGTGCCGGTCGCCGATGCCCCCGAGGCGGCCCGGGACCTGGCGAGCGACCTGGGGACCGTGTGGGTGGCCGACAACACCGAGGGCTGGCACGGCGGTGGTGAGTACCTGCGGTGGGTGCGCAGCCTCGACGACGTCCCCGAGGCGCTCGCCTTCTTCTCCCGGCACGCGCGCCGGGTCCGGGTGATGCCCTTCCTCGACGGGATCCCCTGTTCGATCCACGGGTTCGTCACCGACGACGACGTCGCCGTCTACCGGCCCGTCGAGATGCTCGTCTTCCGGCGCACCGACCGGCCGGGCCTCGTCTACGGCCGGGCCGCCACCTTCTGGGAGCCTCCCGCCGACCTGGCCGCCGAGATGCGGGCGGCGGCTCGCCGCGTCGGCGCCGAGCTGCGGCGTCGCGTCGGCTACCGGGGCGCCTTCGGGATCGACGGGATCGCCACCGCCGAGGGGTTCCGACCCACCGAGCTCAACCCACGCACGAGCATCGGGCATTCCCTCCAGGCCCAGGTGGCGGGGCTCCACTACGGCAGCATCGACCGGTGCTACGTGGCCGGCGACCTCGAGGTCGACGCCCGGTGGCTCGAGGACACGATCGTCTCGGCCGCCACCCGTCGCCGCGGAGGCGTCTCCATCGTTCCCCTCGAGGGCCGGTATCCCGAGGCGGGCGTCGGCCTGCGATTCGGCCCCGACGGGGCCGCCGCCGTGGACCTCGACGAGGTCGGCGACGGGGAGGTCGACGCGACGATGCGGATCGGTCCGTCGGGCTTCGGATCGGTGCTCGTGGTACACCTCGATCCCGACCGGACCCCCATCGGCCCGTCGGTGGCCCCCAGGGTGCTCGCCGCGATCGACCTGGCGCGCACCCGGTGGGGGATCGAGCTGCCGCCCCTCGAGCCGGCCTCCGACCGGTCCGGCGGGTAGTCGAGCTCAGGGGAGATCGAGGGGCACCGTGATCCCTTCGTCGTCGAGGCCGAGCGCGTCGACGGTGCCGACGAAGAGCTCGACCATCCCGGAGGGACCGTCGTCGACGGCGACGTCGAAGGCCGCCCAGGCGTCGTCGCCGGGAGGCGTCGCCACCGACCGATCCATCCCCAGGATGCCGGTTTCGGTCGTCATGCGGATCCGTACCGCGCGGGAACCCGGCGCGGCGTAGCCGGAGATCCGGAAGGGATAGAGGGACGGGCCGCCGCCGGGGGAGAGGACGACGACCCCGGAGGATCGACGCGGCGGGCTGAGCACCACCCGGCGGTCGGCGCCGCGGCGGACGTCGACGACGATCTCGGCACCGTCGACGAAGGCCCGCGCCTCGACGGCGTCGGTCGTGGCCAGGTGGAGATCGACCCAGAGCGACCGCGCCGGGGTCCGGACGACGTAGATGCGGTCGACGAGCTCGGTGTCGGCGAGGAGGTCGGCGATCCCCGAGGTCCCGATCCGGGGGTCGAGCGAGACGCGGACGACACCGAGGGTGGGGAGCACCGACGCCGCGAAGGGTCCCGTCGAGGTGGCCGGCGCGCCGGCCTCGGACCGGAAGGCGATGCGGACCCGGTCGCAGGCCTCGGCGCGCTCCCAGCGGATGGAGGAGATCGTCGCCGCGTCGCCTTCCTCGGAGCCCGAGGCCGAGACGAGGCCCGAGCCGGCGAAGGGGACGCCCGGGGCCCCGCAGGTCTCGACGGCGGACGGGGGATCGGTGGTCACCGTCGAGCCGGGCGGTGGGGTCGGCGGCGGGAGGTCGGCGCCCGACGACCCGGCCGTACACGAGACCGCCACGAGGGCGACGGCGATGACGAGGGTGCCGCTGCGCATGGGGCAAGGGATAGCGGCTCCGGCGGCCTTGTGGGCGACTTCGCGCCCGTGGCTGTGATAGGTTCGAGGCCGATGCCCCATCCCGCGCCCGATCCCGAACTCGCCGCGGCCTACCTCGACGGGACCGTCGAGCCGGGCCCCCTCTTCGCCGAGGCGGCGCGTCTGCGGGATCTCGGCCACGGGCGCACGATCACCTACTCACGGAAGGTCTTCGTCCCGCTCACGACCCTCTGCCGAGACCGCTGTCGGTACTGCACCTTCGCGAAGCCCCCCGGGGCCGGCGGGGCCTACCTCGTCCCCGACGAGGTCCTCGCCCTCGTCCGGGCGGGCGAGCGACACGGCTGCACCGAGGCCCTCTTCACCCTCGGGGATCGGCCCGAGGACCGGTGGCCCGCCGCACGGGCCTTCCTCGAGGAGCGAGGACACGCCTCGACGTTGGAGTACGTCGCGGCGATGACCGAGCTCGTCTTCGAGGAGACCGCCCTCCTTCCCCATGCGAATCCCGGACTCATGCCCGAGGGGGTCCAGCGCCGTCTCCGCCGGTCGAATCCCAGTCTCGGCCTCATGCTCGAGAACGTCTCGCCCCGCCTCGCCGAGCCGGGAGGTCCCCACCACGGCGCCCCCGACAAGGATCCCGCCCGACGGATCGAGACCATCGAGATCGCCGGACGGCTCCGAATCCCCTTCACCTCCGGGGTGCTCGTCGGCATCGGCGAGCGGACCGACGAGCTCGTCGCCAGCCTCTTCGCCCTCGCCGACCTGGCTCGGAAGCACGGGCACCTCCAGGAGGTCATCGTGCAGAACTTCTCTCCGAAGGCCGACATCCCCATGCGGTCGGTCCCCGCCCCCTCACCGCGGCGGTTCGCCGTCGTCGTCGCCGTGGCCAGGTGGATCCTCGGCCCGACGGCGAACGTCCAGGCGCCCCCGAACCTCTCGACCGAGCTCGGGCCGTTGCTCGCCGCGGGGATCAACGATTGGGGTGGCGTCTCGCCGATCACCATCGACTGGGTGAACCCGGAAGCCCCCTGGCCCCATCTCGAGCGGCTCGAGGCCGTCACGAGGGACGCCGGGTTCGACCTCCGGGCCCGGCTGCCGGTCTACCCCGAGTACCTCGACGCGACGTGGCTCGAACCCCGGGTGCTCGCCAAGGCGGCGGCCATGGTCGGCGACGACGGGCTCGTTCCCTCTCCCGTGGCGGTGGCCCGATGAGCGTGACCTTCTGCCGGCTCCGGCCCGCCGAGCGAGTCGTGGACCTCTGGGCCGCGACGCGTCGCCGCGAGGGCGCGACCGCGGTGGAGCTCGCCGCACCGACCCGGGCCGACGTCGACGCGGCCCTCGCCGCCGGACTGCTCCCGGTGGCGCGAAGCGTCGACGGCGAGGTCGAGCCGGCGGCGTGGGTCGTGACGCCCGCCGCGGCGAAGACCCTCGCGGACCGAGGCGTTCCCGGATGGCGGATCACGATCGTCGCCGAGGACCTCGACGAGGCCCTCCTCGACGTGGTGGCCCGGAGCGGGGCCCGGTGGCTGCGGGTGCGACGCGGTCGCCTCGCCGAGGCCGCGAAGTGGCTCGACCTGCCGGGCCTCGGCACCGTGGCCTCGGTGTTCGTCGACTCGGTCGCCCAGGCGCTGGCCGCGGTCGACGCCGGGGCCCGGGACCTCCTCCTGCGGGGCTGGAACACCGAGTCGATCGGAGAGCTCCGCGACGCGCTCGACGTCGAGCTCGTCGAACGGACCGTCTTCGGGCTCGACGTCGGGCTCGAGACGGCCCGGACCGAGCTCCCCGACGACGTCCTCCGGGTCTGGCTGGGACAGATCGACGCCCAGGGTGCCTGTCGCCCACGCACGGGCTGGGCACCGGGCAAGCAGGTGCCTCCGCCGGCACCCGCCGGCCGGCTCTCGGCGCGGTGGAGCGACCCACGCTGGCACGCCGCCCCGCCGGCGGGCCTCCCCGATGCCTCCCCCGAGCTCCGTCCGATCCTCGAGCGCTCCCTCGACGGTGCGCCCCCCACCCGGGACGAGGTCGAACGGCTCTTCCGTGCCACCGGCGGGGACGTCGAGGCCATCGCCGCGGTGGCCGACGAGCTCCGGCGGCGACGCTGCGGCGACGTCGTGACCTACGTGGTGAACCGGAACATCAACTACACGAACCTCTGCACCTACCGCTGCGGGTTCTGTGCCTTCTCGAAGGGGCCTCGCTCCCTCCAGCTCCGCGGCGAGCCCTACCTGCTTCCCCTCGACGAGGTCGTGGCTCGGGCCGTGGAGGCCCACCGACGTGGTGCCACCGAGGTGTGTCTCCAAGGGGGCATCCATCCCGAGTTCACCGGCGCCTTCTACCTCGAGGTCGTCGAGGCGATCAAGGACGCCGTCCCCGACCTCCACGTCCACGGCTTCACCCCCCTCGAGGTGTGGCAGGGGGCCGCCACCCTGGGCCTCGACGTGGCGGAGTTCCTCCGCCGGCTCGCCGACGCCGGGCTCGGCACCCTGCCGGGCACCGCCGCGGAGATCCTCGACGATCGGATCCGACGGCATCTCTGCCCCGACAAGCTCACGACCGCCGAGTGGGCCCACGTCATGGTCACCGCCCACGAGCTCGGTCTGCGGGCCACGTGCACGATGATGTTCGGCCACGTCGACGACCCGGCGGCGTGGGCGAACCACCTCGAGGTGCTCCGGCGGATCCAACGGAGGACCGGTGGGTTCACCGAGTTCGTCCCGCTGCCCTTCGTCCACATGGGGGCGCCGATCTACCTGCGGGGTCGCGCCCGACCGGGACCCACCTGGGACGAGGTCGTCCTCGTCCACGCCGTCGCGCGGATCGCCTTCGACGGGCTCGTCGATCACGTCCAGGCGTCCTGGGTCAAGCTCGGCCTCGACGGAGCCCGCCGCCTCCTCGAGGCCGGCTGCGACGACCTCGGCGGCACGCTCATGGACGAGTCGATCTCCCGGGCGGCGGGCGCCTCCCACGGCACCGAGGTGACGCCGGCCGATCTCGAGGCCCTCGCCCGCTCGGTCGGACGGACGCCACGACGGCGGACGACGCTCTACGGGCCCGTCGAGACGATCGTGGCCGAGCCTCCCGCCGGGACATAGACTTCCGACGATGGGTATCGGGACGAACGTTCGTGGCCGGGCCACCCGCCGGGCACTCTTCGACGCCGCGAAACGGCTCTTCGTCGAGCAGGGGTACGCGGCGGTCTCCCACGCCGACATCGCGGCGGAGGCGGGCATCGGACGGACGACCTTCTACGAGCACTTCGCCTCGAAGGAGGAGCTCCTCGTCAAGCTCGTCGAACGGGAGCTCCCCGACCTCGTCGAGGAGATGCTCGCCTCGATCGACCCCGAGCTCGACCCCGAGGAGGAGCTCGTGGAGCTCACGAAGCGGATGATCGAGTTCGTGGCCACCGACCACCTCGGTCTCATCCTCCACACCGAGGTGCCCAAGCTCTCGGCGGAGTCGCAGGCCGCCATCGCCCGTTCCCACGCGGGACTCGCCGAGGCCTTCGTCCGGGTCTACCGGGAGGGGGTTGCGGCCGGTCGCTTCCGGCCGATGGAGCCCGAGCTCGCCGGCCGGCTCATCGATCACGTGATCATGGCGGCGGGGCGGGTCGTCATGGACGCGCCCGACCCGCGGGCTCGGGTGGCCGAGGTCGCCGAGACCACGGCGAGCTTCCTCCTCGAGGGTCTCCGATCCCGGTAGGTCGGTCGATGCACACCGGACCCGACGCCTCCGAGCGGGAGGACTCCACGATGCGGATCCACGTCGTCACGATCTTCCCGGAGTACTTCACCTCGCCCCTCGAGGTCTCGCTCGTCGGCAGGGCGCGACGCGCCGGCCGCCTCGAGGTCGTGCTCCACGACCTCCGTGAGCACGGCAAGGGACCCCACCGGCAGGTCGACGACGCGCCCTTCGGGGGAGGCCCGGGGATGATCATGATGATCGAACCGCTCGCCGCCGCCCTCGATCCGCTCGCCCACACCCACCGGATCCTCTTCTCGGCCGCCGGACGGCCCCTCCGGCAGCGGGACCTGGACCGGTGGGCGGAGCTCGACGAGCTGACCCTCGTCTGCGGGAGGTACGAGGGGGTCGACGCCCGGGTCGCCGAGCATCTCGTCGACGAGGAGATCTCCCTCGGGGACTACGTGCTCCTCGGCGGCGAGGTCGCCGCGCTCGCCGTGATCGAAGGGGTCACCCGCCTCCTCCCGGGGGTGGTGGGGAACCCCGAGTCCATCGCCCGGGAGTCCTTCCGGGAGGGGCTCCTCGAAGAGCCCCAGTACACCCGGCCCGCCGAGTTCCGCGGTTGGCGGGTCCCCGAGGTCCTCCTGTCGGGCGACCACGGGGCCATCGAACGCTTCCGACGCGCCGAGCGGATCCGACGCACCCGGGAGCGTCGCCCCGACCTCCTCGACGGCGACTTCGCATAGGGGCGGGTGCTCGATAGAATCCCGCTGCCGATTCGGAGGATTCCCCGTGAACGCGATCGACGAGATCGAGGCCGCATACCTGCGCGACGACGTACCCGAGTTCGCCCCCGGCGACACGGTCCGGGTGGACGTCCGGGTGATCGAGGGGGGCCGGGAGCGCATCCAGTCGTTCGAGGGCGTCGTCATCGCGAAGAACGGCGGGGGGATCCGGGAGACCTTCACGGTTCGGAAGCTGAGCTTCGGGGTCGGCGTGGAGCGGATCTTCCCCCTCCACGCGCCGATCATCGACAAGATCGAGGTGCTCCGACGCGGCGACGTCCGGCGGGCGAAGCTCTACTACCTCAGGGACCGGGTCGGGAAGGCCGCCCGCATCAAGGAGCGGCGGGACTGACCGTCGGGATTGCCCGGGGCGTCGGGTAACGTCGTGGCCGTGATCGACGACCCCGACTTCCGTTCGACCGAGCGGCTCCGCGCCGAGCTCGAGCCGCCCCCGCCCCGCCGGAAGAAGGAACCCCTGCCCTTCTGGCTCGAGCTGCCGATCCTCGTCCTCGTCGCCCTCGCCGTCGCGGTGGTCATCAAGACCTTCCTCGTCCAGGCCTTCTACATCCCCTCGTCGTCGATGGAGGACACGCTCCTCATCAACGACCGGGTCCTCGTCAACAAGCTCGCCTACCGGTTCGGGCCCGTCGACCGGTACCACGTCATCGTCTTCGACGACCCGCGGGGAGGGCCGACGCCCGACGAGTCGATCCTCGAGGCCGCGGTCCGCAACGTCGGGGAGGCCGTGGGCCTCGCCCCGCCTCGGTCGGAGTTCATCAAGCGGGTCATCGCCGTCGAGGGGGAGACCGTCGAGATCCGGGACAACGTCGTCTACGTCGACGGCGTGCCGCTCCGGGAGCCGTACGTGAAGGCCGGGTCGAGGATGCCCGATTTCGGGCCGGTCACCGTCCCCGAGGGCACGGTCTTCGTCATGGGCGACAACCGGAACCAGAGCCAAGACAGCCGGGTCTTCGGGCCCATCCCCACCGACGACGTCGTGGGGCGGGCCTTCGTGATCATGTGGCCGCCCGGCCGCTGGAGCGGGCTCTGAGGGGGCGGCGCCCCTTCTCGTCGGTGCCTCGGGGTAGATCTGGGGACCGAGCACATTGCACCCACCCCCGGCTACCGTAGGCGTCGCGGCGGGATCCCGCCGGGTGGAGTGACGAGGAGGCGACCATGGGCGACGAGGATCTCGAGCGGTACGAGGCCGACATCGAGCTGCAGATCTACCGCGAGTACCGCGACGTCCTCCCGATGTTCCGGTACGTCGTCGAGACCGAACGTCGCTTCTACCTCGCGAACGAGGTCGACCTCACCGTCCGCGAGGCCGACGGCTCGGTGTTCTTCGAGCTCGTCCTCGACGACGCGTGGGTGTGGGACATGTACCGCCCGGCGCGGTTCGTCAAGCGGGTCAAGGTCCTGACGTTCCGCGACGTGAACATCGAGGAGGTCGAGCATCCGCGGCCCGTCGACGTCGACGCCCTCTGAGCCCCTGCGCGGGCGCGCCCTCGGACCCTTCGGCGAGTCCGTGGCCGCCCGCTTCCTCGAAGGACGGGGGGCGAGGATCGTGGGCCGGAACGTACGGGTGGGACACGGCGAGCTCGATCTCGTCGTCGACGTCGAGGGATCCCTCGTCGCCGTCGAGGTGAAGACCGTCGCCGCCGGGCGGCTCGGCGTCGAGCCCCTCGACCGGCTCGATGCCCGCCAGCTCGAGGGCCTGCGTCGGGCGATGGCGGCGCACCGTCCGGCGATCCGCCGTCTCGACGCCGTCGGCGTCGTCGTCGGACCCGGGGGTGTTCAGGTCCGCTGGGTACCCGAGGTGGGGTGACCGCGTCCGCCGAGGCGCCGCTGCTCCTTGAACCAGCAGCCCCGATGCCAATGCCGTCGGAGGTCGGGGGCCTCCTCCGGGACGACGACGACGTGGCCCGTGCCGGGAGGGATCTCCAGGTCGCAGCCCGGGCAGCGGTACGGCTTGCGGGCCTGGTAGGGCTGGATCGGCCGGACCTCGACGGGGCCGATCATCCGAAGAACCCCCAGAGGACGAGGGCGACGGCGATCGCGACGAAGCCGACGACGAGCGCGACGTCGACGGCGGAGCGTTTCGACGTACGGAATGGATCGAAGCCCATCGGCACCTCCCGGCAGTGGAGTATCGTCGCTTCCACGGTGTATCGACGGGTTTCCCGACGGGGAGGTGCGGCATGGGCGAGTTCCTGACGATCGACGACCGCGGACCCGTCCGCTGGGTCGTGATGTCGAACCCGGGCCGACGCAACGCGGTACCTCGAGGCGGCTGGGAGGAGCTCGCCGCGGCCTTCTACGACTTCGAGACCTCGGATGCGAGGGTGCTCGTCCTCACCGGCGCCGACGGCGACTTCTGCTCGGGCGCCGAGCTCGACCCGGCGATGGCCGCCGACTCGGCGGCGGTGAACGTCGGGTTCATGGCCGGTCCGAACGCGGCGGCCACCGCCCTCCACCGTCTCTCGAAACCGACGATCGCCGCGGTGGACGGCGTCGCCGTGGGCGGAGGGATGAACCTCGCCCTCGGCTGCGACCTCGTCGTCTGCACCGGCCGCGCCCGCTTCTCGGAGATCTTCGTGCGTCGGGGCCTCACCCTCGACGTCGGGGGGAGCTGGCTGCTGCCCCGGATCGTCGGGCTCGCCCGGGCCCGGGAGATCGCCCTCACCGGTCGGATCGTCGAGGCGGGGGAGGCCCTCGCCATCGGCATGGTCGTCGAGGTGGTGGCGCCGGCCCGGCTCGAGGCCAGGGTCACCGAGCTCGCCGAGGAGCTCGCCCGCGGGGCCCCGCTGTCGCACCGATTCATCAAGCGGGCCCTCGACCGGAGCGCGACGATGAGCTTCGAGCAGGCGCTCGCCTTCGAGGAGCAGGCCCAGGCGATCCTCCTGGGGTCCGAGGACCTCCGCGAGGCGGTCCAGGCCTTCGCCGACAAGCGGGAGCCCGACTTCCGCGGCG
>DRQR01000178.1 GCA_011371355.1 Actinomycetota bacterium
GGGTCTGATGGAGCCCGGAGTAGATCACCTCGCAGCCGGCGTCCCGCAGCGCCCGGGCGACGACCTTCGCGCCCCGATCGTGGCCGTCGAGTCCCGGTTTGGCGATGAGGATCCGCGGTGGCACCGGCGAAAGGCTAGCCGGGTGCTCCCGGACCCACGCCGGGGTCCCGCCCCCCGGGGGTCGGCGCGGTCCCCTCCTCGAGGATCCGGTGGGCCGTCCGGGAGGCGGCGAGGGCGGCGACGAGGGCCGAGACCCCGGCGCCGAGGGCCCCGACGGCGGCGACGACGAGCCCGTCCTCGTCGGCGGGCCGCAGCAGGACGACGGCGACGGCCGCCGCGACGAGGAAGACCCCCGCGGCGACCATCCACGGCGCCGCGGCCCGTTGGGCCGGATACCACGTGTCCTCGGAATGGGTCGTCGCTCGGGTGCGGATCCCGGCGTGGCCTCGCAGCGGCAGGCGGTCGTCTCGGGCGCGGAGCCCGACGGCGACGATCACGGCGCCGCCGACGAACATGACGCCCGCGGCGAGGTACACCGTTCAGACGAGGACGTCGGCCATGAGGTAGGCGACGACGTCGGCGGCGGTGTAGGTCGTCTCGCCTTCCCGCAGGAAGCGGGCGACGTTCGCCACGTCGTCGCCGGAGGTGACGAGGGGCCCCTCGCGGTAGCCGTCCCGACGCACCTGTCCGAGTTCGATGTTGGCGAGGAGGGCGTTGCAGAGGCACTTGCGGCCGATGGTGTCCTCGATCGCGCCGCCCTTGCGGAGGTAGTGATCGACGGGCTCGGCGGGGCAACGCCACCCGATGGAACCGTCGTCCTTCTTGTAGGGGGTCCGTAGGTAGCCGAGGTCACACACCCGGGTGCGGGCCGCGTAGACCTCGGGTTCGGACATCGTCCCGGGGATCGGCACGACCTTGAAGGGGAAGCCCGTGGGTGAGGCCACCGGATCGGTGAAGGCCTCCGCCTCACCGCGACGGCTCATCTCGATGACCCTGCGCTTGATCTCGTCGGAGAACCCCGACTCCTCGCAGTAGGCGAAGGCGGTGCCGATCTGGACGCCGGCCGCCCCGGCGGCGAGGGCCTCTGCGACCTTGTGGGGCTCGGCGTAGCCGCCGGCGAGCCAGTAGGGCAGGCCGAGCTCGTTCATCACGTCGAGGTCCACGACGTCCCGTTCGCCGTAGACGGGCTGGCCCCGCTCGTCGAGGACCAGCTTGCCCCGGGGCGGGGCGTTGTGCCCACCGGCCGTCGGTCCCTCGACGACGAACCCGTCGACGGGTGGCTCGGTCTTCCGCGCGAGCATCGTGGCGAGGACGTGCGAGGCGATGATCGCCAGGAATCGTCCCCGCGTCGGCAGCGGCGCCCCGGCCTCGAGGTACCGACTGGGATCGAACCGGGTCGCCACGACCTCGCCCCGCTCGGTGCCCTTGACGTCGAGGGGGAGCTCGGTGGGGAGCCCGGCGGCGAGGCGGTCCATGATCCCCGGGATCGCCTTCGGGATCCCGGCGCCCATGAGGACGTAGTCCACCCCGGCGAGCATGGCCCCGAAGAGGGAGGGAAGGGTGGGGATCTGGACCTTCGTCAGCAGGTTCGTCCCCACGACGCCGTCGTGGCCCTCCTTGGCGAGCCAGACCTCCGCGAAGTTCGCCACGACGGTGAGCTCCTCGACGGGTCGGGGGATCTCGACGTCGAACATCGGCTTGGTCCTGAACCGGGCCTCCGGCGCCTTGCCTCCCTCGACGAAGTAGCGGTCGAGGATCCGGTCGGCCATCTCGGGGATCGGGAACGCGGCGAGGGCCCGTCGCAGGTGCCCGCCCGGATCGCCCATCTGGAGGCGTCGGACGAGCACGACGTCGAGGGCGGTCCCGGAGACCACCCCGAGATGCCCCAGTCGCGACACGGCGCGGGCGAGACGCCAGGAGGAGACGGCCACCCCCATGCCGCCCTGGATGATCACCGGGAGCTCGGACATGGGCAGATGCTACTCCGATGGGCTCCCCAGCGCCGTCCACCTACCCCGTATCGACGCGGCGCCCCGCGATCGGGCGACCCGGGGCCCCGAGTGCGACCGTCTCACGCCCGCTCGAGGGGCGCCCAGGCGAGGAGGAGCCGCTTCTCCCCGGCGTCGTCGAAGACGACCGTTGCCTCGGCGCGTTCGCCGGCGCCGGCCACCTCCTCGACGGTCCCGAGGCCCCAGTGGGCGTGCCGTACCCGATCACCGGGGCCGATCTCCGACCCGGACACCGTGGGTCGAGGCCCGTCGACCGCGGCGGCGGGGCGCCGACGATCGCGCTCGGCGGAGACGAGGAGCTCGTCGGGGATCTCGCCGAGGAACCGGCTCGGACCGTTGTAGTGGTGCTGGCCCCACAGGTTGCGGCTCCACGCCCGGGTCAGGTAGAGCCGATCCTCGGCACGGGTCATCCCGACGTAGCAGAGGCGCCGTTCCTCCTCGAGCTCCTCGGGATCCCCGAGCGCCCGCACGTGGGGGAAGACGCCGTCCTCCATACCGGTCATGAACACCACGGGGAACTCGAGCCCCTTCGCGTTGTGGAGGGTCATGAGCGTCACCGCGTCGGCGTCGTCGAGGGCGTCGACGTCGGTGACGAGACTGATCGACTCCAAGAACAGGTGGAGACGCTCGAGGCCGCCGAGCTCCGCCCATTCGTCCGTCCCCAGCGAGGCCGGCCCGGTCTCCTCGAACTCGGCGACGGCGGAGACGAGTTCCTCGAGGTTCTCCTCGCGCCCCATCGCCTCGATCGTGCCTTCGGCCCGGATCTCGTCGAGGTAGCCGGTGTCCGCGAGCACCGCCTCGATCGCCGCGCGCGGGCCGGCCTCGGCTCGTCGAGTCAGTTCGTCGACGAGGGCGACGAAGCCGGCGACCGCCTTGCGGGCCCGAGCGCCGAGGCGCGGGTTGTCGTCGGCCCGTCGCAGCGCCTCCATGAAGCCGATCCCCTGCGCCTCGGCGTAGCGATCGAGGTGTCCCACGGTGGTGTCCCCGATCCCACGACGGGGCACGTTGAGGATGCGTTTCAGGGCGACGGTGTCGTCCGGGTTCACGAGGACGCGCAGGTAGGCGAGGACGTCCTTGACCTCCCGGCGGTCGTAGTACTTGAGACCCCCGGCCACCTGGTAGGGGATCCCGAAGCGCACGAGGAGCTCCTCGAGGACGCGGCTCTGGGCGTTCGTCCGGTAGAAGACGGCGATCCCCGAACGGGCGATCCCGCGGTCTTCGAGCCGGCGGATCTCCTCGGCGACGAACGCCGCCTCGTCGTGTTCGTCCTGGCCCTCGTAGACGACGATGCGCTCGCCGGGGCCCCGGTCGGTCCACAGGCGCTTCGGGATGCGCCGTCGGTTGTGGACGATCACCGCGTTCGCGGCGTCGAGGATCGTCTGGGTCGACCGGTAGTTCTGCTCGAGCCGGACGATCTTCGCCTCGGGGTAGTCGTCCTGGAAGGCGAGGATGTTCCGATGGTCGGCGCCGCGGAATCGGTAGATCGACTGATCCTGATCGCCGACGACGCAGACGTTGCGGTGGCGTTCGGCGAGCAGCTTCACGAAGAGGTACTGGGCCCGGTTCGTGTCCTGGTACTCGTCGACGAGGATGTGGAGGAAGCGGTCCTGATAGTGGGCGAGCACCTCGGGGAAGGCCCGGAACAGCTCGACGGTGACCACGAGGATGTCGTCGAAGTCCATCGCCGAGGCCTCGACGAGGCGCTGCTGGTAGAGGCGGTAGACGTCGGCGACGCGCTCGTGGAACCAGCCCGAGTCCGCGGCGGCGAAGGTCTCGTAGTCCACGAGCTCGCTCTTCGCGTTCGAGATCGTCGCCCGAATCTGCCGTGGCGGGAACCGCTTCGAGTCGAGGTCGAGATCCCGCACGCACATCGTCACGAGCCGGAGGGCGTCGGCTTCGTCGTAGATGGAGAACGAAGCGCGATAGCCGAGGCGAGGCGCCTCGCTGCGGAGGATGCGGACGCAGGCGCTGTGGAAGGTCGACACCCACATGTGCGCGGCGACGGGACCCACGAGCTCGGCGACCCGCTCCCGCATCTCCCCGGCGGCCTTGTTCGTGAAGGTGATCGCGAGGATCGAGAAGGGATCCACCCCGACGTCGCGGATGAGGTGGGCGATGCGATGGGTGAGGACCCGCGTCTTCCCGGAGCCGGCTCCGGCGACCACGAGCACCGGGCCTTCGACGGCGGCCACCGCCTCTCGCTGGGCGGGGTTGAGGTCGGCGAGGAGCGCGGACTCGGCCATGGCGGCCGAGTGTACCGACGACGCCGCCCCTGCCCGGTGCGGGTCAGGTGCCCGCTGCCCGTTCCTTCTCGTCGATGAGTCGACGGAGGGTGTCGGCGAGCATGCCCTCCCGGAAGTCGGCCTTGTCGAAGAAGGCGTCCACCCCGGCGGCGAGGGCACGACGGCGATCCTCGTCCGAGGCGACGCCCGAGAGCATGACGATCGGCACGTCGTTCGATCGCCCGCGGACCATCTGGACGAGCGCGATGCCGTCGGCCCGGGGCATCGAGTAGTCGACGACGATGGCGTCGATCGGATGATCCTTGACGAACTTCAGGGCCTCGGCGACCGAGTCGGCCGAGAAGGTGGCGAAGCCGGCGGAGGCCAAGGCGGAGGCGACGACGTCCCGAACGGCCTTCGAGTCGTCGACGACGAGGATCCGCCGGATCGGTCCGATCGAGGCCGGGCGGTCCTCCTCGTAGCGCTCGGCGAGTCGTCCGGCGTCGACGATGAGCACGACGTCGCCGCCGCCGAGGAGCGCGGCGCCGGTGATGAAGTCGGGGCCGGCGACGAGGGCACCGAGCTCCTTGATGGCGACCTGGCGTTCTCCGTGGTTCTCTTCGACGCCCACGGCGATCCCACCGGTGGGACCTCCGAGGATGACGAGATGCGTGGGGAGACCGGTGGCGTCGACCCCGACGAGCTGGGAGAGGGGGGCCACGGGGATCTGGGCGCCACGCCAGACCATGCGGGTCCCACCGGCGACGACCTTCGCGTGGGCCTCCCCGAGGGACATGACCTCTTCGACGGCGGCGATCGGGATCCCCCAGCGGTAACCGCCGGCGCCGACGACGAGGGCCTTCTGGAGGGCCCGATGCGCGGGCACGGCGAGGGCGAAGGTGGATCCTCCCCCGGGTTCGGTGGTGATCGTGAGCGTGCCGAAGAGCTCCTCGACGACGGTTCGCACCTTCGCCAGCCCGGCTCCGTCCCCGGCGAGCTCGCCGGCTTCACGGAGGGTGGAGAAGCCGTCTTCGATGAGGATCCGTCGGCACTGCTCCTCGGTGGGATCCTCGTCGCAGACACCGAGGCGGACCGCCCTGGCGGCGACCTCCGACCAGTCGATCCCGCGGCCGTCGTCGGTCACCTCGACGACGAGGGTGCCGTCGTCGATCGCGGCGTGGACGGTGACGAGACCGACGGCCGGCTTGCCGACCTCCGCCCGTTCGTCGGGGCGCTCGATCCCGTGGGCGATCGCGTTGACGACGAGCTGGCGGATCGGTTCGCCGAGACGATCGGCGACCTGTCGATCCACGAGGACGTCGTCGCCGTACACCTCGAGCTTCACCTCCTTGCCGACCTTCTTGCCGAGGTATCGGGCGAGCTGAGGGAGGGTTCCGGTGACCGTCGACAGTCTCGTCGAGGCGAGTTCGAGGGCCTCCCGCTCGAGACGCCCGACGAGGGACCCCACCTCGCGAAGGGCCTCGGCGATCTCGAGGCTCTCGGCGGCGCCCGGCCCGCCGGCGGTGAGCCCGACGAGGCCGTCGGCGCGGTGGAGGATCGCGTCGAGCTCGAGGGCGATGGCCGCGAGGTCGTTGATGAGCCGGTAGAGCCCACCGGCGTTCACGACGACCGATTCGCTCGACGCCCAGGTCGCGAGGACGCCGAGGAGGCCGCCGAGGTCCCCGGGCGCGGCGGGCTCGGTCGGTTCGTCGACGTCGGCCGGTGGGGTGGGGCCGGGATCGGTGTCGAAGAGGGCCGCCCCGTCGAGCTCGGGCGGGTCGGGGACTTCGACGGGGTCGGCGTCGAGGTCGACGACGGGGGCCTCGAGGTCGACCTCGATCACCGGCTTCGCCTCCGGTCCGACGCTCTCCACGGTGAACTCGAGGAAGGCGACCCCCTCGGCCGTCGGAGGATGGGCCTCGGTGGTCGGGAGCTCGACCGGCGCGCCATCGGCGGCCGCGTCGGCGACGGAGCCGGGTTCGGGCGCTGCGCCATCGTCGACGGCGGCGGCGTCGGCGACGAGCTCCGGCTCGGGACCGTCGGGGGCGACGGGTTCCGACGCGACCTCGACCTCCTCGGTCGCCGCGGCGCCGGCTCCCTCGGGCGTCTCGCCGCTCCCGGAGTCCTCGCCCTCTGCGGAGGTCCCGACCTGCCCCGGGGCGGCCGTCGTCTCCTCTTCGAGGGTCGCGACGTCGAGTCCCACGGCCTCTCCGTCGACGGCCGCTGCACCCTCTTCGGTCGCCGAGGCGTCGGGCTCCGCGTCGTCGGGCCTCGGTTCGAAGGGGATGACGACGGCCTCGGTGGTCTCGGCCTCGTCGGTGGTCTCGGCCTCCTCGGCGGGGACGGTCCCCCCTCGGTAGGGCTCGGGGAGCGGACCGGGGAGCTCCTGGCCTTCGAGGGCGATGATCACCGCCCCCATGGGTCCGGCGAGGATCTCGGGATCGTCGACGGCGTCGGGGAGCACGTCGGCGAGCCGACCGAGGGCGTCGCCCAGCCGTTCGGTGGCCTCCACCTCCCCGCGATGGAGCCAACGCCAGACCTCCTCGAGCATCTCCCCCGCCCTGGCGACGGCCTCGTAGCCCATGACCCGGCCGGTTCCCTTGATCGTGTGACCCTCGCGGAGCATGCTCCCCGCGAGCTCTCGGTCGAGCTCCCCACTCCCCACCTCCGCGGCTCCCTCGACGAGCCCACGGGAGCGCTCGTGGATCTCCTCGAGGAACATCCGGTGGAGCTCCGGGTCGGTATTCCACGACACCCGAACGCCCTCTCCTCGCTGCTTGGTCGCAAGGTACGGTATCGGATGGCGAGCCGGGGCCCTTGAGGAGTGCCTCGCCCCGGCTCAGGCGGCCTGGGAGAGCGCGGGCAGGGTCGCCACCCGGTTCTCGGCGGGAGCCCCGCTGGCGGCGGGGATGACGAGGGTGAAGGTGCTGCCCTTGCCGGGGCCGTCGGAGTAGAACTCGATCGTGCCGCCCATGGCCTGGGCGAGTCCGAGGGAGATGGGGAGGCCGAGCCCGGTCGAGTCGACGCGCTGCTGGGCGACCCGGGTCTGCTCGAAGGGAGTGAACACGGCCGGGACGTCCTCGGGGGCGATCCCGGCGCCGGTGTCCTCGACCTCGATGAAGACCTTGCGGGCGACGGTGCGACCGCGGATCCAGATCCCGCCGTCGTCGGTGTACTTGATGGCGTTCGACAGGAGGTTGATGAGGATCTGCCGCAGCCGCTGAGGATCCGCGCGGCACTCGAGTCCCGGCTCGAGGTCGAGGTGGAGTTCGAGGTGCTTCTCCTCGGCGAGGGGGCCCATGTGCCGGGCGATGTCGTGGACCATCTGCTCGGCGTCGACGTCGACGATCTCGAGGTCGATCTTCCCCGACTCCATCCTCGCGGCGTCGAGCAGATCGTTGACCATGGTGAGGAGCTGCGACGCGGAGCTGCGGATGTCGGCGGCCATGGACCTCACCATCTCGGGATCGACGTCCTCCTCCTCGATGAGCGTCGAGAACCCGATGATCGCCGACAGGGGCGTCCGCATGTCGTGGCTCAGTGCGGCGAAGAACCGGGCCTGGGACCTCGCGGAGCGGGCGATCTCCTCGTTCGTCTCGTGGATCTGGGCGTTCCACTCCTCGACCACCCGCGCCGCGATCTCCTCGGTGTGGGACTCGAGCTGACGGAATCGCCACGAGACGCTCGCGAGCACGCCGCCGAGGGCGGCGAGGAGGAAGGGAAACAGGTCGATGAGCCAGGTGACCGGCTGGGCGCGCCGCAGGTCGAGGAGCGACGTCGCCGAGTCGGTCGTCGCCAGGCCGACGACGGCGGCGACGACGGGGAACACGAGTCCGAGGAGCAGGCCCGCGGCCGCGCCGCGGAGGATGGTCTTGGTCCGATCGTTCATGATCCCTCCTGTCGGCACGGGAGACGGGGGAGAAAGGGCTCAGGCCGCGATCGCCTCGGTGTCCCGAGGAAGGAGCACGCAGAAGGTCGATCCCTCCGGTCCCGAGCTCTCGAGCCAGACGTCGCCCCCGAGGGAACGGGCGGCTCGCCGGACGATGGCGAGCCCGGCCCCGGTGCCGTCGAGTCCCCGGTGGTTCGTGCCGCGGGCGAAGACGTCGAAGATGCGCCCCCGGTCCTCCTCGGGGATCCCGAATCCGTCGTCGACGACGAGGATCGTGACCGACCGGTCCGATCCGTCGACCACCACCCGGATCGTCGGGCGCTCGTGCTCGTTGTACTTCGCCCCGTTCTGGACGAGGTTCTGGAGGATCGCCCGGAGCCGCGCCCTGGGCGCCCGGACCACCTCGTCGCCGCCGACGACCTCGAGCTCGATGGTCCGCCCGAGGGCGGTCTCGACCTCGGCGGTCACCGCGGCGACGACGTCGCCGATGCGCACCGCCTCGAGCTCGAGATCGCCGTCGCTCCGCATCCGGGAGAGGGTGAGGAGGTCGGTGACGAGCTCCTGCATCCGGGCGGTGAGGTCGGTGGCCCGTTGGAGGTACTCACGTCCGTCCTCACCGAGACGGTGCCCCTCGATCTCGGTGAGGAGGTCGAGGAACGCCCCCATGGTTCGCAGGGGTACGGCGAGGTCGTGGGACACCGAGAAGGTGAAGGCCTCGAGCTCTGCGGTGAGCTCCTCGGCGCGACGCCGGGCCTCTTCGATCGCAGCGGTACGCATCTCGGCCTCGAGGGTGGCGACGCGCTCGCGCTGGAGCGCGGCCCGGAGCGCGGCCTCGTGCTCGGCGTGTCGGTGCTCGACCGCCTCGACGGCGGCGAGGAGACGCCCCGGCAGCCACGAGCCACCCCGCGGCTCGCGGCCGTGGAGCCGCAGCCCCGCCTCGGTGATCCCGGCGAAGAGGAGGAAGAGGAAGGCCGCGGCTCCGGCGACGGCGAAGCGGACGTCGGCACGCCACAGCCCCGCCGCCACGGCCAGGAGCCCCGCGGCGACGCCGAGCCCGAAGCGGAGCCCCCGCCTAGCCGTCGACATGGGAGGGAAACAGCTCGTCGAGATCCGCGCTGCCTCCCGTCCCGCCGTCGATCGCCGCCCGCAGGGTGCGGAGGAGCTGCTCCTCGCTGAGGTCGTTCTTCGACAGCACCGCGACGACCCCGGCCTCCTGGGCGGTGGACTCGAGCTGGTGGGTCTTGTGGCCGGTGAGCATGACGATGGGGATGTACCCGGTGACCGACGAGCGACGGAGCCGCCCGGCGACGGTCACCCCGGAGGCGGCGGGCATCCGGTAGTCCATGAGGATCACGTCCGGCTGGGTGCGGTTCGCGGCCATCTGCCCCTGGATCCCGTCGGGGGCGACGGTGGTGCGGAACCCCGCCCGGGAGAGGTAGACCGACAGCAACCTGGCGAAGTGCTCGTCGTCGTCGATGATGAGGACGTGCTCGTTCACTCCTCGCCCCCCTCGATGGCCACGAGCGGTGGGCGTCCGCCGGCTCGCAGGTCCTCGGCCGAGGCGAGGATCGCCCCCCGATAGGCGACGACCCGCCGGGCGATGTCGTCGGGGTCGTCGCTGACGACGATCCGACGGCCGTCGATGAGCGTCACCACGGTGTCGGGGGTCCGCTCGATGGACTCGATGAGGTCCGCGTTGAGGAACATCTCCTCGCCCCGGAGCCGATGGACCACGATCATGCCGGTCGCCTCCCTTCAGGGCTCATCGCTTCATGTTCACGAGATCGGCGAGGACCTCGTCGCTCGCGGTGATGATGCGGCTGTTGGCCTGGAAGCCGCGCTGGGCGATGATGAGGTTCGTGAACTCCTGGGCGAGATCGACGTTCGACATCTCGAGAGCCCCGGCCGCGATCGTGCCCTTCCCGCCACCTCCGGGGGCACCGATGAGGGCCTGACCCGAGTTCACCGATGCGGTGAACTGCGACTCGCCCTTCCGCAGGAGCCCGGAGGGGTTGTTGAAGGTGGCGGTGGCGATCTGGGCGAGCCGCTTGGACTCGCCGTTCGAGAACACCCCGTTGATCGAACCGTCGGCGCCGATCGAGAAGTCGCGGAGGAAGCCGATCGGGTTGCCGTCCTGGCTCAGGGCCTCGGCGGTGGCCACCCCACCGTACTGGACGAGCGGCGCGTCCCCGTCGAGGCGCACCGTGAAGTTCAGCGGATCGGCGCCGGGCGGCGTGTAGCCGCTCACCGTGAAGCTCGTCGGGGAGGCCAGGGTCCCGTCGGTGTCGAAGGTGAGGGTGGTCGTCGAGAGCGTGACCGGGTTGCCGTCGACCGTCGCCGACATCGACCAGGTGTTCGCCGCGGTCTTCTGGAACTCCACGAGGAGGTCGTGGGCCTCGCCCCGGGAGTCGACGATCGAGATCGAGGTGCGGTGGACGTCGCCGACGGGGAGGTCGGACGGCAGGTTCCCGCCGATGAGCACCTCGGTGGTGAGGTTCGGCTCGATGACCTGGGTGAGGGGCAGGGTGATCGGGCTCACGCTCACCTGGTTGTCGATCGCGCCGGTGGGATCGGCCATCCATCCCAGCACCTGCATGCCGCCGGGCGCCACGAGGTTGCCGAGCTCGTCGAACCGGAAGGTGCCGGCCCGGGTGTAGACCCGCTCGCCGCCCCCTTCGAGGATGAAGAAACCATCCCCCTGGATCGCCAGATCGGTGGGTCGGCCCGTCACCTGGGTGGCGCCCTGGGTGAAGACCCCGTCGGTGGAGGCGATCTTGACGCCGAGCCCGAGCTGGATGGGATTCGTACCGCCCCGCTCGACCCCGGCACCCGAGGGCCCGCCGAGGGTCTGGGTGAGGGCCTCCTCGAAGGTGACCTGGGAGGACTTGAACCCGGCGGTGTTGACGTTGGCGATGTTGTGCCCCACCACGTCCATCATCGTCTGGTGGGACCGGAGGCCGCTCACGCCCGAGAACATCGATCGCATCATCGGCGCATCACTCCTTGTGATGGTCGGATCCGTCCGTAGATCGAAGTTCGACTCCCATCCGGGGAGGCGTGGTTCCGGAGCGTCCGACCGGTCACCGGGCGCTCGGGCCTTCCCGTCGGCGGAGGGGCCGACCCCTTAAGAGGTCGACGGCCGGGCTCAGCCGCCGATCTCGGAGGACTCGATGATCGTCGGCACGTCGGGCCGGGCGTCGACGCGGTACCGGTTCACCGCCTCCATGAGCTCGGTCGCGTCCCCCTCGAAGCCCTCGTCGACGAGCATGACCGTGAGCCGGGGCATGAGCTGGGCGGGGGCGTCGACCGGGCCGGGCGGCATCGCCCGCAGGTTCGCGTCGATGCGACCGACGACGACGTTGGCCCCGTCCCGATCGAGGTCGGGCAACACCGCGGCGAAGGTCCGCTCGTCGATCCGTCCGACGGTGTCGGACTGGCGGAGCGCCGCGGAGATCATCGCGCCGGCGTGTCGGAGGGCGTCGTGGAGGGCGTCCTGGCCGGCACGCTCGACCTGCTCGATCCCGGCGGCCTCGACGAGGAGGATCCCGAAGGGCTCGGCGGTGCGCCGATGCCGGGCGAGCTGCTTCTCGAGCGCGTGCATGATCCCGGTGAGGTTCGGTAGCCCGGTGATCACGTCGGTGGCCGAGAGCATCTCGAGCTGGAGGCGGAGCAACCCGAGCTCGGCCCGCTGGCCGGCGACGAGTTCCTCGAGCGCGGCGATGCGCCGCATGGCCTCGTCGATGGTCATGTCGGCGAGTTCGGGATGCTGGTCTCCGGGTCCGTTCACGACGTTCATCTCGACTCCCCTTCGACGGACACCGTCCGCCTCGGACGACAGCTTCTCCATCGGAACGTCGGCAGCTCCTCCCGAAACTTGAGGGGTGATCGGTCGCGGGTGCCTTATCTGGACGCCGAGCCTGCCGACCGGGTTCTCGTATGGACGGCAAGCTGCATCTCCGGTGCCTCGGGCGACTCGCCGACGTGCTCTGGTACGAGCGTCGGCTCATGGAGTTCCTCCTGTTCAAGCTCGTCGCGGCCAACCTCATGCTCGAGGCCGACGAGCAGCGCTTCATCGGTCCCGCCCTCGCCGAGGTGGAACGCGTGATCGCCGAGATCCGCAGCACGGAGGAGGAGCGGGCCGAGCTCATCGCCGAGCTCGCCGAGCTCGAGGGCACCGACCCCGCCGCGATCACCCTCGCCCATCTCGCCCTCGAGGCCCCCGAAGAGCTGCGGTCGGTCTTCGAGGATCATCGGGCTCGCTTCCTCGAGCTCACCGGCGAGATCGAGGCGGTGACCCGGGAGAATCGGCGACTCGCCACCCTCGGCCTCGGAGGCATCCGCGCCACCTTCGGGATGCTCGAGGGGCCCACCACCGCCCCGACCCGCTACGACGCCGCCGGCCGACCCCGCGAAGATCGCCTGCCGGTGCCGCCGGCGAGGATCGACGAGGTGCTCTGATGTCGATCGTCGGTCTCTACTCGGCCTACTCGGCGCTCCAGGCCGCCCAGGCGGGTCTCGACACCACCTCGCACAACGTGGCCAACGCCGGTACCGACGGGTACACCCGTCAACGCGTCGAGCTCCAGGCCCGCCGTCCCTACGCGTCCCCGAACGGCCCGATCGGTACCGGCGTCGACGTCGCCGACATCGCCCGGGCCCGGGACCGCTTCGCCGACCAGCGAGTGTGGCTCCACGCCGAGGCGAACGGGCGGTTCTCGGCGAAGGCGGACCTCCTCGCCGCGATGGACGAGGTCACCATGGAACCCGACGGCGGGGTCTCCGTCGCCCTCGCCGACCTGTGGACCTCCTTCGAGCAACTCGCCCTCGATCCCACCGACCAGGCGGCCCGGATCGAGGTCCTCGGCTCCCTCGAAGGGGTCGCGCTGCGGGTGCGGGAGCTCGCCACGAACTGGAACGCGAAGCTCGACGAGGCCCGCAGCGAGCTCGGCTCCGTCGTCGACGAGGTCGACCGCCTCCTCGGCGAGGTCGCCCGACTCAACGTCGAGATCCTCGACGTCGGCACGGCCGGGTCGCCGAACGATCTCCTCGACACTCGGGACCGTCTCCTCGACCGACTCACCGAACTCGCCGGGGTCACCGTCACCGACGGTCCCTCGGGGACGGTCCGGGTCTCCCTCGACGGGCTGTCGCTCGTCGACGGGGCGAACGTCCACACCCTCTCGGTCGGTCCGGGGGACACCGTCGTCCACGCCGCGGGGGTCAGCCTGACCCCGGGGGGGAGACTGGCCGGCCTCACCGAGTTCCTCACCGTCGACGCCCCGGCGGTCCTCGCGTCCCTCGACGCCTTCGCCGTCGACCTCGCCACGGCGGTGAACACGACCCACGCCGCCGGCTACGCGCCGTCGGGTGCGGCCGGCGGTCCCCTCTTCTCCTACACCCCCGGCGACGCCGCGGCGACCTTCTCCGTCGCCATCTCGGACCCGCGAGATCTCGCCGCGGCGCAGGATCCCGGCCCCCCGGTCCCCGCCTTCGACGGGCGGAACGCCCAGGCCCTCGCCGACCTGCGGGACCAGCCGGTCGCCCTCGGCGGAACGACGACGATCGACGGGGCCTTCCGAAGGGTCGTCACCGAGCTCGCCGGGAGGACTCGGCGCACCCGCGACGGCGTCGAGACCACCGGCAGGCTCCTCGACTCGTCGCGAGCACTGCGCGAATCGCGACGGGGGGTGTCCCTCGACGAGGAGATGGCGAACCTCCTGCAGTACCAGCGGTCCTACGAGGCCGCGGCCCGGGTGATGACCGCCGTGGACCAGCTCCTCGACACCCTCGTGAATCGGACCGGGATCGTGGGGAGGTAACCGATGAGGATCACCCATCGCTGGCAGTTCCTCCAAGCCACCGAGCGAATCGGAGCCGCCCAGGCGGACCTGGCCGCGGCCGAACGGCGCGTCTCGACCGGCCGACGGTTCGACCGCCCCTCGGCCGATCCCCTCGGTATGAACCGGGCGATGCACCTGCGTGCGGTACTGCGCACGAAGGAGCAGGCGGCGGCGAACGCCGCCGACGGACGGATGTGGATCGAGGTCGCCGACGCCCGGCTCCAGACGGTCTCCGAACGACTGCAGCGGGCGCGGGAACTCGCGGTCTCCGGCGCCTCCTTCGCCGACGACGCCGAGCGGCAGGCGATCGCCACCGAGTTCGCCGCCATCCGGGACCAGCTCCTCGACCTCGCGAACGCCGAGCATCAGGGTCGTCGAATCTTCGGGGGGTATCGCACCGGGCCTGCGGTGGCGAAGGTGGCCGGAACCTGGACGTACACCGGAGACGGCGGAGCGGTGACCCGCCGCATCGGGGACGATGAAGTCGTCCGGGTGAACGTGACCGCCGACGAGGTGTTCGGGTTCACCGCCGGTCGGGACGTCTTCAGCCTCCTCGACGACCTCGAGGCTGCGGCCCTCGCCGGTGACCAGGCGACCCTCGGGGCCGGGATCGACGAGCTCGACACCGCCCTGGGTCACGTCCTCGAGGGGCTGACCCGGCTCGGCGTCGCCGGACGCCGGATCGAGGCTGCCGAGGCCCGCCAGCTCGACGAGATGAACGCGATCCGCAGCGAGCTCTCCCGGATCGAGGACGTCGACGTGGCCGAGGCGATCATGGACCTCAGGCTCAGGGAGCGCACCTATCAGGCCGCCCTCGCGGTCTTCGCCCGGAGCGGGCAGGCCTCGCTCGTGGACTTCCTCCGGTAGCCGAGTCACCCGTGACTAACCTGCGGAGGGTTCCATGAGCGACGAAGCCACCACCATCGAAGACAAGACGATCCGCTTCCCCGGCGGCATCCCCGGGTTTCCCCAGCTCGAGCGGTTCGTCCTCGTCGAGGTCGCCCCCGACTCGCCCTTCCACGAGCTCCGCTCCCTCGACGATCCCGACGTGGCGATGCTCGTGACCGTTCCCTGGTTGTTCTTCCCCGACTACGCCCCGGAGATCCCCGAGGAAGACCGGGTGGAGCTCGGCATCGAACGCCCCGAGGACGCGACGGTCTTCACCACGGTGAGCTTCGACCCCGACGACGAGAACGCCCTGATCCTCAACCTCCTCGGTCCCTTCGTCGTCAACGTCGCCGAGCGCGTCGGACGTCAGCTCGTGCTCGCCGACAGCGACTATCCCGCCCGGGCCCGCGTCGAGCTGGCGGCCACCTGATGCTCGTCCTCACCCGGCGACCCGGCGAGTCGATCGTCATCCAGAACGACATCGTGGTGACGATCGTCGAGATCCGGGGAGGGCAGGTGCGCATCGGCATCGATGCGCCTCGACACGTCCAGATCCACCGGGCCGAGGTCTACGAGCAGGTGCGCCGAGAGAACGTCGCCGCCGTCGAACAGGCCGAGGCGGCGAAGCGCCGCCTACGGGCGACGAGCCTCGATCGGCTCACCGAATCCGGCCCCGGGTCCTAGCCTCGTAGCCGCCCTCGAGGCGTTCGAGCCCCTCGATGCCCTGGGCGACCCGCTCGAGGCGTTCCTCCGCCGCCCGCCGGGCCCGGGCCCGGTAACGATCGATGTCGGCGAGGCGAGCACCGAGCTCGACCCGACGACGTTCGAAGGCCTCCTCGAGACCCTCGGGGACGTGCCGGGCGAGCTGGGTGAGGGTGACCTCGCCGGCGAATCCCAGGAGATCGCAGATGTCGGCGACGAGCATGGCTCGGGCCAGCTCGAGGGCGCCCACGTCGTCCTCGGTCTCGACGACCTCGTCGACGGCCCGGGCGACGAACTCGTCCTCACCGGCCTCGATGAGCATCGCCGCGGCGGCGAGCTTGTGGACGAGGCGCTCGAGGAGGTCTCGTTCCTCGCCGAGGAGTCCGACGAGGGCCTCGAGGTGCTCCCTGGCCCCGTCGGGGTCGGCGGCGACCGTCCTGTGCGGTCCGAGGAATCGAGGCGCCTTCGCGCCGTGGCGGTCCATGGCGCTCCTGTCGGCGGTCGACGGGCGCGCTTTACCGGTCCCGACGCCTTTCACGGCGTCCCCTACGGCCGACAGGAAGGGCACGGCCGCCCGTTGCACGGACGCGACGACGAGGGCGACAAGGAGGTGTGCCGCGATGTCAACCGACACCCTGGAGGCTCCCGCCGAGACGACCGAGGCGTCGACGGCGGAGGAGGCGACCGAGGCGTCCCCGCCGGCCGACGAGACGACCGACGGCGCGCCGGTCGAGACCCTGCTCCTCTTCTCCCCCTGGGCACCCGAGGCGCTCCGGCAGCGGCTCGACGCGCTCGCCCTCGAACTCGTCGACGACCCCGATCGACTCCCCGAAGCCCGGGGCGTGCTCGTCGCCACCCGATACGCGCCCCCCGACGCGGTCTCCGAGCTCGCCGGTCTCGAGGTCCCCGACGGGATCCCGGTCATCGTCCTCGCCCATCCCGCCGGCGAACACACCGCCGCCCGGCTCATGGCCTCGGGGGGTACGGCGATCGTCGCCGAGGGCAACGAGGACGCGATCCGGCGCCACCTCGAGGGAGGTCCCCCCGAAGAGGACGTCCTCGACACCTACGCCCAGCGGCTCGAGCGGACCGCCGCCGAGAGCGACGTGACGATCTTCGATCGCGACCCCGCGTCGAACCTGCCGGGACCGGCCGCCCTCGACGAACGCCTCGCCATCTTGACCCAGACCGGCCAGATCCCCCGCTACGGCGCGGTACGGGTGCTCGGTTCCCCCTCGGCCCGTCTGGGCCGAGACGCCGACGTCCTCCTGCGTCGGCGCCTCGGGTCGCAGTTCCGCCACGCCTGCCGAGCCGAGGGCGCCGACATCTTCGCCCTCGGACCCCGCGAGTACGCGGTGATCGCCGAGCACCTGGGAGCCGACGACTTCACCCTCCTGGGGACCCGCCTCGCCGCGATCGCCGAGACCTTCGCCCCGGACCGATCGTCCCCGCTCGTGTTGGCCATGGGCCATGCCGGCCCCGAGTCGGCGACGGACATCGCCACGGTCCGGGAACTCGCCGAACGGGGTCTCGCGGCGTGCCTCGACGGCAGCTACGGCGACCGGATCGTCGGAGCCGAGAGCCTGACGAGGATCTTCTCGGCGACGACCGAGCTCGAGGCCCTCCTCGAGGCCGTCGAGACCATCGAACAGACCGACCCCCACGGTCCCGGCCACGCCGAGCGGGTGGAGACGATCGCCGCGGAGATCGCCGGACGCCTCGGTATCGAAGGCCGTCGCATGGCCGCGCTCCGGCTGGCCGCCCGCCTCCACGACGTCGGGAAGGTTCGGCTCGATCCCGACGAGCGGTTCGCCGCCGACGCCGACGGCTACCGCCGCCATCCCGAACTCGGCGCCGAGATCGTGCGGATCCCGGCCGGGGACCTCGTCGCGGATGCGATCCGCGGCCACCACGAGCGCTGGGACGGCAGCGGCTTCCCCGACGGCGCCTCCGGCGTCGACATCCCCCTCGAGGCGAGGATCCTCGCCGTGGCCGACGCCCTCGATCGCCACGGCTCCGGCGCCGGGTGCACCCCGGAGGCCGTGGCGGCGATCCGTGAGGAGGCCGGGAGCCGCTTCGACCCGACGGTGACCGGGGTGCTCGACGAGGAGCCCTGAGGGTCAGGACTCGACGACGCGCACCTCGTCGCTCCGCCGGCGAGGCCGCTCCATCGACCGTGCGAGGAGGGCGATCCCGAGCCGCCCGAAGGTGACGACGAGTCGAACGGCCACGAAGACGATCGCTGCCCGGAGCCCCGCCTCGGCCATCGTGAGCTGACCGTGGAGGAGCATCCACCCCACCGGCAGGAGGGCGACGAGCCCGGCCACCGCGGCGATCCTCCGCACTCAGACCCTCCCGACGAGGCGACGGATCGCGAGGGCGACGTCCACGGGCCGGGCACGCACCATCGCCGAGGCGAAGCCGTCGACGGTCCCGAATCCCAAGGTGGCTCCCAGGGTGGTCGCGAGGTAGACGGCGTCGACGATCCCCCGATCCCCGGACCAGGACACGACGACGGGGTCCTCGACGAGCAACGCCCGCCAGGGCTCGTCGCCGACGACGAGATGCAGGCGTCGATCTCCCTTGACGAACGCGAGCCACTCGAGGTCGCGTGGACGCTCGGTCACCACCGAGCACACCGACCCCGAATAGGGCGGCATCTCGGGAGGGCTGACGAGGGGGAGATCGAGGGGCGCGGCGAGCCGGTCGGCCTGGGCCCCCACGACGATCGTCGACACCGACGGGAGCGGCCCGCACAGCGGGGCCACCGCCGCGGCGATCCTCTCGATCCACGCGAGGTCGTCGGCGGGGTCGAGCTCGGCGGTCGCGTCGACGATCTCGGCGGGGAGGCCGATCCTCGCCAGGGCCGTCGTCGACCAGTCGACCCGCCCCAACCCGGGGGGAGCCGGGTCGTCCTCCACCCTCGGGGCGGCCTCACCGACCGGGGACGTCGTCTCGGCCGGTAGGGTCTCCGCGACGTCCGAGGCCGGAGCGCCGACCGTCGACGGGCCGGGGTCGGCGCCGTCGATGGTGACGCCGCCCGCCGCGTTCTCGGTGTCGGTGGACAGGGTGGTCGCCATCGGCCCGACGGCGGCGATCGGCTCGTCGGCGGTGCCGGAGGGCTCCGGCGGGTCGGGGACCTCGGGAGGCTCGAGACGTTCGAGGAGGAGCCTCCGGAAGACGTCGTCGGCCTCGTCGGCGGCCGCCACCATCTCGGAGAGGACCGCCTCGTGCCCGCCGGCGGGCCGGGCGACGACCTGAACCATCTCCTTGGCGAAGAATCCGCCGATCCCGCCACGGTGGATCCGGTTCGCCTCGACGATCTCGGCGTTCGGGCCGAGGCGGCGGGCGACCTCGGCGAGGGCCGCTTCGAGGTCGATGGCTTCGACGACGACGGGCTCAGACGTGGCTTGGTTCGTGTGCATCCGTTGCTCCGATCACTCCGATTGCGACGAGTTCGATGTCTGGGGGGAGTTCTGGGTAGGCGAGGACGGGGAGATCGAGGCCCATCGAGCCGACGGTCCGCTGCAGCGGGGCGCGAAGCGCCGAACCGCAGACGATCGCCGCGGGGAGGCCGCGTCGTGCCGCCTCGGTGGCCCAGCGCTCGACCTCCTGCTGGAGGGAGGCGAGGCGAGCGGCGTCGATCGCGAGCAGCTTCGTGCCGTCGGCGTCCCGGATCGCCTCGTGGAGGCCGGCCTCGAGCGCGGGCTCGAGGGTGATGACTCCGAGCTTGCCGTCCTCGACGATGGCGGTGACGATCCAGCGTCCCACGGCGACCCGGGCGGCGGCGACGAGGGCCTCGACGTCGTGGGTCTCCCTCGCCTTGAGGGCGACGGCCTCGACGATCGGACCCAGGTCGCGGATGGACACCCGCTCTCGGAGGAGTCCGCGGAGCACCTCGTGGAGGAGACCGAGGGGCAGGTACTCCGTCCCCACCTCGGCGGCGAGGACCGGCTCGTCGTAGCGGAGCCCCTCGACGAGCCGCTGGACGTCCTGCCGACTGAGCAGCGCCGGAGCGTTCGTGCGGACGGCCTCGGCGAGATGGGTGACGAGCACCGACGCCCGATCGACGACCGTCGCACCGGTGGCCGCCGCCGTGGCCCGGGCCGACTCGGGGATCCAGAAGGCGGGGAGCCCGAAGACCGGCTCGACGGTCTCGATGCCCCCCAGTCCCCGGAGCTCCGCACCGTCGTCGATCGGCAGGGCGAGCACCTGGTCGCGGGGTGCCATCCCCCGTCCGATCTCCGTGCCGCGAAGGACGATCGTGTAGGTCGCCGGCGGGAGGGTGGCGTCGTCGCGGGTCCGGACGAGGGGCATGACGATCCCGAGCTCGAGGGCGATCTGGTGTCGGAGCGCCCGGACCCGATCGAGGAGGTCGCCCCCGGCCGCGGTGTCGATGAGGTCGAGGATGTCGTAGGAGAGCCGGAGCTCGAGGGGCTCGACCCGCATCTCGCCGATGATCGCCTCCGGATCCTCGGGGTCGACGGCGAGCCGCGGCGTCTCGTCGTCGTCCGCCTCGGCCTCGCCGCCGCTGGGTCGATCGAGCCGTGAGGCGACCGCATAGAGGGCCGCGGCCACCGCGAAGAAGGGGATCTTCGGGAATCCCGGGAGCAGCCCGAGTCCGGCGACCCCGGCGGCTGCGTAGACGAGGGCCCGTCGGGAGCCGAAGAGCTGGAGACCGATCTGCTCTCCCATGTCGTTCTCGGTCCCCACCCGGGTCACGAGCAGGCCCGTCGACAGGGAGATGAGCAAGGCGGGGAGCTGGGAGACGAGGCCGTCGCCGACCGACAGGAGCACGTAGGTGTCGACGGCCTCCGAGAAGGTCATTCCCCGCGAGCTGAGGCCGATCGCCAGGCCCCCGATGAGGTTGATCGCCACGATGATCACCGAGGCGATCGCGTCGCCCTTGACGAACTTCGAGGCACCGTCCATCGCCCCGTAGAAGTCCGCCTCGGCGGCGATCCGTTTCCGGGCTTCCCGTGCCTGGGCCTCGTCGATGAGCCCCGAGGCGAGGTCGGCGTCGATGGCCATCTGCTTGCCGGGCATGGCGTCGAGGGTGAACCGGGCGCCCACCTCGGCCACCCGGGTGGACCCGTTCGTGATGACGACGAACTGGATGACGATGAGGATGAGGAACACCACGAGGCCCACCACCACCGAACCCCCGACCACGTAGCTGCCGAAGGTGGCGATGACCTTCCCGGCGTCCCCTTCGAGGAGGATGAGCCGCGTCGACGACACGTTGAGGGCGAGCCGCGCCATGGTGGTGATGAGGAGCAGGGAGGGGAAGATCGCGAAGTCGAGGCTGTCCCGCAGGAAGATCGTCCCGACGAGGATGAGGATCGCCAGGGTGATGTTCGCCGCGAGGAGGAGGTCGAGGAACCGCGGCGAGATCGGCACGATCATGAGGAGGACGATCGCCACGAGGGTCAGGGGCACCGCGTTCGACGGTCGGAGACGCCTCATGCCACCCTCCTGCCGCGTCGGCGATAGGCGACGGCGAGCACCGCGGCGACGGCCTCGAAGAGCGCCGCGGGCACGTAGTGATCGAGCTTCACCGTCCGGAAGAGCGCACGAGCCACGGGCTTGTCCTCGACGACGACGACCCCGTGGCGGTAGGCCTCGGTGCGGATGCGGAGCGCGACGGCGTCGGCGCCCTTGGCCACGACCTTCGGCGCCGGATCACCGGGGCCGTACCGGAGCGCGACGGCGAGGTGGGTCGGGTTCGTGACCACCACGTCCGCCGAGGCGACGGCGAAGATCATCCGGTTCCGGGAGAGCTCCGCGGCCCGCCGACGACGCTGCTGCCGGACGAGCGGATCGCCCTCGGTGTTCTTGTGCTCTTCCTTGAGCTCCTGCCGGGTCATGCGGAGCTCCTTCTCGTTCCGCCACCAGGCGAACCCGAAGTCGGCGCCGGCGACGACGACGGCGAGGAGGGTGGCGCCGACGAGGATCCGCCATCCGACGCCCCCCACGGTGGCCGCGGCGGTGGCGAGGTCGACGGGGACGAGGGGACCCGACAGCGCCTCTTGCAGCGGGGCCCAGACGACGAGGGCGAGGAGCCCGAGCTTCGCCGAGGTCTTCAGGAGGTTCCAACCGAAGACCGTGGGTTTGAACTGCTGGAGTCCCTTCGCCGGCGAGAGGTTCGACACCGTCGGCCGCAGCGTCTTCGGTGCGAGGTGGAAGCCCACCTGGAGGACGCCCCCGGCGATGCCGAGGAGGACGGCGAGGAGCAGGACCGGGACGACGCCCATCACGAGGAGCTCCACCACCGCGGCCCGGAACTCGTCGGTGAAACGCGCGGCGCCGGCGAGGAGGAAGAGGCGACGGCTCGAGACCGCCAATCGGGGCAGCGCGAGGGGAGCGACGAAGCGGACGACGGCGAGAAGGGCCACCATCGACAGGGCGATGGCGACCTCTGGGCTACGGGCGACGCGGCCCTCACGACGGGCCTCGCGTCGGCGTCTCGGTGTGGCCTTCTCGGTGCGGTCCTGGGACCGGCTCGTCATGGGCGATGCTCCGCAACGTCGCAGCCGGTCCTTGGCCTCGTCGCCCGTTCCGTGGGCTCGATACCCGTCGGCGACCGCCGGGTGGTCTTTAGCGGCGCCGGCCTCAGCTCCCGAAGGCCCGGGCGAGCTCCACGAACGCCTCCCGCATGATCCGGAGCGTCCCGGCGAGGGCGTCGGGCATGAGCACGACGACGACCGCGACGCTCGAGAGGCTCACGAGCAGCTTCAGGGGCAACCCGACCATGAGGACGTTGGACTGGGGAGCGAACCGGGAGGCGATACCGAGGACGAGCTCGGTGACGAAGAGCGCGGTGAGGACCGGCATCGCGAGCTCGAGGGCGGAGAGGAAGAGGGTGCCGAGGAGGACGAGCGCCCCCTCGGCGATCGAGGGTGGCAGCGACAGCGACCCGGTCGTCGACACGGTGAGGAAGGACAGGGCGAGACCCTCGACGACGAGGCGATGACCGCCGACGGCGAAGAACAGCGCGAGGGCGACGACGTTGAAGGTTCGCGACAGGGGCGCCCCGCCGCTGCCGCTCAGGGGGTCGAACACCTCGGCGATCGACAGTCCCGAGGAGAAGTCGACGGCGCTGCCGGCCATGGCGAAGAGGTGGAACACGAGGCCGGTGAGGAACCCGAGGAGCGCGCCGACGGCCACGTTCGTGAGCACCCACACGACGAGCTCCCCGACGCCGGTGGGGATCACCGGCTCGCCGAAGAAGAGGCCGAGGACGACGACGAAGGCGAGACGGCCCGGGGCCGGGATCGCCCGGGCGTAGATCGGGGAGGCGAGGACGAACCCGGCGATGCGGGCGCTCGCCAGGGTGACCCCGAAGAAGAAGCCGGGTTCGAGCTGGAAGCTCATCCGATCCCCGCGATCATGCCCCAGAGCTCCCGTACCCAGGTGGTGAGCTCCCGGATCATCCAGTTGCCGCCGAGGAGGACGACGAGTCCGGTGGCGACGAGCTTGGGAACGAAGGTCAGGGTCATCTCCTGGATCTGGGTGATCGTCTGGACGACCGAGACGACGACCCCGACGACGAGCGCCGCCATGAGCATCGGCCCGGCGAGCTCGGCGCCGATCGCGAAGGCCTCTTGGGCGATCCGGAGGACCTCGACGTCGGTCATCCGGCGACTCCGACCGACTGGACGACGGAGCCGATGATGAGGGCCCAGCCGTTGACGAGCACGAAGAGGAGGAGCTTGAGGGGCAGGGAGATGAACACCGGCGGCAACATCACCATCCCCAAGGACATGAGCACCGCCGAGACGACGAGGTCGATGATGAGGAACGGGACGTAGATGAGGAACCCGATCATGAACGCGGTGGTCAGCTCCGAGACCACGAAGGCGGGGATGAGGGTCGCCATCTCGACGTCCTCGGGCGTGTCCGGTTTCTCGGCTCCCGACAGGGAGAGGAAGAGCGCGAGGTCCTCCTCCCGGGTCTGGTCGAGCATGAACCGCTTCAAGGGCTCCGAGGCACGGTCGATCGCCTCGGCCTGGCCGATCTCCCCGGCGAGGAAGGGGTCGACGGCCTCGGCCTTGATCGACGAGATGACCGGGGACATCACGAAGAGCGTCAGGAAGAGGGCGAGGCCGACGAGCACCGGGGTGGGTGGCAGGTTCTGGATCCCGATCGCGTTCCTCGTCAACCCGAGGACCACCACGAATCGGGTGAACGACGTGGTGAGGAGGACGAGGAGGGGGACGATGGAGGCGACGGCGAGCATGACGACGACGAGCACGGCACGGGAGATCCCGTCGCCCTCGCCGTCGATGGTGATCCCCACTTCGGGGACGGGCGCCGGCTCGGGCACGTCGACGACTTCGACGATCGGCGGGTTCGACTCGACGCCGATCGGTCCGGAGGGATCGTCGGGGACCTGGGCACCTGCCGGTGCGGCGAGGAGCCAGGAGCAGGCGATCGCCAGGAGGATGGCGAGGAGCTCACGACGTCGGGACACGCGGCCTCCAGGGGTCCTTGGCGGGCCTGCGCACGGTCATGTGCTGCAGGCGCGCGACGAGGCCCGTCCCTGGGGCGTTCGCGTGGCGATCCTCCTTCGTGGAGACCGCGGTGCCGAGCTCGGTGATGGGGGTGATCCCGCCTTCGGCGACCCCGACGAGGAATCGCCGGCCGTCGACCTCGACGACGGCGACCGAGAGGTTCTTGCCGAGGGCTGCCCGGGCACGCACCCGGAGTCCGTCGGCGGGCCCGACGCCGGCCCGGCGGGTCCACCCATGCACGAGGAGGGGGATCGCCACGACGACGGCGAAGGCGGGAACGAGGCGGCCGAGGAGGTCGGAGAGGTCCATGGTCACGTCCGGGTCACGGCCGGGAGACGACCTCGGTGATCCGCACGCCGAGCTCGTCGTCGACGACGACGACCTCTCCCCTGGCGACGAGGGTCCCGTTGACGTACACGGCCACTTCCGAGTCGGCGGGTCGGTCGAGTTCGACGATGCTGCCCTCGACGAGGGAGAGGAGCTCCCGGACCCGCAGCTCGGCCCGGCCGAGCTCGACGGTGACCTCCATGGCGACGTCGGCGAGCACGCTGAGATCTCGCAGGGCCCCGCTCCGGTGACCGTCGCGGAGGTCGGGGTAGGAGGCGGGAGCCACGCCCTGGGGCCCGGAGGACGCGACCGGATCGTCCTCGGATCGGGCCGCCAGGGCGGGCTCCACGTACCAGTGGGTGGGCACGTCGCCCTCCGCACCGGTGATCTGGGCGGTGAAGGTGTCGCCGTCGATGGCGGTGAGGTCGTCGACGCCGACCGGGGTCACCGACGTCACGGTGACCGAGGCCCCGTGCGCCTCGCCGAGCCGCGCGGCGAACTCCGCGACGAGGCCTTCGAGGGTCTCGGGTGGATCGACGAACCCGGCGGGCGCGGCGAGGCCGACCCGTCCGGCGAGGTCTCCACCGAGGGTGGCGACGACGGCGACGGGGTCGGCGCCGAGGTCGCCGTCGAGTCCGGCGACGACGGCCCCGACGCTCACGGCGGCGCCGTTGCGCTCGGCCCAGCCGGAGATCGCCGCTTCGACGACGCCGGCGAGATCGAGGGTCGTGGTCGTAGTGGTCATCATGCGCTCCAGGCGGTGAGTTGCAGGGCGAGCTTGCTTCCGTGACGGCCGACTCGGCCTCGGAGGAGTTCACGGTCGGAGATCCGAGCGACGACCTCTTCGTCGATCCGGTGGTCGAGGGTGAGGACGTCGCCGGGTCGGAGGGACACGATGTCGGCCGCCGCCAAGGTCGTCGGCCGGAGGCCCACGCTGATGGTCACCGTGGCGTCCTCGAGACGTTCGGCGACCGGGGAGCTGGGGAGCCCCGCCTCGAGGGCGAGGAGACGCTGGTCGTCGGTGACCGCGTCCATACGCGCGCTGATCGCGTCGACGACCGTCGGCGGGTAGGCGATGGTGACGAGGCCCTCGGTGGGATGGCCCTCGACGATCGACAAGGCGAAGGAGAGCACGGTCATGGTGTCGGAGGGGTTCGCCGCCTGGAGGAAATGCGGGTTGAACTCCAGACCCTGGAGCTCCGTCTCGACCTCCACGAGCGGCTCCATGGTCTCCCGCAGCGGCTCGAGGAACTCCTCGAGGATGTCCACGAGGATCGAGGCCTCGAGGTCGGTGGGGCGACGAACGAAGGCGGAGGTGCCGGGTCCTCCGAGGAGCCGATCGACGAGGTTGAGGGCGAGCTGGGTGGCGAGCTCGACGAGCACCGGCGCACCGAAGGGACGCAGGAGGACCGTGCCGACGACGGTCGGGTTCGGCGCGGATCGGACGTACTCGTCGTAGCTGACCTGGTCGATGGACATGAGCTCGACCCGGACGAGGGTCCGCAGGGCATTCGACAGCTCGTTGCCGAGGACGCGGGAGAACACCTCGTGGAGGAGCTCGAGTCGACGCACGAGCTCCTTGGAGATCGTTCCCGTGGCACGGAAGTCGAAGGGTCGTACCGTCGGCGCCTCGTCGGGCGGGATGAGGGTCCGCGTCACGTCGCTCCTCCGGTCGGGGATGTCACGTGGTTCCCGGTCGGCAGGATCGGACGGAGTTCAAGGAGCGGTCACTGGACGAGGACTTCGGTGAGGACCACCTCCATGACCTCGCCGTCGGGCCAGATCTCCGCGGCGGCGTCGGAGAGCCGTCGACGGAGGTCGTCGAAACCCCCGTCGCCGAGGAGCTCGTCGGCCGAGTAGCCGGCGATGATGTCGAGGGCCCGATCCTTGAGGAGCGAGATCTTCATCCCCACGAGACCCGAGTCCGCGCCGACGGGCAGCACGACGGCGAAGGTGACCCGGGCGTATCGGGGATCGCCTTCGTCGGCGAGGTTCACCGTGAGCGTGTCGCCTTCGATCACCTCGCCGACCTGGGCGACGGTGGTCGTGGTGGACGCCGCCACCTCCTCGCCACCACCGCGTCCGAGGAGGAAGAACGCCCCGAGCCCGACCACGACGAGGGCCGGCGCGGCGATCATCACGAGTTTCTTCTTGCCTCCCTTCGGGGCCTGCTCATCCGCCATTCCCATCACCTCCGTTCACGTCGGCGAACCGGTCGACGTCGGCGACGACGACGAGCTCGACCCGCCGGTTCTTCGCTCTACCTGCTTCGGTGTCGTTCGACGCCCGGGGCCGGTACTCGCCGTATCCGGTGGCGGCGAGACGGTCGGGCGCGATCCCGAACTCGTCGACGAGGAGCTTGAGGACGGCGAGGGCACGGTCGGCCGAGAGGTTCCAGTTGTCGTAGCCGGGATGGCCGAGGAGGGGCACCGAGTCGGTGTGCCCTTCGACGAGGATCTCGTTGTCGAACCCGGCGAGGCTGGGGGCGATCGCGGCGACGATGTCGCGACCCCGATCGCCGAACTGGGCCGAGCCGCTGGCGAAGAGGACGTCGTCGGTGGCCACGGCGATGACGAGTCCTCGGGTACCCAGCTCGAAGTCGACGGACTCGGCGAATCCGGCGTCCTGGAGGGCCTGCCGAACCGCGTCGCGCACCTCGATGAGGTCCTCGAGGGAGGTGAGGTACTCCTGGACGTCCTCGGGGTCGACCTCGCCTTCGTCGATCGACCGTTCGAGTTCGGGGAGCCCGTCGAGGAGCGCCTCCCCTTCGAAGCCGGTGTTCTCGCCCGTGGGCGCCTCCCCGTAGGCGCCGCCGACGATGCCCGTGCCCTGGGCGAGGAGCCCCTGGGTGATCGCCTGGTTCCCGAAGGGATCCTGGAGGCCGGCGACGAAGAGCAGGAACTTCTGCTCGTCGACCTTGGAGATCGCGTAGAGCATGACGAAGAACGCCAGCAGGAGGGTGACGACGTCGCCGTAGGTGGTGAGCCACCGCAGCGGGTTGTCCTCTTCGACGGGTCGGCGCTTCCTCGCCATCAGGCGGCCCTCCGCTTCGAACGCTCCTGATGCCCGACCCGGGCTTCGGGGAGCAGGTACGACTCGAGCCGCTCGACGAGGAGCCGGGGGGAGGCACCCGCCTGGATGGCGAGGATGCCGTCCATCGCGAGCTCCCGCTGGGAGAGCTCGAGGGCGTTGAGCCGCTCCAGCTTCGCCGAGATCGGCAGGAACACGAGGTTGGCGAAGATCACGCCGTAGAGGGTCGTGAGGAGGGCCACGGACATGCCGAGGCCGAGCTGGGCAGGATCGGAGAGGTTGCCGAGCATGTTGATGAGGCCGACGACCGTGCCGATCATCCCCATCGTGGGGGCGTAGCCGCCCATCGCCTTGACGATGTTGATGCCGGTCCGGTGCCGATCGTCGAGGGCCTGGATGTCGATCTCGAGCATGTCCCGGATCGTGTCGGCGTCGACGCCGTCGACGACGGCCTGGAGTCCGTTGCGCAGGAACGGATCGTCGATGCTCTCGAGCTTCGACTCGAGGGCGAGCACGCCCTCCTTGCGGGCGATCTCGGCGGCCTCCATGAGGGTGTCGACGGTCGCCGAGGCGTCGGGTTCCTTGCCGGTGAACGAGTAGATGACGACCTTCGGGAGCTTCTTGAGGTCGTCCATCTGGAAGCCCGACATCGAGACGCCGAGCGACCCGACGAGGACGAGCACGAGGGAGGACGGGCCGACGAGCGCGCCGAAGGAGTTCCCGTCCATGATCGTCGCCACGACGATCGCCACGAGGGCGACGACGATGCCGAGGATCGTGGTCACCGCGCCTCACCTCCCTCGAGGGAGTGGAGACGCACCACCTCGGCCTTGCCGTGATCGAGGAGGTCGTCGGCATACGCCAAGATCGCGGCCCGGACGTGACGGATGCGAGCGACGATGTCGGCCGGGCTGTCGAGGACGACCATGCGCCGGCCGTTGGCGAGGACGAGGACGGTGTCGGGGAGCTGCTCGACGGCCTCGATGAGGTCGGCGTTCACGAGGATCGAGCTCCCCTGTAGGGGCGTGACGGGGATCACGGATACGCACCTCCTTGTGCCCTCGGTCCCACGTCCGTGTGGGATCGACCTGGTCGTCGTCTGCGCCTTCCCTGTCGGCGAGACGGCCCGCTCGATAAGGCCTCGACTACGGAGCCGGGGCGACGGATCGCACCTCGAGGACGTTGTCGAGGGGCACCTCGACCCCGCCGATCGACAGCATCGGACCGTCCGCGGTGAACCGGATCCGGTCGACGACGCCGGTGACCGAGCCGCCCCCCGGGGAGATCGCGTCGACCTCCTTGCCGACGACCGACATGGCGAGGGTCACCTGTTGGAGCCCCATGAGCCGCTGACTCGACTCGCTGATGGCCTTGAGGGTCTCGACGGTGGTGAACTGCGCGGTCTGCTGGAGCATGGCGGCTCCGTCGCTGGGGGCCATGGGGTTCTGGTACCTGAGCTGGGCGACGAGGAGCTTGAGGAAGGCGTCGCTCCCGAGCCGGCCGAGGGCCGTCTCGGCCGAGGTCGTGGGGTTCGCGGGGGTGCCGACGGGGTCGATGGGCATCGTTGACCTCTCAGATCCTCAGGGCCTCGTCGATGCGACGAGGCCGAAACCGATTCGGGGACGGGGCCGGGTACGGCTCCGGGGTGGACCGCTCACGCCGAGGGTCTCGACCGTCGGGATCGCCGAGGTCGAGGCCCCGGTCGGCGAGCAGGGAGCGCAGCTCGGTCATCCAGGCGGCGACGGGCCTCGGCAGCTCGGGACGATCCGGTGCGGTGATCGTCACCGTCGAACCCCGCACCGACACGGCGAGCCGGACGTCGTCGAGCTCGGGCACCTCGATGAGGACCCGGCGAGGGATCCGGCCACCTTCGACGAGGTCGACGATCTCTTCGATGCGGTTCGCCAGCCGGGCCGGACCGGGGGTGGACGTCGCCGCCGCCCGGGCCGACCCCCGGCCCGAGACGGCTTCGTCGACGCCGTCGGGCGGGGTCGTCGCCTCGGGCAGGGGAGGATCCTCCTCGGAGCGGGCGCCGACCGCCTCGACCGTGGCCGCCGGGGGAAGCCCCGCCTCGACCGTGACCGGCTGGGGAGGTCCGGGGACCGCCGGCGCGGCATCGGTTCCGGGGACGGGAGCCGGGGCGGCGTCGACGGCACCGTCGATCCGGGGCGGCGAGGCCGGGGCGGGTCGATCGACCGCGAGGGACGCTCCCACCGCGACCTGCGGTCCGGACCGGGGGATCTCGATGCCCTCCGACGCCGCCGCCTCGAACGGGCGGCGGTCGGTCGCCCCCGTCGGTTCCACGGGCTCGAGGCCGCCTTCGTCGGGGAGGAGGGTCCCCGGCCCGTCGGGTCCTCCCTCGAGGCCCGCCCGGAGGGCGGGCGACTCGCCGGCGGCGGGCTCCCGGCCGAGGGGGAACCCGGAGACGGTCCCGGACGGGGCGGGCTCGGAGCCGGTGGCACCGTCGATCGGCGCCTCGCCGAGCTCGGGCGCGACCGTCCCGCCCGGCGCGGGCTCGTCCGCGCCGGCGTTCCCCGGGCCGGGGGCGGGGTGCGGGGTCGCGCCGCCCACGGCGACGAGGCCGAGGAGGCCCGGATGGTCGGACGGCCCGCCGGCGGACGGCGGGGCCTCCCCGCCCGCGACGTCGGGTCCCGCCGGCCGCGCCGGGAGGCCGGCTTCCTCCTCCGGGGTCGGTGCGGTCCTGGGATCCCCCGGCGTGCCGTCGTCGGCGACGGCCCCGAGCCGCAGCCGGAAGCCCTCGGTGAGGTTGCGGCCGAGGGAGCGTTCGAGCATCTGCGCGAAGGCGACCCCCGGCTCGGCGGGTGGGGCGGCCTCGGGAACCGGGGCGGCGGGGAAGGGGTCGGCTCCGAAGGCGGGAACGTCGATCATGGGTGGTTTCCTCCGAGGAGTCGGTATCGGGCGACGAGCCGGTCGACGTAGCCGCCCGGATCGTCGAGGTACGGGGACGGGTCGTCGCGCACGGCGCCGGGTCCGGCGTTGTACGCCGCGGCGGCGAGTTCCACGGTCCCGAACTCGCGGAGCTGCTGCGCGAGGTACCGGGCGCCGCCGCGGAGGTTCTCGAGCGGATCGCGGGGGTCCACACCGAGCTCGACGGCGGTCGCCGGCATGAGCTGGGTCAGGCCCACCGCCCCGGCGGAAGACTCGGCGTCCGGTCGGAACGACGACTCGGTCCAGACGAGCGCGGCGAGCAGGCGCGGGTCGATGCCTGCCTCCCGAGCCGCCGCCTCGATCGCCGGCGCCCACCGTCGCCCGGCCTCGGGGAGGGCGGCGACCCAGGTGCCGTCCGTCATGCCCCGAAGGACCACGGCCGTCCCGAGGATGCCGACCGTCGACGGCGACACCGGGACCGCCTGGGGGCTCGCGCCGGATCCGAGGGCTCGGCGGAAGACGGCGTCGAACTCGTCGCCGCCTCCCCGCCCGGCCGCGACGACGAAGCGGCTGCGGATCTCCTCGACGCGATCGACGACCGCTTCGATCCGGCTCATCGCCGCCTCCTGGCCCGAAGCGACAAGAGGAGGTCGTCCATCGCCCGCTCGGTGGCGACGATCGCCCGGTAGGCGGCCGCCTCCTTCTTCTTCTGCCGCAGCCGATCGGCCGCCTCGAGTTCGGCGTCCGTGGCCCGCCACCGGGCCACGTGGTGCTCGTGGACCGCGTGGGCTTCCTCGTAGGCGGCCGAGGCCTCGAGGAGGCGCTCGTGGGAGGTGATGCCGGTGAGCTGGAGGGCCCGGAGCTGGGTCGGCGTCAAGTTGCCGGGGAGCCCCGGCGTGTCCTCGAGGGATCGCTTGAGTTCCTGGAGGCGGTCGTAGGCCTCCTGCTGGGCGAGGCGAGCGCGACCCATCTCGGCCCGAGCCTGCCGTTCTCGGATCGCCCGGACCCTGAAGAGCGCTTCGAAGGGATTCCGACTCATGCGTCCCCTCCGGCGAGCAGGGGTGCGAGCTCGGCGAGGGCGGCCCAGGAGGCGTCGAAGTCGGGGAGATCGTCGGGAGCCTGGGAGAGGAACTCCACGAGATGGGGCTGCGCGGCGAGCCCGAGGTCGGCGGCGGGGTTCGACCCCGGGACGTAGGCACCGACCTCGACGAGGTCGCGGACCTCCTCCGCGGCGGCGAGGGCGGCGCGGGCGCGGGCGGCGAGTTCGAGGCGGTCGGGGCCGACGAGCTTGGGGGCGAGACGGCTGAGGGAGGCGAGGGGGTCGATCGCCGGGTACCGGCCGGCGACGGCGAGGCGCCGGTCGAGCACGATGTGTCCGTCGAGGATCGAGCGCGCCGCGTCGGCGATCGGGTCGTTCATGTCGTCTCCCTCGACGAGGACCGTGTAGAAGCCGGTGATCGTCCCTCGTTCCCGCGGACCGGCACGCTCGAGGAGATGGGCCATCTCCGTGAACACCGACGGCGTGTAGCCGCGAGCGGTGGGCGGCTCGCCGGCGGCGAGGCCGACCTCGCGACGTGCCATGGCGAGGCGGGTGAGGGAGTCCATGAGGAGGAGGACGTCCTCTCCTTCGTCGGCGAACCACTCGGCGATCCTCGTGGCGAGCTGGGAGGCGCGGATGCGGAGGAGGGCCGGCTGGTCCGAGGTGGCGACGACGACGACGCTGCGGCGCATACCCTCGGGACCGAGCTCGTCCTCGATGAACTCGCGCACCTCACGACCTCGCTCGCCGATGAGGGCGAGCACGGTGATCCCGGCGGTGGTTCCCCGAGCCATCATCCCCAGGAGGGTGGACTTCCCCACCCCCGAGCCGCCGAAGATGCCGATCCGCTGACCCTTGCCGGTGGTCGCGAAGACGTCGATGGCGCGCACCCCGACCGGGAGGGGCTCGAGGATGCGACGCCGCCGCAGGGGCGACGGGGCGATCCCCGCCGGAGAACCGGCGACGAGGGGTACCGGCGGACCGCCGTCGAGGGGACGCCCGAGGGCGTCGACCACTCGACCCACGAGCTCGCGGCCGAGAGGGAGCCCATGTCCCTCGGGGATCTCCACGACCCGGTCGCCTCCGCCGATCCCCTCCGGCTCGGCGTAGAGCAGCGCCCGGGCGCCCTCGGGATGGAGCGCGACGATCTCGCCGGGACGCGGACGGCCGTCGGCCACGACGGCGATCGCGTCGCCGACCCTGAGGCGGAGGCCCCGGATCTCGATCTCCGAGCCGACGACGCCGGCCACGCGTCCTTCGACGCGATAGGGCCGGGTGGAGCCGAGCCGGTGGAGCCGGGTGTCGAGCGCGATCATGCGAGGGCCCTCCGCACCGCCTCCATGGCGATCTCCGGAGCGAACTCGGCGGTCGCCCATCGGCCCTCGAGCCGCGCGCTCCCGGCCGGCATCGCCGGGTCGACGACGACGTCGAGGTCGACCGCACCGGCGAGCGCTGCGACGACGCCGTCGCGATCGTCGGGATTGAGGATCACGCGGAGCCGTTCGTCGTCGAGCCGCTCGAGGGCTTCGGCGATCCTTCGGCCGAGGGCCTCGGGAGCGACCGGGACGGCGCCGACCACGAACCCGGCGATCTCGAGCGCGGCGGCGAGGAGCTCCTCGGCGGCCTCGGCCTGGGAGCGGTGGAGCCGTTCCTCGACCTCCCGGAGGCCCGCCCGGAGGATCTCGGCGGCCCGGCGCACCTCCTCGAGACCCCGGCGCCGCCCGTCCTCGAAGCCCCGTCGGTATCCCTCGTCTCGGGCCCGTTCGACGAGGGCCTCGACGGCCGGATCGACGAGGACCTCGGCGTTCGCCCCGAGGAGTCGGGGCGCTCGCCGCACTTCGGCACCGCGGATCACGCTACTCAACGAGCTCGGTCTCCCCACCTCGGGCGATGATGATCTCGCCTTCCTCTTCGAGGCGACGCACCACCGCGACGATGCGACTCTGGGCGGCTTCGACGTCGGAGCGGCGAACCGCCCCGAGGAGCTCGATCTCCTCGAGCAACGACTCGCTCGCCCGCTGCGACATGTTCCGCAGCACGGCCTCTCGGACCTCGTTCGAGACGCCCTTCATCGCGTAGGCGAGGTCCTTCGTGTCGACGTGCTTGAGGACCTGCTGGATCGACCGATCGTCGAGGGAGGCGATGTCCTCGAAGACGAACATGAGGGCCCGTACCCGCTCGGCGAGCTCGGGATCCACCGCGGCGAGCCGCTCGAGGATCGCCCGCTCGGTCGTCCTGTCGGTGTTGTTGAGCACCGCGGCGAGGTCCTCGACGCCGCCGCGGACGGTGACCTCCGCGGAGGAGACCGAGCCGAGTCGCTCCTGGAGGGCCTCCTCGACCCGACGGATCACCTCGGGGGAGGTCTTGCCCATCGTCGCCATCCGGAAGGCCACCTCGGCCTGCATCGAGGGCGTGAAGCCGCGGATGACCTCGGCGGCGTAGCCGGGGGTCTGGTAGGCGAGGATGAGGGCGACGGTCTGGGGATGCTCGTCCTTGAGGATGTGGATGAGGGCGTCGGGTTCGATGCTCCGAACGAAGCTGAAGGGCGAGACCGAGAGGTCGGCGAGGAGCCGCTCGATGATCTCCTGGCCCCGGTGGGACTCCCAGGCCGTGAGGAGCTCCTTGGCGTAGTCGATGCCGCCGGTGGCGAGGAGCCGCTCCGCGGCGAGCTGCTGGGCGACCTCCTCCATGAGGGCCTCGACGACCTCGGGATGGAGCCGCCCGATCTTCGCCACCTCGACGGCGATCGCCTCGACCTCCTCCTCGGTGAGGTACTGGAGGATCTCCGCGGCCGCCTCCGCCCCGACGGCCACCACGAGGGCGGCGGCCTTCTGCTCGGGTCGCATGTCGAGGGTCATCGCCGATCAGCCAACCAGCCTCGGAGGAGCACGGCGATCTCCTCGGGTTGCCGCTGGACGAGGTCCATGACGTCGGACTGGACGCCGGCGAGGGCGGCGGCGGGGACCTCGGCGCTCCCGGTGGGCTCCCCCGCCCCTCCGGCGCCGTCACCACCGGGGAGCCCTGCGTTCACGGAGCCGACGTCGATGGGGGTGACGACCTTCTTGTTCGCGCTGCGGGCCATGAGCAGGAGGGTGACGACGACGGCGAGGAGGACGAGACCGCCGACCGCCTGGGGTGCCAGCGAGAGGGGGTCGAGGGCGGTTCCCGGCGGCTCCGGCTCGGCCTCGGCGTCGTCGACCGCCGGGAAGGCCACGAGGCTCACGGCGACCTCGTCTCCCCTGGCCTCGTCGATCCCCAGGGCCGCGGCGACGATGCGCTCGATCTCGGCGGCGTCGGGCGCGGCGGCGCCGGTGAGGGAGCCGTCGTCGACGAGCACCGCGGCGGACAGGCCCTCGACGACCCCCGGCGCCGACACCTCCCTCGTGACCGTCCGATCGACGCCGTACTCACGGACGGTCTCGTTGCGGTCGTAGGTGTAGGCCTCGGCGTCCTCGGGCGGCTGGGGAGCGCCGTCGACCCCCACGGTGCCGCCGGGAGGGGTGCCGGTCCCGTCGAAGGACTCGGTGGTGACCGACTCCCGCAGCGCCACCGCCGAGTCGGGTTCGTAGCGCTCCCGCTCGGTGGCGACCTCGTCGAAGTCCAAGGTGGCCCGGACCACGACCGAGGAACGGCCGGCTCCGAGCACCGACGTCAGGAGCCGCTGGACGTCGGCGGCGAGGGCCGCCTCGTACTCGCGGGTCATCCTGAGGTTCCGGCTCGTGATCGCCGTGGTCCCGGCCAGGTCCCCGGCCGCGTGGAGGACGGTGCCCTGGACGTCGGCGACCGTCACGTTCTCGGGGGTGAGTCCCTCGACGGAGCCGGCGACGAGGTAGACGATGGTCTCGACCTGCCGGTCGTCGAGGGGACGGATCGGGTCGACGAGCACGGAAGCGGACGGCGGCTCCTCGTCGGCGGCGAAGAGGGCCCGCTCGGGCATGACGAGGTGGACGGTCGCGGCCCCGATGTCCTCCATCGCCATGAGCGTGCGGGCCAGCTCGCCCTCGAGGGCCCGCTGGTAGTTGACGTCCTGCATGAACTCGCTGACGTTGAGGCCTTGCTCGTCGAGGCGCTCGTAGCCCTGCGGGACGACCTCGGAGCGGACCCCGGCGGCGGCGAGTCCGGCGCGGGCCTCGTAGACCTGGGCGCGGGGGACGAGGACCCGGGAGCCGCCGCCCTCGATCCGGTAGGGGATGTCGGCCCGCTCGAGCTCCTCGACGACCGCGGCGAGGGTCTGGTCGTCGAGGTTCGTGTAGAGCACGGTGTAGGAGGGCTCACTGACCCAGCGGAAGAAGAGGAAGCCGCCCATGACGACGAGCGCCACGGCGGCCCCGACGACGATCTGCTGGGCGAGGGGGAGCTCCGAGAACACCCCGGCGAGGCTGCGTCGTCCTTCCATGTCAGACCTGGATCCTCATGATCTCCTGGTAGGCCTCGATGGCCTTGTTCCGGATCTGCACCATGAGCTCGACCCCGAGGGTGGCCTCGGTCATGGCGACCATGAGCTCGTGGACCGACGCCGAGCCTCCCGTGGCGATGTCGGTGGCGATCGCATCGGCCTTCGCCTCGGCCTTGGAGACGTTCTCGATCGCCGAGGCGATGAGGTCGCCGAAGCCGGCGTCGGCGCCCTCGCGGGGGGCTCCCGTCGTCGGGTTCGGGGTGATGCCGCCGATCGGTGCGACGTTCATCGGCCGATCCTCAACGCGGTCTCGTAGGCCTCACGGGACGTCTCGATGACCCGCAGGTTGAGCTGGTAGCTGCGCTGGGCGACGATGAGGTCGGCCATCTGGCCGGCCATGTCGACGACCGGGAGGGTGACGATGCCGTCCTCGTCGGCGAGGGGGTGGGTGGGGTCGTACACCCGCATCGGCGCTCCCTCCTGGTCGACGAACCGGCGAACCCGGACGCCCGAGCCGTTGTACCCGGGGCCCTCGACGTTCTCCTCGGCCCACACGAGGTCGGCGCGGAAGGGCTCCTCACCCGGGGGACGGACCGTGTTGACGTTCGCGAGGTTGTGGGCGATGGTGTCGAGCCACGTCTGGGCGAGCCCGACACCCGAGGCGGCGATGTCGAGGGACTCGAACATCAGCGGCTCCCCTGGATCGCCGAGCGGAGGAGTCCCGCCTTGTAGTTGAAGGCCTCGACCATCGCGGACTGGAGGAGATTCGTCTTCATCATCTCGATGACCTCCTGCTCGATCACCACGTTGTTGCCGTTCGCGCCCGGCGGCGCCCCGGTGGGAACGATCCTCGGTGCCTCGGCGGCTCCGACCCGACCCCGCTCGAGGGCACGACGGAGCTGGTCCTCGAAGGCGAGGCGGGCCGCCCGGAAGTTGGGGACCTCGGCGTTCGCCACGTTGTGGGCGGTGACCTCGGCCCGCCGAGCCAGCGCGCCGAGGGCGTATTCGAGGGCCTGCATCGTGGTGTCGCTGATCGGTGGCATGCGTTCCCTCCGGAACGAACGGCAGGCCAAGGCGAGAGCCTCCGGCTCTTCCTTGGCCTGCGCGAGATCCGTCTCGTGTATGGGTCGTTCGGACCTCCCCGTCGGCCCGAGGTCGACGGGCTTAAGGGGACCCGAAGCGCGCCGGCGCTCCGCCTCCGAGGTAGGCACGGACGGCCCGGCGCTGCAGGCCGGCGTGTTCGAGGTCGACCGCCGTGGCCCGGCGGCGACGATCGAGGACCTCGCGGAGGCCGATCGTGCGTTCGAGGACCGCGACGAGGCGGCCGTGGAGCTCCGGGGACGGCACGACGCCGGTGGGGAGCACGACCTCGATCGCGTCGAGCCGTTCCCAGTCGCCCTCGGCGAGGGCGTCCTCGACCTCCCGGAGGGTCGCCTCACACCGGTCGAGGAGCTCGGCCATCTCCCGGGCGGTCATGACGCGGTCTTCAGCGCCGTGGCGGCGACGGCGAAGCCGTCTCGGAGCTCGCCGAGGATCCGTTCGACGGTCTCGAGGTCCCTCGAGTCCTTGTCGAGGTTCGCCGCGGTGAGTCGATCGAGACAGAAGTCGTAGAGGGCGTGGAGGTTCCCGGCGAGACCACCGCCCCGTTCCCGATCGAGGGAGAGCTGGAGTTCGCCCACGATCGCCTGGGCTCGGGTGAGGGCCTCGTGGGCGGCCTCGATCCGGTTCGGGTCGTCGCCGGTGAGGGCGACGCGGGCGGTGGCCACGTTCTCGATCGCCTTGTCGAACACGAGGAGCAACAGGGCCTCCGGCCCGGCGGTCTCGACGGCCGCGCTCGTGTAGGTGCGAGCCGCCTTCGCGTGGGGGGACGGGCGGATCATGTGGACGCGAAGGAGGCGAGCTGGGCGGCGAGCCAGTTGGCCTGGGTGGTGAGTTGGGCCATGGCGGACTCCAGGGCGGCGAACTGCCGGACGAGGAGGGCCTCCTTGCGGTCGAGGCGAGCCTCCAGGTCGGCGATCCGATCGTCGATGAGGTCGATCTGCGCCTGCCACCGATCCTGTGCCCGGCTGATCGATCCGGTCGCCCCGTCGGCGTCGTCGACGACCCGGTCGAGGACGCCGAAGGCTCCCCGCTGGAAGGTCACCGTGCCGAGGGCGAGGGTCCCGCCTGCGCCGTCCACCTCGGCCTGGGTGGCCGAGATCGTCAGGACCAGCCCGTCGGGGGATCCGGCCTCGGCGGTGAGGGTGCGGCCGGAGCCGGTGGCGGCCTCGCCACCGATCGTCCCGGCGACGTCGGTGCCGGTGTAGGTGCCGTCGAGGCCGAAGGGGTCGCCGCTCACCGTGAAGGTCGCCGACGAACCGTACCGGGCGTGTTCGATCCGGATGCGATCGTTGCCGCCGACGGTGACCTGGGAGACGGTGAGCTCGTCGACCCCGGCGGCGGCGAGGGCGGCGTCGATGGTCGCCACCGCGGTGGCGACGTCGGAGCCCGCGGCGACGGTCACGTCGACGGTGGTGCCACCGACGACGATCTGGAAGGTCGCATCGGTCGTTGGGGGAACGTAGTCGTTGCTCTCGGCGACCGGCCTGGTGGCCGCCTGGGTGACGACGACGTCGTAGGTGCCGTCGACGGTCGTCGTCCCGGCGGTCACGTAGGAGACCCGACCGTCGGTGGCGGTCCCGGTCGTGGTGAGCAGCTCGGTGACGGCCTCGAAGTCGTCGGCGAGGGCCTCGTCGAGCTTCGTGCGGTCGACGGTGAAGGTACCGTCCCGCCCGAGGCTGATCCCGATCGACGAGAGCGTCGGGTACGGGCTGCCGGCACGGACGGTGCCCGACAACGCCGAGCGGAGCCGGTCGACGAGGCGACGCGCCGTCGAGTCGCCGAGGAGCGGGCCGCCCTCGCCGCTGGTCGCGTCGTAGCGCATGGCGTCCTGGAGGGTCCGGAGCGTGGTGTTCACCTCGTCGACGAGGTCGACGATCGCGTCGGCGGTCGCCGCCAGGTCGCGGTTCGTCGTGACGGTGACCGTCCCGGTGCCGACGAGGTCGATGGTGACCCCGGGAAGCAGGTCGGTGACCTCGTTCGACGCACGGGTGAGGGTGAGGGCGCCGGCGCCCGAGCCGATCGTGAGCTGGGCGTCCTCTCCCTGGGCGACGACCGTCGGGGTGGCGAGCCCGGCGATCGTCGACGAGGTCGTGAAGGCGGCGTCGGCGCCCGTCTCGTCGGCGGTGAGGAGCAGCTCGAAGGTCGAGCCGTCGACCTGGAGCACCGAGGCGGTCACCCCGAGATCGGCGGCGTTGATCTGGGCGGCGAAGTCGGAGAGGGTGGTGTCGGCCTGAGCCGTGAAGGTGGTGGCCACCCCGTCGACGGTGATCGTGAGGTCTCCCGCCCCCACCGCGGCGGTCGCCGAGGCGTAACCGCCGTTCGAGACCACCTGGTGGGCGACGGCGAGCCGATCCACGGTGAAGGTGACCGTGCCGGGGGTGGCACCGGCGCCGGCGGTCGCCGTCGCCACGGCGTCGTTCGAGGTCGTCGCGGCGACGAACCCGCCGAGGTCCTCGGCGTCGACGACGGCGTCGAGGGCGCTCCGGATCGCGGCGAACCGGGCGTCGATCTGCTGCCAGGCGCGATCCTTCGCCTCGTACCCGGCCTTGCGCGTCTCGAGCTGGCGGATCGGGATCCGCTCGACCTCCATGAGTTGGGAGATGATCGTGTTCGTGTCGAGGCCCGAGGCCAGGCCTCCGATGTTCATGAGGGGCAGGGTCATGGCTGGTTCATCGTCTCCGATCTCGGGTGGGGAGGGCCCGGGCGGGCCGGGCCCTCCCCGTCACTCGTCGGCCGTCTCGCTGCTCGATCAACCGAGGAGGGAGAGGATCGAGGCGGGAACCTGGTTGGCCTGGGCCAACATCGCGGTGCCGGCCTGGGACATGATCTGGTTCTTGGTGAACTCGACCATCTCGAGGGCCATGTCGGTGTCCCGAACCCGCGACTCGGACGCCGAGA
>DRQR01000179.1 GCA_011371355.1 Actinomycetota bacterium
CCCGCCGCGTAGAGCCACGCGGCCATCTGCGTGTAGAGATACGAGGCCTGGAACTCCCGGGTGAGCTGCTCGTTGAAGGCCTTGATCATCGTGTCGCTGAGCCGCATCTCGGGCCTCCTTCGCTCGAGACGACCCCGATGGTACCCCTGGGGGTGGCGAGTACGATCGGGCCGTGGCCCTCGTCCTCCGTTCCGGCGCCGACGTCCCCGCCATGGAGCGGGCCGGCCTCGAGACGACCCCGGACGGCCGACGCCTCTCGGCGGTCCAGCTCCGCGCCCACGCAGCGGCCTCCTACGAGCTCCGTCTCTCCATCCTCGTCGACGGCGACTGGCGTCCTCGCACCGTCGCCGCCCGCATCGAGGGCGCCGGCGAAGCACGGGCGCTCGCCCTCACCGGGGACGGCGCCGGCACCTGGACCGCCGGGGAGGAGCCCCTCGTCGCCCTCTACGGGGCCGTGGACGTCTCGGCCGCCTGGACTCCCCTCGGACTCACCCCGGCCATCCGGCGGCTCGATCTCTCGGTCGGCGAGACCGGCGAGCTCGTCGTCGTGGAGATCCCGTTTCCCGGACGGGACCTCGCCCGGGTCCGATACCGGCTCCACCGTCTCGACCCGGACCACTACGAGCTCACCACCGGCGAGGGCCGCCACGTCCTCCAGGTGGCCGACGACGGCCTCGTCACCTCGTGGCCCGGTCGGTGGGAGCGCGTCCTCCACGAGGCCTGAACGCGCGGGGGTACGCTGACGCGATGCGGCGGCTCCTCCTCATGCGGCACGCGAAGTCGGACCGAGCGAACTGGCGCGGACCGGACCGGCATCGCCCCCTCAACCGGAGGGGGCGGCACGCGGCGGCCGACGTCGCCGCCTTCGTGGCCGCGGTCGGCGAGGTTCCCGAGCTCGTGGTCAGCTCCCCCGCGGTGCGTGCCGAGACCACCGCCCGCATCCTCGTCGAGGCCTGGGGAACGCCGTTGCGACTCGACGACCGGCTCTACGGTGGCGGCGTCGCCGACGTCCTCGCCGTCGTCGCCGCCCACCCCGTCGACCGACTCCTCGTCGTCGGTCACGAGCCGACCTGCTCGACGGTGGTCCGCCGTCTCACCGGCGGTGACGTCGCCATGCGCACGGCCACCCTCGCCGGGATCGATCTCGAAGCCGGCCTCCGCCGCGGCACGCTCCGCTACCTCCTCCAGCCGCGGCTGCTCGAGACGGCACGGCGCCGTGGCATCCTGGAGAAGGCCCCGAGGAGGGAACCGTGATCGATCTTCGCAGCGACACCGTCACCCGCCCCACGCCGGGCATGCGGAAGGCGATGGCCGAGGCCGAGGTCGGCGACGACGTCTACCACGACGACCCCACCGTGAACCGTCTCGAGGAGCGGGTGGCCGACCTCCTCGGCCGCGAGGCCGCGGTGTTCGTACCCACCGGCACCATGGCGAACCAGATCTCCCTTCGCCACCACACCGAGCCGGGAGACACGGTGATCGTCGCCCGCGGCGCCCACCTCGCCCACCACGAGCTCAACGCCGGCGCGGCCCTTTCGGGGGTCGCCATCCACGAGCTCGACGGCGACGACGGAACCTTCACCGCCGCCCAGCTCGAGGCCGTCTTCCCCACACCGGGTCCGTCCCTGCCGTACTGGCTCTCCCCACCGGTCGGCCTCGTCGCCCTCGAGAACACCCACAACGCCGCCGGTGGGACGATCTGGCCCCTCGAGCGCCTCTACGAGGTCGTCAACGCCGCCCACCGCCGCGGGGTCCCCGCCCACCTCGACGGGGCCCGACTCTGGAACGCCGCGGCGGCCACGGGCATCGCCGAGGCCGATTACGCCGCGCCCTTCGACACCGTCGGCGTGTGCTTCTCGAAGGGGCTCGGGGCACCGATCGGCTCCGCCGTGGTCGGCGATCGCGACGTCGTCGACGCGATCCGCCGACTCAAACAGCGCCACGGCGGCGGGATGCGGCAGGCGGGCATCGTCGCCGCGGGTGCCCTCTACGCCCTCGACCACCACCGGGCCCGCCTCGTCGAGGACCACGCCCGGGCGCGGCGGTTCGCCGAGGCGCTCGCCGAACTCCCCGACGTCGACGTCGACCTCGCCCGGGTCCAGACGAACATCGTCTACTTCGCCGTCCCCGACGCCCCGGTCTTCGCCGCGCGCGCTCGCGCCGAGGGCGTCGACCTCATCGCCATGGACGCCACGACGATCCGAGCCGTCTTCCACCTCGAGATCTCCGACCGCGACACCGAGCGCGCGATCGACGTCGTCCGGAGGGTGGCGACGTCCTGAGCGCCCGCCGCCTCCGGCCTCGGGACCCGGCAGGCTCAGACGAAGCCGATGACGACGAGCGCCACGGTCACCACGACCGCCGAGAGCACGACGATCGTTCGCATGAGCGCCGGCGAGATGAAGTCGTCGTCGGTGGTGAGGTCCCGGACCGGGCGCACCTGGGCGATGAGGTCGTACTCCTCGACGACGTCGGGTACCGCCGCCGCCCGCTCCTGCCTCCGCCCCGCCTTCCGTTCCGCCCGGGTCGGCTTCGACTCGGTCGGCGGCTGGAGGGGAACGGCCATCGCGGCGGCGAAGGACGACGGGGATTCCGGCTTGAAGACCACCTGCTCCCCACCGAGGGCGAGGCGGAACTCCCCGGCCCGTTCGACGTCGACGCGGTATTCGCCGTCCCGCCAGACCCCGAGGAGCTCGTCGCCGGTCTCGAGCCGCAGCTCGTCGCCGTCCACCTTCACGTCGGCGACGAGTCCGTCGTCCTCGCCGGGCAGCAGCAGGTCACCGCGGAACACCTGGGTCATCGGAGCGATCCTCCTCGGGTCGTGGGACGTTCGTGGCTTCCATCGGCAGCGGAGCGGTCGAAACTTGAACGCGGGCTCGCCGATCGCTCCGAGACGGCGGCCTTCACCGGAAGTTCCGGCTTCGGAGCCCCGAAGGTGCCTCGACGGGCCAGGGAGCGAACCGATGCGCCACGAGGTTCGTCACCCCGTCGCGATGCTCGACGACCCCGTCGATCACCACGCCGAGCTCCTTGCGCGCCACCTCCCAGTGCGCCTCCCACACCTGGGGGAAGACGACGACGTTGAGGTGGCCCGTCTCGTCCTCGAGGTTCAGGAAACGCATGCCCCGGGCGGTGGCCGGACGCTGCCGATGGGTGACGAGGCCCCCGACCCGGATCCGGCGGCCGTGCTCCCTGCGGCCGAGCACGTCGGCGATCGCCCGACATCCCAACGCCGTGAGCCGTTCCCGCACGAACGCGACCGGATGGGAGGTCGACATCCCCGTCGACCAGAGATCCGCCCGCAACTCCTCCGACGCCGACATCGTCGGGAGCGCCGGCGGCTCGGCGCCGGCGACGAGCGCGAGGCGTCCCGGCCCCAGCTCGGCGAGTGCCCCCGCAGCCCACATCCCCTCCCGGCGACCGAGCCCCACCGACGAGAGCGCCCCGGCCGCGGCGAGTCCCTCGTAGGCGTCGAGGGGAAGCCCCGTACGCCGGGCGAGATCCTCGGGCGACCGGAACGGTCCCCCCACGGCCCGCGCCGCCTCGATCCTCACGATCTCCGCCTCACCGAGGTTGCGGACGAACCGGAGGCCCAACCGGAGCGCCACGGCCGGCCGGAGCGGGTCCTCGACCGGCCCTCGGCCCCGCCGCCACGCCCCTCCCAGGTAGGACACCACGTCGTCGGGATCGGCGTCGTGGGGTTCGAGGGTGCAGTCGTAGTCGGAGGCGTTGACGTCGGGGGCGAGGACGACGACACCGTGCCGGAGCGCGTCGTGGACGAGGGAGTTCGGGCTGTAGAAGCCCATCGGCTGGGCGTTGAGGAGCCCGAGGAAGAACTCGGTCGGCCAGTGGTACTTCAGCCACGCCGCGGCATACACGATGTAGGCGAAGGACACGGCGTGGGACTCGGGGAACCCGAAGGAGGCGAAACCCTGGAGCTTCTCCCAGATCTCGTCCGCGGCCTCCCCGACGATCCCGTGGTCGGCCATTCCCGCATAGACCTCGTCGCGCAGCCTCGCCATCGCCTCGGTCGAGCGCTTGTGGGTCATCGCCTGGCGGAGCCGATCGGATTGGGCCGGCGTGAAGCCGGCGCAGACCCGGGCGAGCTCCATGAGCTGCTCCTGGAAGATCGGCACCCCGAGGGTGCGGGCGAGGATCGGCGCCGCGGACGGATGGGGATACGTGATCTCCTCCTCGCCGTTGCGTCGCCGCAGGTAGGGATGGACGGACTGGCCCTGGATGGGTCCCGGACGGATGAGCGCCACCTCGACGGCGAGGTCGTAGAACGTCCGAGGCTTCATCCGCGGCAACGTCGCCATCTGGGCCCGCGACTCGACCTGGAACACGCCGACGACGTCGGCCCGGCTGAGGAGCTCGTAGACGACCGGCTCCTGGTCGATCGCGGCCAGGTCGAGGTCGACGCCGTGATGGTCGGCGATGGCGTCGACCGACAGGTGGAGGGCGTTGAGGGCGCCGAGGGCGAGGAGGTCGAACTTCACGATGCCCATCGCCGCACAGGCGTCCTTGTCCCATTGGAGGATCGACCGATCCTCCATGCGAGCCCATTCGAGGGGGACGACCTCCCAGAGGGGACGTTTCGAGATCACCATGCCGCCCGAGTGGACGCCGAGGTGTCGAGGCACCCCGTCGAGCCGGACGCAGACGTCGACGATGCGGTCCGCGGTGAGCCCGGCGGGCAGCTCATCGAGATCGGCGATCGCCCGGGGATCCCGGGAATCGAGGTATCGGGTGAGGCCGTTCACCTGGGCCTGGGTGAGCCCGAAGGCCTTCCCGACGTCCTGGAGCACCGACCGGGCCCGATAGGTGACGACGTTGGCGACCATGGCCGCCCGTTCCCGGCCGTACCGGCGGTAACAGTACTGGATCACCTCCTCGCGACGCTCGGCCTCGAAGTCGATGTCGATGTCGGGGGGGCGACCCCGCTCGGCCGAGAGGAAACGCTCGAAGGGCAGGCCGAGCCGGATCGGATCGACCCGGGTGAGCCCGAGGCAGCGGCAGATCGCCGAATCGGCGCCCGAACCCCGGATCTGACAGTAGATGTCCCGGGACCGGGCGAAGGAGACGAGGTCCCAGGCGACGAGGAAGTAGCCGGCGAACCCCAGCTCGGCGACGACGGCGAGTTCGTGGTCGATCCGGACGGCGGCCGCCGGCTCGATCCCGCCGGGTCCGCTCCCCGGATAGATCGTCCGTGCCCCCTCGAGGACGAGATGCCGCAGGTACTCGTCTTCGCTCGTGAAGACCCCGGGGATCGGGTGGTCGGGGAGTTCGGGAGCGAGGAGCTCGAGGTCGAAGGCCAAGGCCGCGCCGAGGTCGGCGGCGGTCTCGGTCGCCCCTCGGTACCGGGCGAACCGCGCCGCCATCTCCTCCGGGCTCCGGAGATACCGCAGGTCGGTCGCCGGGCGGAATCCGTCGGCTTCCTCGAGGGTGCGACGTCCACCGATCGCGGCGAGGACCTCGGCGAGGTCGGCGTCGCGGCGGTACGCGTAGTGGACGACGTTCGTCGCCACCACCGGTAGCGACAGGCGCCGGGCCACCTCCCACAGGAGGGCGTTGCGGTCGTCGTCGTCGGGCATACCGTGGTGCCACAGCTCGACGTAGAGCCGTCCGGGGAAGAGCTCCCGGAGCCGAGCTGCGGCCCGCACGGCACCGGCGAGGTCACCGGCGGCGGCCGCCCGGGGAACGGCTCCGAGCCGGCAGCCGGTGAGCGCGACGAGGCCCCCGTCCCGCGACGCCTCGTCGAGGTCGGCCATCGTGTACCGGGGGCCGTCCTTCACCCCGCGGAACTGTCCCCGGGAGACGAACCGCCCGATCGCCGCGTAGCCCCGGGGGTCGGGAGCGAGGAGGACGAGGTGCTCGCCCTCGGGCCGACGGGTGGGTTTCGTACCGTGCATCCGTCGGATCCTCCCCCGCCGAGGAGCCGACGAGGTCGCGTCGACCGGTCCGGGGCCCGGGATCGGATCGGGTTCGCCGTCGTCGGCGACGATCGCCACCTCGGTCCCGTAGACGATGGGCAGCCCTACCGCCCGGGCCGCCTCGTGGGCGGGGACGACGCCTCGGAACCCGTCGTGGTCGGTGACGGCGAGGGCCTCGTACCCGAGTTCGGCGGCCCTGACGACGAGGTCGGCGGGATGGGAGACCCCGTCGAGGAAGGAGAAGTTCGTGTGACAGTGGAGCTCGGCGTATCGGGCCACGGCCGCGACCCTAGTCGAACATGTGTTCGATGTCCTCGATGTCGCCGTCGTTCGTCAGCGCCGGCCCGACGGCGTACCATGGGGACATGCGGGAGTTCACCGTCACCCTCGCCAACCGGCCGGGACAGCTCGCCCAACTCGCGAAGCTCCTCGCCGACCACGGCGTCCACCTCGAGTCCCTCGCCGCGGTGGCCCTCGACGGAGAGAGCATCGTCCGCTTCCTGCCCCAAGAACCCGGCCTCGCCCGGCGCGCCCTCGACGAGGCCGGCCTCCACTACGAGGAGCATCCGGTGCTCGACACCTTCGTCCACGGGAACACCGACGCCCTCGTCGAGCTCACCGAACAGCTCGCTCGGGCCGGGGTGAACATCGAGTCGATGTACCTCCTCCACACGAACGCCGAAGGACGCCACTTCGCCCTCATCGTCGACGACACCGAGGCCGCTCGCTCGACCCTCGGCACCTGAGCTCAGCGGGCGTCGACCGCCGAGAGGGCCCAGGCGAAGCCCTCGGCAGGATCCTCGATCGCCACGTGGAGTCCCCAGCCGCCGATCCGGTCTCCCGGGTCCCACCGGTACCACCTGAGCTCGCCGAGCTCCTCGGCGAAGACCTCCGGATCGTCGGGGAGGTCCTCGTAGCCCAGCAGCTCGGCCACCACCCACCAGGCGTTGAGCCGCCCGATGGGCGTGCCCCGCCGCCGGCCGTAGGCTCCCCCCGACGCCGCCGCCCAGGCCATGTGGGCCACCGCTTCGGTGGCCGACACCTCGGAGATCCGAACCCTCCTCGGCCCCAGGGCCCGGATGGCCCCCCGAGCATCGCCGGCGACGGCGACGCACTCGGCCTTCCCACTCGACTCGTCCCACCAGGGACGGACGAGCTCCAAGAGCGCGGCGGCCGGCCCGTCGTCGGGTATCGGCTCCCCGGCGTCCCCGAGCTCCTCCCAGACCGGCTCGGTGCCGCCGGGCTCGGGGAAATCGACACGGTCGGGTCCGTAGTCGGCCACCGCGTAGGTCGGCTCCCAGCTCCCGAGGCGAAGGGGAAGCGGGATCACCGGGTCGCCGGCTCCCTCGTCGATCTCCTCTCCCCGGATCACCCGCTCGTGGGCGACGAGGGCTCGGACCCTCGGGCTCTCCAGGTGGGGCGCGAGGTCCGAGAACCGGTGGGTCGACGCCGCGACCTCCCAGAGGGGACCGTGGCCGTATCGTCCCTTGCCCTCGGCGACCACGCGGCCCGCGTAGGCGGCGGGGGCGTCGAGGGCGAGCCGATACTCGGCGTACTCGGCGGGACCCCAGACCTGCTTGCCACGCTCGACCGCCTCCCGGCAGCGATCCCTGAGCTCGACGAGGCCGTCCCAGTCCCCCTCTCGGACCAGGCGCTCGACGTACGCGACGAGGCCGACGAGATCGGAAGCCTCGATGAGCCCGGTGAGCGTCTCCGACATCTCCCGAGACGCTACCGAGGCCTCGGGTGATACGCGCCGGAAGGGCGATCCGGCGCACTACGCTTCCGCCCTCACCCCGAGGTACTCCATGGCCCTCCGCTGCGGCATCGTCGGTCTCCCCAACGTCGGCAAGTCGACGATCTTCAACGCGCTCACCGCCGCGGGCATCGCCGCCGAGAACTACCCCTTCTGCACCATCGAGCCGAACGTCGGCGTCGCCGTCGTCCCCGACCCGCGGCTCGACGTCCTCGCCGAGATCGTCCGGCCCGACCGCGTCGTCCCGACGACCGTCGAGTTCGTCGACATCGCCGGACTCGTCGGCGGCGCCTCGGAGGGAGAGGGGCTCGGGAACCGCTTCCTCGCCCACATCCGAGAGGTCGACGCCGTCGCCCACGTCGTCCGCTGCTTCGAGGATCCGAACGTCACCCACGTCGCCGGCACCGTCGATCCGGCGGCCGACATCGCCACGATCGACACCGAGCTCGCCCTCGCCGACCTCGGTACCGTCGAGCGGGCCCTCGAGCGGACCCGGCGACAGGCCCGGGCGGGGGTCGAGGGCGCTGCGGCGCGCCTCGAGGTGCTCGAGCGGCTCGAGGCTGCGCTCTCGGCGGGATCGCCGGTGCGGTCCCTCGAGCTCACGTCCGCCGAGGAGACGGTCGTCGCCGAGCTCTTCCTCCTCACCGCGAAGCCGGTCCTCTACGTCGCCAACGTGGCCGAGGGCGCCGGCCCCGACGACCCCCTCGTCGAACCGGTGCGAAAGATCGCCCAGGCCGAAGGCGCCGACCTCGTCGTCGTCTCCGGCGAGCTCGAGGCCCAGCTCGCCGCCTTCGACGCCGAGGACCGGGCCGAACTCCTCGCCGAGTACGGCCTCGAGGAACCGGGTCTCCACCGGGTGGTGAGGGCCGCGTACCGACTGCTCGGGCTGCTCACCTTCTTCACCACCGGACCCGAAGAAGTCCGGGCCTGGACGGTGCGTCGCGGCGCCACCGCCCCCGAGGCCGCCGGGCGGATCCACACCGACTTCGAGAAGGGCTTCATCCGCGCCGAGGTGGTCGCCTACGAGGACTTCGTCGCCCACGGCGGCGAGCAGGGGGCGAAGGAGGCCGGCAAGTGGCGGCTCGAAGGGAGGGACTACGTCGTCGCCGAGGGCGACGTGATCCGGTTCCGGTTCAACGTCTGATGCCCGCGCCGAACGCCGTCTCCCGGTCCCTGCGAGCCGTCGCGAAGGCAGCCCTCGCCGTCGGCGGCATCCTCGCCGCCGAGATCTTCGAGGCCGCCTACCGCCCGGAGCTCCCCTCCTTCGCCGACCACGTCCTCGACGGGACGTTCGGTGATCCCACCGCCCCTCGGCTCCGGCTCGCCTTCGTCGGCGACTCGACGATCACCGGACCCGGCGTCGAGCCGATCGACGCCACCTGGCCGAGGCGGGTGGCCCACCACTTCGCCGCCGACCATCACGTCGACCTCGTCGTGACCGCCGTGGGCGGCTCGAAGGCCGTCGACGTCCTCACCACCCAGGTCCCCGCCGCCCTCGAGGCTCGGCCCGACGTCGTCGTGCTCTCCGTGGGGGGCAACGACGCCCTTCGCGGCACCCCGATCGCCGGCTTCGAGGCGCGCTACGGGATCATCCTCGATCGCCTCACCGCCGTCGCCCCCGTCGTCGCCTGCGGGATCGGCGACTTCGGCACGATCCCCCGGCTGCCGCCCCTCGCCCGAGGCCTCGCCCGGGTTCGTTCCCGTGCCGTCGATCGGGCGATCGCCCGCGCCGCGGCCGGCCGCTCCGACGTCCGGAAGACCGACTCGTGGGGCGCGAGGTGGCGGCCCTTCGCCACCGACCCGGAGCTCTGGGCCGACGACCTCTTCCACGCCAGTGCCCGCGGGCACGCCCTCTACGCCGAGGCGACGATCCCCCTCATCGAAGACCTCCTCCACCGCGGGCGGCCAGGTGGTGGCGGATCATCGCGGTGACCGTGCCCACGGCATTCGGGTTGTAGCCCTCCGGGACGATGAGGTCGGCGTAGCGCTTCGACGGTTCGACGAACTGGAGGTGCATGGGGCGGACGGTGCGCTCGTACTGGTCGAGGACGGACTCGACGGTGCGCCCTCGCTCCACCGTGTCCCGGCGGAGCCGACGGAGCAGCCGGAGATCGGCGTCGGTGTCGACGTAGATCCGCAGGTCGAAGAGGGGTCGCAGTTCCCCGACCGCGAGGACGAGGATGCCCTCGACGATGAGCACCGGACTCGGACGCACGACCACTCGCTCGGCGGCCCGAGTGTGCTCGGCGAAGTCGTAGACGGGACGCTCGATGCTCCGTCCCGCCCGGAGCTCGACGAGGTGCTCGACGAGGAGCTCGTTCTCGAGGGCGTCGGGATGGTCGTAGTTGACCGCGGCCCGTTGCTCCATCGGGAGATGGGACTGGTCCCGGTAGTACGCGTCGTGGGGGACGAGCTGCGCGACGTCCTCGCCGACCGCGGCCACCACCCGCTCGGCGATCGTCGTCTTGCCCGACCCCGAGCCCCCCGCGATCGCGATCACGAGGGGACGGGTCGCCGAGACGGGCCACGACGGACTCGACGCTCCTTCGGCGATCACGGGCCGCCACGGTAGCGGGTGGGCGACGGGTCGACGACGCCCACTACACTTCGGGCCACAGACCACCCCGGGGAGCTCGGAGAGCGAGCTGAGAGGGGGACCGCTCCGGAGGCGTCCGGCCGTCCTCGACCCGTGGAACCTGATCTGGTTCGTACCAGCGGAGGAAGCGCGTGGCTCGAGAGGATCACCCCACCACCGCCTTCCTCGTCGCGCCCGGCCCCGACGTCGCCCTTCCCTCGGCACGCCCGGACGCGCTCGTCGTCGGCGTCGACGCGGGGACCGAGCTCCTCCGCGATCGCGGCTGGCCACCCCAGGTGGTCGTGGGCGATCTCGACTCGATCTCCGAACCCACCCTGCGGTGGGCCCGAGACGCCGGCGCGGAGATCCTCCGCCACCCCGTCGACAAGGACGCCACCGACCTCGAGCTCGCCCTCGTCCTCGCCCTCGAACGGGGCGTCCACACCGTGGAGATCCACGGCGGCACGGGGGGACGGATCTCCCATCTCCTCGGCAACGTCGCGGTCGTCGCGTCCCCGCGCTTCTCCTCCGTCGAGGTCACCTGGCACGTCGACGGAGCCCTCGTACTGCCGTGTCATCCGCATCGACCGCGTACCGTCGCCGGGGTGGTCGGCGACCTCGTCTCCCTCGTGCCCCTCGGGGGTCCCGCCCGGGGGGTCTCCACCTTCGGCCTCCGTTGGGCCCTCGACGACGACGACCTCGACGTCTGGAGCACCCGTGGGGTGTCGAACGAGCTCGAGGCACCCGTCGCCGAGGTCCGCCTCCGCCGGGGAACCCTGCTCGTCGTCCACGAAAGGAGCCGCCCATGAACCGTTCCCTGCTCCCCCTCGTCGTCGTCCTCGTCGCCGCCGCCTGCACCGGGCGTTCCCCGGCGCCGGAGGCGACGACCACCCCGGCCCGGGAGATCGTCCTCATGACCCACGACTCCTTCGCCGCGTCCGACGAGGTCCTCGCCGCCTTCGAGGACGAGACCGGAGCTCGCATCGCGATCCTCGAGGCCGGGGACGCCGGCACGATGCTCAACCAGGCGATCCTCACGAAGGACGACCCCATCGCCGACGTCCTCTACGGCATCGACAACACCTTCCTCGGTCGCGGCCTCGCCGAGGGGATCTTCCTCCCCTACGAGTCCCCGCTCCTCGACGACGTCGATCCCACCCTCCTCCCCACCGACGTCGATCCCGACCATCGGGTCACCCCGATCGACTACGGGGACGTGTGCATCAACTACGACGCGACGTTCTTCACCGAGCTCGATCCGCCCGCCACCCTCGAGGACCTCGTCGAGCCGGCCTACCGCGACCTCCTCGTCGTCGAGGATCCGGCGACCTCGAGTCCGGGCCTCGCCTTCCTCCTGGCCACCATCGCCCGCTTCCCCGAGGACTCCGGCTACCCGTGGACCCGGTACTGGGAGGAGCTCGTCGCCAACGGCGTGGAGATCGCCCCGGACTGGGAGCAGGCCTACTACGGCAGGTTCAGCGGCGGTTCGGGCGAAGGCGACCGGCCCCTCGTGGTCTCCTACGCGTCGTCCCCGGTGGCCGAGGCCTACTTCGGGGAGCTCGACGAGCCCCCCACCGGCGTCGTCGTCGACGGCTGTTTCCGGCAGGTCGAGTACGCCGGGATCCTTCGAGGCACCCGCCGGGAAGACCTCGCCCGTCGCCTCGTCGACTTCCTCCTCTCGCCCACCTTCCAGGAGGACATCCCCCTGAACATGTTCGTGTTCCCGGCGAACACGGAGGCGGGGCTTCCGGAGGTCTTCGTCGAGCACGCGGTGATCCCCGGCTCGCCCCTCGGTCTCGATCCGGAGCTCATCGACGCCCGCCGGGAGGAATGGATCCGGACCTGGACGGAGATCGTCCGGTGAGCCGTCCCGGCCCGGCGCTCCGGACCCTCGCCGCGGTGCCCCTGGCGTTCCTGGGTTGGTTCTTCGTCTACCCGATCGCCAGGATCAGCCTCCTCGCCCTCGCGCCCGGCGGCCGGTTCGATCCGACCCCCTTCGCCGAGGTCGTGACCGACCCGGGCATCCGCTCGGTCGCCTTCTTCACCCTCTGGCAGGCGGTGGCCTCCACGATCGGAACCCTCGTCCTCGGCCTCCCCGCCGCCTACGTCTTCGCCCGGTACCGCTTCCCCGGGCGGCGACTCCTCCGCGCCCTCATGACCGTCCCCTTCGTACTCCCCACCCTCGTGGTCGCCTCGGCCTTCGTCGCGCTCGTCGGACCCGGGGGCCTCCTCGGCGTCGACCTCCAGGGCACCGTGGCCGCCATCCTCCTCGCCCACGTCTTCTACAACGTCCCCATCGTCATCCGCGGCGTCGGCGCCTTCTGGGAACAGGTCGATCCGGCGGTGGGCGACGCCGCCCGAACCCTCGGGGCGAGCCCGGTCCGGGCCTTCCGAACCGTCACCCTGCCCCTCCTCGTCCCGGCCCTCGCCTCGACGGCCGCCCTCGTGTTCCTCTTCACCTTCACGAGCTTCGGGGTGATCCTCGTCCTCGGCGGGTTCGAACATGCCACGATCGAGGTGGAGATCTGGCGCCAGACGGTCGCCTTCCTCCGGCTCGACGTCGCCGCCGCCCTCTCGCTCACCCAGCTCGGGTTCCTCGCGGTCGTCCTCGCCGGCTACAACCGCCTCCAGGCTCGCCGGGCGGTCGTGCTCCCCCAGCGGCCCGGATCGCGCCATCTCAGGACCCCCCGAGGCGCCCGCGACCTCGGTGCCGTCGCCGGGATCCTCGGGGTCACCGCTGCGTTCCTGCTCGGTCCCCTCGTCGTCCTCGTCCGTCGCGCCCTCCTCACCCCGACGGGCTTCGGCCTCGACAACTTCGTCGCTCTCACCGAACGGACCACGGCCCTGTTCGTACCCCCCGTCGAGGCGATCTCGAACAGCCTCCGGTTCGCCGCGGCGGCGACGGTCCTCGCCGTCCTCGTCGGCGTCACCGCCGCGGTCGTCGTCGCCCGTGACCGAGGTGCCCTGGGGCGGGGCCTCGACCTGCTCCTCATGCTCCCCCTCGCCGCCTCGGCGGTGACGATCGGCTTCGGACTCCTCGTGTCGATGGACCGCCCCGTCGACCTCCGCCGCTCCACGCTCCTGCTGCCCATCGCCCACGCCCTCGTCGCCGTCCCCTTCGTCGTCCGCGCCGCGCTCCCGGCGATGCGGGCGATCGGGGGACGTCTCCGGGAAGCCGCCGCCGTCCTGGGTGCCTCCCCATGGCGGGCGTGGCGGACGGTGGAGGCGCCCCTGGCCGCCCGGGCCCTCGCCGTCGGGACCGCCTTCGCCTTCGCGGTGTCGCTCGGAGAGTTCGGCGCGACCGCCTTCCTCGCCCGTCCCGCGGCCCCGACGCTCCCGATCGCCATCTTCCGTCTCCTCGGCCAGCCGGGTCGTGGCACCATCGGACCCGCCATGGCCCTCAGCGTCGTGCTCCTCGTCCTCACCGTCGCCGCGATCGCGGCGATCGAGACCCTTCGCGTCGGCGGCGACGAGCTCTGATGCTCGAGGTCGACGCCGTCACCGTCCGCTTCGGCGCCGCCACCGCCCTCGACGGGTTCTCCCTACGCGTCCCCCAGGGCCGCCGGGTCGCGGTGATGGGCCCGTCCGGTTCGGGCAAGTCGACGCTCCTGCGGGTCGTCGCCGGTCTCCAGCGACCCGACGGAGGACACGTCCGCTGGGCCGGTGTCGACGTCACGGACGTGCCCCCCCACCGTCGGGGCTTCGGACTCATGTTCCAGGACTACGCCCTCTTCCCCCATCGCTCCGTCGCCGGGAACGTCGCCTACGGGCTCGAGATGGCCGGCCGCTCCCGTGCGGAGATCGCCGAGCGGGTCCGGACGATGCTCGAACTCGTCGGCCTCCCCGGCGCCGAGGACCGTGACGTCGCCACCCTGTCGGGTGGAGAGCAGCAGCGCGTCGCCCTGGCCCGGACGCTGGCCCCGGCCCCCAGGCTCGTGCTCCTCGACGAGCCCCTCGGTTCCCTCGACCGCGCGCTCCGCGATCGCCTCCTCGTCGACATGCCCCGCATCTTCGACCGGATCGGCGCGACGGTCGTCTACGTCACCCACGACCGGGAGGAGGCCTTCGCCGTCGGCGACGAGATCGTCGTCGCCAGGGCCGGACGGGACGTGGCGACGGGGACACCCGAGGCCCTCTGGCATCGACCTCCGGACGCCTGGGTGGCGCGGTTCATCGGCCTCGAGAACGTCTTCCCGATCACCCGTCGCGGCGAGGAGACGACGACGGGTTGGTGGACGGTCCCCCGGGTGGAGGGGACGCCCGACGCCACCCACGTGGTGATCCCGCCCGAGGCCGTTCGTCTCGGAACCGGACCCCTCGCGGGTACGGTCGCCGACGCCCGATTCCTCGGCGGCCACTACCTCGTTCGGCTCCGACTGGACGTCGGCGTGGAGATCGTCGCCGACGTCCCCACGGTTCCCGCCCGCGGCAGCCGCGTGGCCTTCGACATCGATCCGGGACGGGTGGTCCTCGTGCCCGATCAGCCGACGAGCTCGTCGGTGTAGACGACCCGACCGAATTCCCCGTCGATGGTCAGGGCGGAGTAGCGGGCCACCTCCCGGGCCCGATACACCTTGTGGTTCGAGGCGACGATGTCGAAGGTGTGGGTGGCGTCGACGACGAAGAGCACGTCGTAGCCCAGGTCGCAGGCCACCCTCGCCGTCGTCTCGCAACAGACGTTCGTCTGGATGCCGCACACGGCGACCCCCGAGACGTCCATCCGACGAAGCCAGCCGTCGAGGTCGGGGGTACCGTGGAACGCGGAGTGCACGTCCTTGGTGACGAGGAGGTCGGGCTCCCCGGCGAGCACCTCCTTGAAGGCGTTGCCGGGCCGTCCGGGGGCGAGGGGCGAGTGGGGGTCCCTCGAATCGTGCCGCACGTAGACGACGGGCCACCCGTAGTCGCGCCATGCCTCGAGGAGTCGGGCGATGTTCGCCTCGCAGTCGGGGTTGTTGCGCGCTCCCCAGTACGCCGTGTCGTCGAAGCCCTGCTGGACGTCGACGACCACGAGCGCCGTGGCGCCGTCCCATCGTTCTGCGACCATCGCCTCCCCCCTGGATCGTTGCCGCGCACCTACGCTAGCCGATCCCGACCGTCACCCGTCGATCGGCGGGCGGATCCCGTGACCGGGACGTTCGATGGGCATCCGGACCATGTTCCCCCACTCAGTCCAGGATCCGTCGTAGTTCCGTACCCGCGGGTAGCCGAGGAGATGGTGGAGCACGAACCAGGTGTGGGACGATCGCTCGCCGATCCGGCAGTAGGCGATGACGTCGTCGTCGGGGGACAGCCCCGCCTCGCCCTCGTAGATGGCCCGCAGCTCGTCTGCGGATCGGAACGTCCCGTCGTCGTTCGCCGCCCGGCGCCAGGGCACGTTGACCGCGTAGGGGATGTGCCCGCCCCGGAGCGCTCCCTCCTGCGGGTAGCCGGGCATGTGGAGGAGCTCGCCCCGATACTCCTCGGGCGACCGGACGTCGACGAGGGGACGACGGGCCCGGACGTGCTCGAGGACGTCTTCTCGGAAGGCGCGGATCGGCTCGTCCCGACGCTCGACGACCGGATAGCGGGTTCGGGGCCGAGCCGGGACCTCGCGGGTGGTGGGGCGGCCCTCGGCGAGCCACTTCTGTCGTCCCCCGTCGAGGAGCTTCACGTTCGGATGGCCGAAGAGCGAGAACACCCAGAGGGCGTAGGCCGCCCACCAGTTGAAGTTGTCTCCGTAGAAGATCACCGTGTCGTCCCGGGAGATGCCCTTCCGGGCCATGAGCTCGGCGAAGGCCTCAGGCTCGAGGTAGTCGCGGGTGACCGGATCGTTGAGGTCCTCCTGCCAGTCGACCTTCACCGCTCCGGGGATGTGGCCGGTCTCGTAGAGGAGGACGTCCTCGTCGGATTCGACGACGACGATCCCCGGCTCGTCGAGGTGGTCGGCCAGCCAATCGGTGGTGACGAGGACGTCGGGATTCGCATAGCCGGCGAACTCGGGATCGGTCATCGCTTCCTCCCTGTTCCCTGTTTCTCCTACCGTCATCGTAGGTATCCTCGGCGTCGTGGAGCACGACGGCCTGCCCGAACGACTCGCCCGCCTCGTCGAGATGTTCGCCGCCGCGCCGAAGCGGGTGAAGATCGACGCACTCGTCGACTTCTCGGATCGGCTCCCGCCTCCACCCGACGACCTCGCCGGGGCTGCGACCCTCCATCGCGTCCACGAGTGCCAGACGCCCTTCTTCGTGGCGGCGACCACGCAGCCCGACGGTCGGGTCCATCTCGTCTTCGACGTCCCCCGGGAGTCGCCGACGATCCGTGGGTACGCGGGCATCCTCGCCGAAGGGCTCGAGGGCGTCCCGGTCTCCGAGGTCCTCGCGATCCCCGACGACTTCTATCTCCGGATGGGCCTCGAGGAGGTCCTCAGTCCACTGCGGCTCCGCGGCATGGGCGCGATCCTCCGGGAGATCAAGCGCCAGCTCGCCGCGGCCTGATCATCCCAGCAGGCGCGGACCGAGCTTCGCGAACTCGTCTTGGGCCGAGAAGGGGACGAGGTACCCATCGTCGTCCCGGATCTCGTCGAGATGCTCGGCGATCTCCTCGATCGTCGGGATCCCCTCGTCGGGATGCTTGAACCACCCGTCGCAGAGGCCGACGAAGACCCGACTCACCGAGCCGCCGCCCACCGACCAGATCTCGCCGGTGAACTCGCACGCCTCGGAGCAGAGGTAGGCGACGGCGGGGGCCACCGCATCGGGGTGGAGATGGTCGGCGAGGTCGCCGAGGAGCTCCTCGGTCATGCGCGTCCTCGCGATGGGCGCGACCGCGTTCACCTTGATCCCGTACTTCATCCCTTCGAGCTTGAGGGCGTTCATGAACCCGATGAGCCCCATCTTCGCCGCGCCGTAGTTCGTCTGGCCGAAGTTGCCGAAGAGCCCCGAGGCGGACGAGGTGACGACGATCCGGCCGTACTGCTGCTCCTTCATCTTGACGAAGGCGGGCCTCGTGACGTAGAAGGCGCCCTCGAGATGGACGGCGAGCACGTCCCGGAGATCCTGCCAGGCCATGTTCGCCAGCGTCTTGTCTCGGAGGATCCCGGCGTTGTTCACGACGATGTCGACCCGGCCGAACTCGTCGAGGGCCCGGCGAACGATCGCCTCGCCGCCCTCGGGGGTCGCCACCGAGTTGTAGTCGGCCACCGCCGTGCCGCCGTCGGCGAGGATCTCGGCGACGACGTGGTCGGCCGCCGTCGTGTCGGAGCCCTCGCCGTGGACCGAGCCCCCGACGTCGTTCACCACCACCGCGGCCCCCCGAGCCGCCAGCAGCTTCGCGTGGGCCCGTCCGAGGCCGCCGCCGGCCCCCGTGACGATCGCCACCCGTCCGTCGAATCCGATCATCGCCACCTCCGTCGTCGACCACCCGCACGTTAGCCCCCCGCTCGCCCCCTACCATCGCGGCGGTGCGCCACGAATCCGTCCGTCCCCTCGACCCCTTCGGAGCGGATCCCCCTCCCGAACCCGCCCCGTCCCCGGACCGGCCCAGGCCCGGCCTCGTCGGCCTCGTCGTCGCGGGGGCCGTGCTCGTCCTCGTCGTCGCCGGCCTCGGCGGGCGGAATGACCCGCCGGGGGCCTCCCCTCCCACCACCGAGCGTCCCGTCGGTCTCGTCGCTCCCGACGCGACCGCGCTCCCGGCCGTCCCGCCGCCGCCACCGCAGCTCGCCGAACGGGTCCCGGAGATCCTCGAGCTCCGTGCCGTCGTCGTCGGGGACGGCACGATCGACGTCGTCGACTGGCCGGGCGGCGAACCCTCCCCGACGAGGACCACCCGCGTCCCCCTCGCGACTCCCCCGATCTGGCTCCGGTTCGATCCCTACGGGTCGGGGCGGCTCGCGGTGGTCGACGCCGACGGCACCCTCCGGATGGGGCCGGAGGCCGACGTCGTGGTGGCCGAGAACGTGACCTCGGCGGTCTGGGCCGGCGACGGGCTCCCGCCGGGGCTCGTCTACACCGTCGAGGTCGGGGACGTCACCGAGATCCGCCTCGCCACCGAGGACGGCGACACGACGCTCACGCGGTGGCCACCGGGGACCCGGGTGGGGCATGCCGACGCCCGGGGCCTCCTCGTGTCCTTCGACGACCTCGTCGTGGCCGCCGACCTCGAAGGTCTCCCCATGGTCACGGGCCGGGGTCGGCTCCTCGCCTCGGGAAACGACGTCCATCTCGTCGAGGGCGTCGCCGGCCTCCCCGCCGACGTCGGCTACGGCGAGGTCGTCTCGATGCCCGCCGGGCTCGTCCTCGTCGACGACCGGCTCGCCCCGCTCGACCTCGGCCCGTTCCCGCTCTCGGTGGAGGTGGTCTTCGGCGAGCGATCGCCCCTCGCGGCGGTCGTCGGCGGCGACGGCACCCGCAGCTCGGTCACCGTGCGTCCGGTGGACGGGACGCCCCGGGTCCTCACCGTCGGTGCCTCGGCGCGGCCGGTCACCTTCGCCGCCGGCGACCGCTTCCTCGTCCTCGAAGGAGGGGGACTCGTCGTCGCCGAGTGGTCGCGAGGCCGGAGCTGGTACCTGCCCCAGGAGCTCGACGGAGTCGTCGACGTCGAGATCGTCACGAGGACCGAGCCGCCCCTCGACCGCTGAGGTCCCCGGTCGGGGAGGACGCCGGCGGGTACCCTACCGGCATGCGCACCACGCTGCGGAACGTGCTCCGGTCGGCCCTCCTCATCCCCGGGTTCTTCCTCCTGACGATCTCCCTCGCCGGGGTCGTGCTCGTCCTCGCCCACCGGGACCCCGACGATGCCCGGATCGAGCGCATCCTCCAGTGGTGGTCCGACCGCTTCCTCCGCCTGCCCCCGGTGGACTACGAGCTCCACGGCGTCGACCGCATCGACCCGACCCGTCGCTACGTCTTCGTGTCGAACCACCTGTCGAACTTCGACATCCCCCTCCTGTTGCGTGGCATCCCGGTCCGGATCCGGTTCCTCGCCAAGGCCGAGCTCTACCGCATCCCGCTCTTCGGACGGGCCATGGACCGGGTGGGGGTGGTGAAGATCGACCGGACCCGCGCGACGAGCGCCCACCAGGCGATCAACCGGGCCGCTCGCGAGGTGCTCGGCCGCGGCTATTCCCTCATCGTCTTCCCCGAGGGAACCCGGAGCCGCAGCGGCGACATGCTGCCCTTCAAGAAGGGGGCGTTCCGGATCGCGATCGACAACGAGGTCCCCATCGTCCCCGTCGTCCTCTGCGGCACCCACGACGTCTACCCGCCCGGTGCCTGGACCTTCCGTCCGGGCCGTGCCTCGCTGACGATCCTCGAGCCCGTCGAGACCGTCGGCATGGACGTCGACGACCTCGAACCCCTCCTCGAGAAGGTGCGCGCCGAGATGGTCGCCCACTACGAGGAGCAACGGACGCGGGGCTGCGTTCAGTCGTAGAGCCCGAGGAGGAACCAGCGACCCTCCTCGACCTTGCACAGGAGCGCTCCCACCGAGGTGACGAGCTGGTAGCGATCCGACGTGGGCTCGCCGTCCCACCATCGCCCCACTCGCCGCCAGGGACCCGCCCAGGCGTGGACGGGCTCCCAACGACTCCCGAGCCGGACCCGCGTCGGGATCCCGGCGTCCCACTCCACCTCGAGGGGAACGGCCGTGCTCGGTACGAGCGCCGGTGGTGGATCCGGGATCCTCCCCGGCCACGGCGCGTCGAGGTCGCGGCGAGGGCGAGGGGGCGGCTCGCCCCATCGGTGCCATCGCACGCGCTCGTGGGGGTCGCGGCCACCGTCGGGCAGGGCCTGGAGGAGACGGTCGGGTCCGACGATCGTCTGCACCGCGCCGAGGGCTCGACGCTCGTCCCCTCTCGTTCCCTCGAAGAGGTCGAGCTGCCGACCGGCGTCGGAGAGCTCGTCGGGACGCAACCCGAGGGCGACGATGCCGCCCCGCACGCCCCGCCCCCCACCTTCGATCCATGCTCGGAGCTGCCAACGGAGCCGCTCGGTGAGCACCGCGACGTCGAAGGGGTCGAGGCTCCGCCAGGTCCGGCGCCGCACGGAACCGTCCCCGGCCTCGATCTCGATCTCGACGACGTGGGGAGCGACGCCCTCGGCGGCGAGACGATCGAGGAGCCGACTCGCCGCGGCTCGACCGGCGAAGGCCGCCCGCTCGGCGTCGTCGAGGGGAGGATCGAATCGGACGACGACCGCCCGATCCTCGGGGAGAGGGCGAGGCACCACCTTCGGCGTCGCGCCCGAGGCGAGGCGATGCGCCTCGAGCCCCTCCCGACCGAACCGGGCGACGATCGCGTCCCTCGGCAGGGCTGCGAGGGCCCCGAGGGTCGTCACCCCGAGCCACCGGAAGGTGTCCGCGAGCGCGTCGACCCCGATGACGCCGACGTCGAGGGAAGCGAGGAACGCCGCGTCGTCCTCGACGACGAAGGGCACCCCGGGCTCGGCGCGTTCGGCCGCCCGACGTGCGCAGAAGGCTCCCGAGGCCACACCGAGGAGCGCTCCCGGCCCGGCGACCCGCTCGAGCTCCTCGTCGAGGCGTTCGAGGAGACGGGCCTCTCCCCCGTGATAGCCGACCGCCCCTCCGATGGGCACGAGCGCGGTACCCGGACCGACCACCTCGACTCGAGGGACGAGCTCCTCGATCGCGGCGACGACCGGCTCGAAGAGGATCGCCTCCCGTCCCGGATCCCGGACGAGCGTCACCACCGTCGGATCGCGCAGCTCGGCTTCGGCGCGACGCATCCCCGGGACGATCCCCGACGCCCGAGCCGGGGCGTTCGCCGCGACGACGATCCCACCGTCGTCGATCACCTGGGTGGGTTCATCCCGCGGCGCGTCCGGTCGCCGCAGCGGCCACTCCGGATACCACACGCAGACCGTTCGCTCCATCGTCCTCCAGCTCCAAGGTCCTCGCCGTCCCGCCCATCGCCTTCCCCCGGGCCCGGACCGTCGTTCGGCGTCGCCGCAGCCGGCCGTATCCCCGACCGACTCCCTCCCAGACGACGTCCACGGCCTCGATCGTGAGGGTCGCCACCCCCGACGGCAGGGCGGAGGTCGACCGGAACAGCGCCCGCGACCGACGCGCCCTGATCCGTGCCGCGAGCCGCCGGAGTGCCGTCGGATCCAGGCGCGTCGGCAGCTCGACGTAGACCTGCCCGATGCCGTCGACGAGGGCGGCGACCACCCGCGGCACCTCCTCGGCTCCGAGGCGTCGAACGACGACGAGGCGTTCGGGGGCGATCCCCGCCCTCCACGCCGTCTCGGGCGAGAACCAACCCCGCCCGTCGACGACGACGACCGTCCCCGACGAGGATTCGGCGAGCAGGGAGATCCCCAGGGCGGTGAGGCCCGACCCATGGGGACCGACGAGGGCCGCGACGCCACCCGGGGGGATCCTCAGGATCTCCCCGACCGTCGGCGCCCCCTGCTCCGCCCACTCCCGCATCGAACCTCCGCCTCCGGGCCGGCCATCGTATCGAACATGTGTTCGATCCGTCAAGGCGGCGCGGCCTCCTCGTCGACCGGGTACGCTGGATACGAGCGAATCCGACCGAAAGGAGCTCATCCGTGTCCGTCGCCAAGGTGATCGAGATCACGTCCACCTCGCCCGGCAGCTTCGAAGACGCGATCCGCAAGGGCATCGCCCGTGCCCAGAAGACCATCGACAACATTCGAGGCGCCTGGATCTCCGAGCAGAAGGTCGAGCTCGCCGAAGACGGCACGATCAAGCACTTCCGAGTCGACATGAAGCTCACCTTCCTCCTCGAGGAGTGAGCTCGCGACGCGTCGAGGCCCCCACGACGACGGGGGGCCTCGACGCGTTCCGTTCGCTCAGGTGAGGCCGGACTCGAACTCGTCCTCGAAGGAGACGACCCTCCGACCCGGCTTCGCCGCCGGAGCCTCACCGGGACCGCTGCGACGTCCCTCGGAGCGCGCTCGGCCCCGCTGGCGGTCGCGGTCCCGACCTCGTCCCCGTCGTTCGGGCCGATCGCCGCGATCGGGCGACGCCTTCGGTGCCGCGGGGGCTTCCTCGCCCGAGGCCGCCTCGTCGCCGCCGACGAGGTCGAGGCTCACCTTGCCCCGCTCGTCGATCTCCCGGACCACGACCTGGACCTTGTCGCCGAGGGCGAGGACGTCTTCGACCTTGTCGATCCGCTTCCCACCCCCGATCTTCGAGATGTGGAGGAGGCCGTCCCGTCCCGGGAGGATGTTCACGAAGGCCCCGAACTTCGTGATGTTCACGACCTCGCCTTCGTAGGTCTCTCCCACCTTCGCCTCCGGCGGGAACCCGATGGCGAGGATCCGCTCCTTGGCGAGCTCGAGGGCGGTGGTGTCGGGGGCACCGATGCGAATCGTCCCGTCGTCTTCGATCTCGATCGTGGCGCCGGTCTCCTCCTCGAGCTCCCTGATCGTCTTCCCCTTCGGGCCGATGACCTCACCGATCTTGTCCTTGGGGACCACGACGGCCTCGATCTTCGGAGCCGTCGGCGCGAGCTCGGGTCGGGGTTCGGCGATGACCTCGGCCATCTTGTCGAGGATGAAGAGCCGGGCCTCCCTGGCGCGCCGCATGGCGTCGATGAGCACCGAGGCGGGAAGGCCCTCGATCTTCGTGTCGAGCTGGAGCGCGGTGATCATCTCCCTCGTGCCCGCCACCTTGAAGTCCATGTCCCCGAGGGCGTCCTCGGCGCCGAGGATGTCGGTGAGGGTGACGTACTCCCCGTCGTGGGCGATGAGCCCCATGGCGATACCGGCCACGGGGGCGGCGATCGGCACCCCGGCGTCCATGAGCGACAGGGTCGATCCGCAGACCGAGGCCATCGACGACGAACCGTTCGACATGAGGACCTCGGAGACGAGCCGGAAGGCGTAGGGGAACTCCTCCTCCTCGGGGATCACCGGGAGGAGGGCCTTCTCGGCGAGGGCGCCGTGACCGATCTCCCGCCGCTTCGGGCCCCGCATGAAGCCCGTCTCGCCGGTGGCGAAGGGCGGGAAGTTGTAGTGGTGCATGTACCGCTTCGTCTCCTCGATGGAGATCGTGTCGAGCATCTGCTCCATGCGGAGCATGCCGAGGGTGGCGACGTTGAGCACCTGCGTCTCGCCCCGCTCGAAGAGGGCCGAGCCGTGGGCCTCGGGGACGAGGCCCACCTCGATGGAGATCGGGCGGATCTCGTCGAGGCGGCGGCCGTCCATCCGGATCCCCTCCCGGACGACGCGCTCGCGCATCACCGCCTTCTGGACGGCCCGGAACGCCTTCGCCGCCTGCCGCTGGGCGACGACGTCGTCCTCGGGGAGCTCGAGCGCGGCGACGACCTCCTCGAAGATCCCTTCTTCGCGCTCGAGGCGTTGCCGCTTGTCGGTGACGATCCCCATCTCGACGAGTTTCGGCCGGGCGAGCTCGGCGACCCGCTCGTAGAGGTCGGCCGGGTAGTCCTCGACGAGGGGCCAGTCGACCGGTTCCGGCTCGCCGTGGCGTTCCCGGAGCTCGAGCTGGAGATCGATGAGCCGCGCGATGTAGGTCTTGGCCTCCTCGAGGCCGGCGGCGACGGTCTCCTCGTCGGAGGGCGGCTGGCCCGCCTGGACGAGGCGGTAGCCGTTCTCGGTGGCCCCGGCTTCGACCATCGCGATGTCGATCCCGCCCTGGGGGTTCCGCTTGCCGGCCACGACGATCTCGAAGACGGAGTCCTCGAGCTGCTCGTAGGTCGGGAAGGGGATCCACTCCCCGTGGGAGAGGGCGAGCCGGACGGCGCCGAGGGGTCCTTCGAAGGGGATCGGGGACACGGTGAGGGCGGCGGAGGCGGCGTTGAGGGCCGGCACGTCGTAGGGGTTGACGAGATCGGCCGAGATCACCGTCGCCACGACGTGGGTCTCACAGCGGAAACCCTCTCGGAAGTTGGGCCGCAGCGGCCGGTCGATGAGCCGGGCGGTGAGGATCGCCTTCTCGGTGGCGCGGCCCTCCCGCCGGAAGAAGGAGCCGGGGATCCGGCCGACGGCGTACATCCGTTCCTCGACGTCGACGGTGAGGGGGAAGAAGTCGATCCCCTCACGCAGATGCCGGGCGGAGGTCGCCGTGACGAGGACCTCGGTGTCGCCGACGCGGGCGAGAACCGCCCCGTCGGCCAGTCGGGCGAGCTTGCCGGTCTCGAAGGAGACCTCGGCCTCGCCGATGCGGGTGCGAACGGTGGTCACTGCCACGCGACACGCTCCTTTCCTGGGTCGAGGAGGCGGGTCCCAATTGGCAGTGGTCGCCCGTCGAGGAGCCCGACGACCGGCCACTGACAACTGGTGCCCCGTCCTCCGTTGTTCGTGTGATCGAGTGCCCGACGAGGAAGAGGCGGCCGGAGCCGCCCCTTCGATGCGTCAACGACGCAGCCCGAGCTTCGCGATCAGGGCTCGGTACCGCTCCACGTCTTGTTCGCGGAGGTACCGGAGGAGCCGCCTGCGCTTCCCGACCATCATGAGGAGTCCGCGGCGGCTGTGGTGGTCCTTCTTGTGGACCTTCAGGTGCTCGGTGAGGTGGTTGATCCGCTCGGTCAAGAGCGCGATCTGGACCTCGGGCGAACCCGTATCGTTGGCGTGGCTGCCGAACTCTTCGATGATCGTCTGGGTGTCCTTCACGGAGGGTCTTCCTTCGCGATTGGGTGCGCGGGCGAACGCCCGGAGCCAGGTTAGCACCTCGCAGGGGGGAACCGCACTATCGGACGAGGGGTCCGACCCCTCGACCCCGACCCCAGGGCCGGAGACGGAACCGGGGAGGACGCCAGCGACACGAGCCCGGCTCCTCGAGCTCGGCGGCGATGCACCTCGCCGTCCGGGCGTCGTGCAGCATCGAGGAGTGGGCGGCGGCGATCCTGCCGAAGGGATCGGTGAACCACCGTGCGACCGGCAGGTCGTTGTCGACGTCGTAGACCCTGAGGTCGCGGGGCCGATCGCGGAAGCTGAAGACGAGCCCGTCGGGGTCCCGGATGGCGACGACCTCCACCCCGGAGCGGCGTCCGAGGCCTTCCCGGACGTCGACGCAGCGGCCACCGGCACAGGTCACGGGATCGAACCCGCCGTTGTCGGGCACCCAGGCCCGACCGCCACCGACCCGCTGGAGCATGCCCACCACGCCGTCGGCGATCGCCGGGTCGAGCAGGGCCGCACCGACGACCCCGTCGGGTGCCTCCCCGAGGGCGTCCCACCGCCCGATGAGCTCGGCGACGGCGGCGCCCCCCTTCGAGTGACCGACGAGATACACCCGGTGTCCGTCGGCGACGAGCCGACGCACCATGCGGTCGAGGGCCGTGGCGGCGTGGCGGACGGGAACCGTCCGGGAGGCCTCCTCGAAGGAGCCCGTGCCTCCGGCGCTCCGGTAGTCGAAGACGACGACGTCGCCCGGACCGAGACCGATACGGTCGGCGAGGCCGTCGAATCCGTCCGGTCGACCCCCGTGGCCGGGGACGTACACCACGACGAGATCACCCCAGTTCGGACGCCCCCTCCGGCCCCGCCGCCCGCCCCGGCGACGCCCGGGCACGACCGGGAGGACCGGGAGTGGAGGAACCGCCGGGGCGCGACGCGTAGGCCGGGTCGAGGACGGCCGGGTGGTCCCCCCCGACGCGTCGGCGGGCGGTGGTGGCGCCAGTCCGAGGCCGTCGCCCGGTGCGGGACCGGCGAGGAGCTGAACGACGAGGACGACGACGGCGAGACCCACGAGACCTCCGGTTCGACGTCCTCGACGATGCCGGACGGAGCCGCCGGCGACAAGGGGGACGCGTCAGCGACCTTCGACGAGCTCGCGAGCGACGGCCACGTCCCGACGGATCTGCCGCACGAGGGCCTCGACGTCGGGGAATCGGCGCTCGCCGCGGAGGCGGGCGAGCCACCGGACCCGGAGCGCGAGGCCGTAGAGGTCCTCGTCGAGGTCGAAGACGTGCACCTCGACGACGAGATCGCCCCCGTCGAAGGTGGGACGTACCCCGACGTTCGCCACGCCCCCGAGACGACGACCGTCGGCGAGCTCGACCTTGACCGCGTAGACGCCTCGGGCGGGCACGGCGAGCCGGTCGGTGACCGAGAGGTTCGCGGTGGGGATCCCGATCGTGCGTCCGCGACCGTCCCCGGGGACGACGGTCCCCTCGATCTCGTGGGGCCGGCCCAGCAGGGTCGCGGCCCGCTCCACCTCGCCGCGGGCGAGGAGCTCCCGGATCACCGAGGAACGGACCGGGAGGCCGTCGATCTCGAGGATCGGCACGACCCGGGTCTCGAACCCGTACCGCTCCCCGAGCTCGGCGAGGGTCTCGGTGGTGCCGGCGGCTCGGTGGCCGAACCGGAATCCCGCTCCGACGGCCACGCACCGGACGTCGAGGCCGGCGACGAGGTGGCGGCGTACGAACTCCTCGGGCGACGATCGCCGGAGCTCGTCGTCGAAGGTCGCGACCGCCACGAGGTCGAGGCCGGCCTCCCCGATGAGCTCGATGCGTCGCTCGAGGGTGGTGAGTTGGGGAGGCGGGTCCCCGCCGAGCACCGCGGCGGGGTTGGGATCGAAGGTGAGGGCGCCCCGTACCGGGCCGTCGACGTCGGCGAGTGCGGCGAAGACGGCCCGGTGGCCCAGGTGGACACCGTCGAACACCCCGATCGCGAGCGCGGTGCCACCCTCGGGTGCCTCCCAGGTCTCCGGCGCGCCGCGGAGCACCCTCATGCGAGCACCACCTCGGGCCGCAGCCCGGCGTCGGAGGACCGGAAGACCCCGATGAGCTCCCCGGCCGGATCGACGACCCGAACCGGGGACCCCGCCTCGGGGAGGGACGACAGGGCCCCCGCGGCGATCGGCGCGCCGTGGCGGGCCGCCTCGGCCAGCGCCTCGTCGACGACGACGTCGGGGAGGAAGGCGAGGGCATCGGCCGGCGGCGACACGACCTCGGCGAGCCGGCCGTCGGCGGCGAGCGCCTCGAGCTCGGCGACGGTCCTCGCCTCCTCGACGGCGAAGGGCCCGATCCGCGTCCGTCGGAGGGCGGTGAGGTGAGCGTGACCCCCGAGCGCCCGGGCCAGGTCGTCGGCGAGGGTCCGGATGTAGGTGCCGGAGCCGACGACGGCCCGGAACCGTACCTCGGGGTAGTCGGAGGGGGCGACGGAGAGGATCTCGAGCTCGACGATCTCCACGGGGCGGGCCTCCCGCTCCACCTCCTCGCCGCGCCGGGCGAGCTCGTAGAGGCGGACGCCGCCGACCTTCCGGGCGGAGACCATCGGAGGTACCTGGAGGATCGTGCCCACGAACCGCTTCGCCGCCTCCTCCACTTCGGCACGTTCGACGGGGAGCGGCGTCCGGTCGAGGACGGCTCCGTCGGCGTCGAGGGTGTCGGTGGCGACCCCGAAGCGGGCGGTGGCGAAGTACTCCTTGTGGAGGCCCTGGACGTACCGGAGGAGTCGCGTCGCCCGGCCGAGCCCGAGGACGAGGAGGCCCGTGGCGAGGGGATCGAGGGTGCCGGCGTGCCCGACCTTCGTGCGGACGAGCCGGCGCACGTCGGCGACGACGTCGTGGGACGTCCGACCCGGAGCCTTGTCGACGAGGAGGAACCCGACGACCGCGTCGGTCATGGCAGGGCGCTCCGGATCTTCGCCACGATCTCGTCGGGAGGTCCGGCGGCATCGAAGCCGGCGGCGTTGCGATGGCCGCCGCCGTCGAAACGGGCCGCGAGCTCCCCCACGTCGACCGACCCCCGGGAGCGAAGACTCACCTTGAAGCGACCGCGGTCGCGCTCCTTCAAGAGCGCGGCGACGCCCGCCTCACGGGCCATCCTCACGAGGTCGATGAGCCCGTCGGTCTCCTCGTAGCCGATCCCCGCCTCGTCGAGGTCGGCCCGGTACATCACCGACCACACGAGCCCCACCGGCCCCACGTCGGGCTCGAGGACGGCGCGGCCGAGGACGTTCGCCACGACCCGGTAGTAGCCGAAGGGTGCCTCCTCGAAGAGCTTCTCCCCCACGAGCTCGGTGCGTACCCCCGCTTCGAGGAGCAGCGCGGCCACTCGATGGGTCTCCGGGGTGGTCGCCGAGTACTGGAACCGCCCGGTGTCGGTGACGATGCCGACGTAGAGGGCCGTGGCGACCGCTTCGTCGATCGGCCAGCCCAGCGCGGCGACGAGCCGGAAGACCATCTCGGCGGTGGCGGAGGCCGGCGCCACCCAGTGCAGGTCCCCGAATCCATCGCCGGCGGGATGGTGGTCGACGACGACGATGCGCCGGGCGGTATCGACCCGGGGCGCCACCGAACCGAGCCGGTCCCGGACCGCGGTGTCGCAGACGACGACCACGTCGAGGCCCTCGGGGAGCTCCGAGGGGGAGACGAGGGTGGAGCGGTCGAGGAACGAGAGGTTCGGGGCGAGGACGAAGGGCTCCCCGAAGCTCGCCCAGGCCTCCTTGCCGGCCGCCCGGGCCGCGAGGGTCAGCCCGAGGATCGACCCGAGGGCGTCGCCGTCGGGGCCCACGTGGCCGACGGCGCCGATGCGGGACGCCTCGGCGAGGGCGGCGACGATCTCCGGGGGCACGCCGGGATCACCCCGGCGCATCGTCGACCCCCGCGTCGAGATCCCGGAGGATCTGGGAGATCCGAAGACCTCGTTCGATGGCGGGATCCACCTCGAACCGAAGCCGTGGTGTGTACTTCAGGCGGGTCTGGCGGGCCACGGCCGCCTGGAGCCGGGCGTGGGCCGCCTCCAACGCCTCGGCGGTGGCCGCCCGTTCCTCTTCCGAGCCGAGCACCGAGTAGTACACGACGGCGGTCCGCAGATCCGGGGCGGTGTCGGCGCCGGTGATCGTGACGAAGCCGATCCGCGGGTCCCCGAGGTTCGCGACCTCCTCGGCGACGATCTCCCGGATCGCCTCGTTGACCTTGCGCATGCGGGTGCCGGGGCGGCGGCTCACGGCGGCTCCTCGAGGTAGGCGACCGACGTGGCGAGGACCTCGATCTCGTAGTCGTCGTGGAGGGTGCGTTCGGCGCCGCGGAGCAGACGGCGCACCTGACCCGCCTGGGGGGCCACGGCGACGATCCCGAGGGTCGCCCGCTGCCAGAGATCCTGGTGGTCCACCTCGGCGACGGCGACGGGTCCGGAGGCGAGCCGAGCCATGAGGGCCTTGAGGACGCGGCGCTTCGCCTTGAGGGATCCGGCGGTGGGGATCCGGAGATCCGCCCGCATCACGGCGGCGTGGAGCTCGGCCATCGCGGCTCAGGTGCGAGCGACCTCTCTGATCTCGTAGGACTCGATCATGTCGCCCTCCTTGATGTCGCGGAAGTTCTCGAGGCCGATGCCGCACTCGAAGCCGGCGGCGACCTCCTGGACGTCCTCCTTGAACCTCCGCAGCGAGGCGATCTTCCCGTCGTAGACGACGACGCCGTCCCTGACGAGGCGAGCCCGCGCGTTCCGCTGGATCACGCCCTCGGTGACGTAGCAGCCGGCGACGAGCCCGAACCTCGGCGCGCGGAAGGTCGCCCGAACCTCGGCGATCCCGAGGAGGGATTCGACCTCCTCCGGCGCCAGCTCGCCGACGAGGAGCGACTCGACGTCGTCGAGGAGCTCGTAGATGATCGCGAAGGTCCGGATGTCGATGCCGTGCTCCTTGGCGGCCTTCCGAGCCGCGGCGTCGGGGCGGGTGTTGAAGCCGTAGATCACCGCCTCGGAGGCCTCGGCGAGCATGACGTCGTTCGCGGTGATGCCGCCGACGCCGGCGTGGATCACCCGGATCGAGGCGTCCTCTCGGGAGATCTTCGCCACCGCGTCCCGGATGGCCTCGAGGGACCCGTGGGCGTCGGCCTTGACGATGATGCGGAGCTCGGCGTGCTCGGCGCTTCGAAGCTGCTCGAGGAGCGCGGCGAGGCGTTCGGCGGCGGTCGGGATGGTGAGCTGCGCGGCGCGATCCTGCTCGTACCGCTCCTCGGCGAGCTTCCTGGCGGTGCGCTCGTTCTTGACGACCTCGAACATGTCGCCGGCGGTCGGCACCTCCTCCCAGCCGGTGACGAGGACGGGCGTCGACGGCCCGGCCGCCTTCACCTGCTGGCCGAGGTGGTCGAACATCGCCCGGACCTTGCCGGGAACCGACCAGGCGACGATCGCGTCGCCCCGCTTCAGGGTGCCTCGCTGGACGATCACCGTGGCCACGGGACCGCGGCCGACCTCGAGCTGGGCTTCGATGATCGTCCCGACGGCCGGGGCGTTCGGGTTCGCCTTCAGCTCCTCGACCTCGGCGACGAGGGCGATCATCTCGAGGAGGTCGTCGACACCCTGTCCGGTGAGGGCGGAGACCTCGACCGACGGCACCTCGCCGCCGAGCTCTTCGACGATGACGCCGTGCTGGGTGAGCTGCGCCCGCACCTGGTGGGGATCGGCGGTGGGCAGGTCGACCTTGTTGATCGCCACGATCATCGGCACGCCGGCCGCCTGGACGTGGTCGATCGCCTCGACGGTCTGGGGCATGACCCCGTCGTCGGCGGCGACGACGAGGACGACGATGTCGGTGACGTTGGCGCCCCGGGCCCTGAGGGCCGTGAACGCCTCGTGGCCCGGGGTGTCGATGAAGGTGATCTTCGAGCCTTCGATCTCGACCTGGTAGGCGCCGATGTGTTGGGTGATGCCACCCGCCTCCTCGGCGACGACGTTCGTGTGGCGGATGGTGTCGAGGAGCTGGGTCTTCCCATGGTCGACGTGGCCCATGATCGTCACCACCGGCGGCCGGGGACGCAGCGTCGCCGGGTCGTCCTCGTAGACGACGACGTGACGGGGCGGACCCGTCGGCTCGTGGGTCTCGGCCTCCTCCTCGGCCTCGGAGACGAGCACCTCGTACCCGAAGTGGGCACCGAGCTTCTCGAGGTACTCGCGCGGGATCTCGCCGCTGCCGGGCACCATCGCCCCCATGGCCATGAGCTGCCGCATCACGTCGGTGGTCCGCTGGCCGATCATCCGACCGAACTCGTGGGCGGTGATCCCCTCCTCGACGAGGAGGATCCGCTCCTCGGCCTCCTCCCCGGACTCGACGGTCTCCTCCTCGACGTCGACCTCGGACGGCTCGACGTGCTCGGGGCCGGCGTCCGGCTCGATCGCCTCGACGGGAGAGGACTGGCCCTCCACCGGTGCGGACCCGGCGTCGCCGCCCGTCTCCTCGGCGTAGGACAACCTGAGGAGCTCGACGGCCTCCTCGTCGAGGCCGGAGGAGGCGGTCTTCGCCTCGATCCCGAGTTCCTGGGCGCGCGCGAGGACCTCTTTCGATTCCCTCCCGAGTTCTCGGGCGAGCTCGTAGACCCGTGTCTTCGCCACCGTCACCTCCGCCCTTCGCTCACTCGGCCACCTCGTCGCCCTCGGGCGTCTCGTCCTCGGACTCCGGCTCCTCCGAGCCGTCCACGGGCTCCTCGGCGGACTCGGAACCGACCGCGGTCTCGTCGGCTACGGTAGCGGCCGCGGGAGGCGCCTCCTCCTCACCGATCTCCGGCTCCTCCTCCAGACCGAGATCCTGCGACTCGGAGCGGATGTCGATCTTGTAGCCGGTGAGCTTCGCGGCGAGCCGGGCGTTCTGGCCCTCCTTGCCGATCGCGAGGGAGAGCTGATGGTCCGGCACGATCACCTCGGCGACCCGGTTCTCCTCGTCGATGCGGACCTCCTTGACCCGAGCGGGGCTCAGGGCCTCGGCGATGAACTGGCGTGGATCCTCCCGCCACTCGACGATGTCGACCTTCTCGCCCCGGAGCTCGTTGACGACCTGACGAACGCGCGAACCGCGGGCTCCGACGCAGGCGCCGACCGGGTCGACGTTCGGGTCGTGGGAGACGACGGCGATCTTCGTGCGGTGTCCCGGCTCCCGTGCGATCGCCCGGATCTCGACGTCGCCCTCGACGAGCTCGGGAACCTCGAGCTCGAAGAGGGAGCGGATGAACTCCGGATGGCTGCGGGAGACGACGATCTGGGGTCCCTTGCCCTCGCCGCGCACCTCGACGATGTAGGCCTTGACGCGGTTGCCGCGCTCGAGGCGCTCGTAGGGGATCCGCTCCGACGACGGCATGATCGCCTCGGCGTCGCCGAGGTCCAAGATCGCGTACCGATGGTCCGACTGCTGGACGATCCCGGTGACGAGATCGCCCTCCCTGCCCTCGTAGAGCTCGTAGACCTGCTCCCGCTTCGCGTCCCGGAGGCGCTGGAGGATGACCTGCTTGGCGGTCTGCGCGGCGATCCGGCCGAAGTCCTCGGGGGTGTCCTCCCACTCACGGACGACGTTCCCCTCCTCGTCGAGCTCCTGGCCGTAGACGTGGATCTCGCCGGTGTCGGCGTCGATGGTCACCCGTGCCTCCTCGGCGGCACCCGGAGTCCGCTTGTAGGCCGACACGAGGGCGTTCGCGAGCGCGTCGAGGACGGTCTCGGCGGGTACCCCCTTCTCCCGCTCCACCATCTCGAGTGCGTCCAACAGGTTGTAGTCCATCGTCTTCTCCTAGACCGTCTTCTTCCCGGGCTTGGCCGCCTTCTCCCACACGAACACGGTGCGCGCCGAGGCCACGTCGTCGTAGGCGAAGCGGCGTTCCTCTCCCTCGACGTCGACGACGATCCCGGCGTCGTCGGCGGCCACGAGCCGACCCCGGTGCACCCGCTCCCCCGCGACGCGGCCGAAGGTCTTCACCTTGACCTCGCGGCCCACCGACTTCTCGTAGTGGCGAGGCCGCCGGAGCTTCCGTTCGAGGCCGGGGGAGCTCACCTCGAGGGTGTACGGACCGGCAACCGGATCTTCGGCGTCGAGGAGCCGCCCGATGCCCCTGGAGAGCTCGGCGAGTCGGTCGACGTCGACGCCGTCCGGGGCGTCCACCGTGACGCGCACCAGCGGCGCACCCGCGCCGCCGAGGAGCTCGACGTCGTCGAGCTCGATGCCCTCGGCGACGAGGTACGGTTCGATGATCGCCCAGAGGCGTTCCACCGTCGCTGCCACGCTCGCTCCCTTCCTCGCCCGAAATGCCCCAATCGCACGTCGAGGCGGGCAACGCCCACCTCGCGAAGAAGCACCTCGGTTGGTACCGGGAGTATACCAAGCGCCTCGGTCTTCCGGCCGGGGCTACTCGGAGCGCCGCCCCTCCTCGACGAGGCGGGCCACGTGGGTCGCGGCCTCGGCGACGGTGAGCTCCTCCCGCTCCCCGGTGGCCCGGGTGGTCAGCTCGACGACGCCCTCGGCGAGACCCCGTGGTCCGACGGTGACCCGGAAGGGGATCCCGACGAGCTCGGCGTCGTTGAACTTCACCCCCGGCCGCTCGTCGCGGTCGTCGACGATGACCTCGACGCCGAGGGCCTCGAGCTCCTCGTAGATGCGCTTCCCGGTCTCCCACGAGTCGGTGTCGTCGACCTTGACGATGGTGACGACGGCTTCGTAGGGAGCCACGCTCACCGGCCAGACGATGCCCTTGTCGTCGTGGTGGACCTCGACGATCGTCGCGAGGTTCCGTTCCACCCCGATGCCGTACGACCCCATGACGAGCGGCACCTGCTTCCCGTCCACGTCGAGCACCGTGGCACCGAGGGCCTCGGCGTACCGGGTGCCGAGCTTGAAGATGTGACCGGCTTCGATCGCCCGGAACACCTCGAGGGGAGCGCCGCAGTCCGGGCAGGCCTCCCCGGCCCTCACCGCCCGGAGGTCCTCCCACCGACTCACCGCCACGTCCCGTTCGACGTCGACGCCCCGCAGGTGGGTGTCGTCGACGTTGGCGCCGGTGACGAGGTTCCGACGACCCCGGAGGGCGAGATCCGCGATGATCGGGACGTCCTCGACGCCGACGGCACCGAGGCTCCCGGCGTCGGCGCCGAGGAGGGTACGGATCTCCTCCGGGCGAGCCGGCCGTACCTCCACGGCGCCGGTGGCGTCTCGGAGCTTCTGCTCCTGGAGGGCGTGGTCGCCTCGCAGCAGCACGAGGGTCGCCCGGCCGTCGAGGAAGTACACGAGGGTCTTGATCTGCCGGTCGGCCGGAGCCCCACCGGGGAACTCCTCGAGGTCGGCGATCGTCCGGACCCCCGGGGTGGGGAAGGCCTCGGGTGCCGCCGGTCCCTCGCCGTCCTCGACCGCGGGGAGCGTCGAGGTGGCTCGTTCGACGTTCGCCGCGTACCCGCAGCTCGGGCAGTGGGCGACGTCGTCCTCCCCGGCGGCGGCGGGCACCATGAACTCCACCGAGCCGCTGCCGCCCATCGCCCCGGACGAGGCGACCACCGGGATCGCGGGGAGTCCGAGCCGGCGGAAGATCCGGACGTAGGCGTCGTAGTGGGCTCGAAACTGGCGGTCGAGACCCTCCTCGTCGAGGTCGAAGCTGTAGGAGTCCTTCATGGTGAACTCCCTGGTCCGGAGCAGCCCGGACTTCGGGCGGGGCTCGTCGCGGAACTTCGTCTGGATCTGGTACCAGAGCTGGGGCAGCTCGCGGTAGGAGGTGAGCTCGGCGGCGAGGAGCGTGAACACCTCCTCGTGGGTGGGGCCGAGGACGAGCTCGCCGCCGCGATGGTCCTCGAGGGTGAGGAGCACGTCCGCCATCACCTCGTAACGGCCGGTCCGCCGCCACAGCTCCGCCGGATGGAGTTCGGGGAGGACGAACTCCTGGGCGCCGATCGCCTCCATCTCCTCGCGGATGATCCGCATGACCTTCGTCCGCACGCGCCGGCCGAGGGGCAAGAGGGAGTAGACGCCGGCCATGAGCTGCCGGACGAAGCCGCCGCGCACGAGGAGGCGATGGCTTGCGGCCTCGGCGTCGGCGGGATCTTCTCGAAGGGTCGGGATGAAGGCCTGCGACCAGCGCACGGGTGCTCCTGGAGTGTGGGGTGGAGGGAGCTTACCGAACCTCGACGTCGGGCTCGCCGACGACCTCGGCCACGGCGGCCCGACGCTCCGCGGCGCGATTCGCGTCGCCCTGGACCCCGAGGAGCTCGAGGCGGGTCTCGGCGGCCTCCGCCGCCGCGGCGACGTCGCGGGCCGCGAGCCGGGCTTCGACGCCTTCGGCGACGAGCCGTCGAGCCTCCTCGACGAGGGCCGTCACCATCTCCCCTTCGGGAACGACGCGGACGACCTGACCCTTGATGAAGAGGTGCCCCTTGCCCCGACCGGCGGCGATGCCGATGTCGGCCTCCCGGGCCTCGCCGGGACCGTTGACGACGCAGCCCATGAGCGCCACCTGGATCGGCAGCCCCTCGGCCTCGAGGGCCGCCCGGGCCTCCTCGACGATCTCGATGACGTCGACCTCGGCCCGTCCGCACGACGGACACGCGATGAGGTCGACGCTGCGACGTTCCCGGAGCCCGAGGTACTCGAGGAGCTGCCGACCGGCCTTCGCCTCCTCGACCGGGTCGGCGGTGAGCGAGAACCGGATCGTGTCGCCGATCCCCTCGAGGAGGAGGGTGGCGATCCCGGCGACGCTCTTGACGAGCCCCCCGGGCGGCGGACCCGCCTCGGTGACGCCGAGGTGGAGGGGATAGTCGACCCGCTCGGCGAGGAGCCGGTAGGCGGCCACCATCGACGGGACGTCGGAATGCTTCACCGAGATCTTGATGTCCTCGAAACCGACGTCCTCGAGATAGCCCACCTCGATGAGCGCCGACTCGACGAGGGCCTCGGGGACGGGCGCCCCCCACCGGGCGAGGACGTCCCTGTCGAGGGAGCCGGCGTTCACCCCGATCCGGATCGGGATACCGGCGTCCGCGGCGGCCCGGGCCACGGTCTTGACGTGCCGCTCGTCTCGGATGTTCCCCGGATTCAGCCGCAGACCGGCGACCTGCGCCTCGATGGCGGCGAGGGCGAGCCGATACTGGAAGTGGACGTCGGCGACGATGGGGACCGGGGATCGAGGAACGATCTCGGCGAGTCCCTGCGCGGCCTCGACGTCGTTGCAGGTGACCCGGACGATGTCGGCTCCCGCGCCGTGGAGCGCGTAGATCTGAGCGAGGGTGGCGTCGACGTCGGCGGTCTTCGTGGTGGTCATCGACTGCACCGAGATCGGCGCGCCCCCGCCCACGGGCACCGAGCCCACGTGGATGCGACGGGTCGAGCGACGTTCGAGGGTCATCGGGAGGATGGTAGGACGGCGCCGTCGCGCAACGTGGGGTCAGCGGCCGAGGGGTTTGAAGATGTCGAGATACACCCCGATGAGCCCGAGGGAGATGACGAAGGCGAAGACGACCACGGCGACGGGCACGAGACGACGGACGTCGGGAGCCCGACCCGTGAGCTTCTCGTAGAGGGCGACGGCGAAGTGGCCCCCGTCGAGGGGATAGAGGGGCACGATGTTGAGGACGGCGACGAAGACGTTCACGAGGGCGAGGAGGACGAGGCTGCGCTCGACGGGACCGGCGATGCGGGCGAGGCCGATGGGCGAGATGGGACGGACCTCCTCGAGGATCTCGTCGGAGGTGAGGCCGATGGTGGCGCCGAGCACCCGCCCGAAGTTCACGACGAGCTGCCAGAGACCGACGACGCTCTGGCGGATCGCGACGGCGAGATCGCCCGCGGCGGTCGTCGCCGCCTCGAGGAGGCCCGGCCGATAGGTCTCGACCTCCGGGGAGACGCCGAAGAAGCCGACGAGCTCGGTGACGGGGCTCCCGTCGTCGGCGAGGAGGGGCTCGCCGTCGACGATCACGGGGCGCTCGATCGAGGCGAGCTCGACCTGCAGCGTGCGTCGAGCGCCGTCGCGCTCGACGACGAGGGTCACCTCCCCTCCCGGCCGGGCGGCGACGACCGTCGTGAAGTCCTCCCACCGTTCGACGGGCCGCCCTTCGATCTCGACGATCCGGTCTCCGGGACGGACCCCCGCGAGGGCCGCGGGCGTCGGGCTCCCGTCGGGCAGGGTCTCGGCGACCCCGGCGATCACCGTGGTGGGGATCGGAGCTCCTCGATCGTCGAGGCGCGGGAGACCGTAGACGGCGGCGACGGCGAGGAAGATGAGGTAGGCGACGACGAGGTGGGAGGCGATGCCGGCGAGGACGACCACCGACTTCTTCCAGAACGGGGCACCCCGATAGGTCCTCGCCTCGTCGTCGGGATCGACCTCCTCGAAGGGATTCATCCCGATGATCTTCACGTAGCCGCCGAGGGGCAGGAGCTTCACCCCGTACTCGGTCTCACCCCGACGGATCGACCAGAGGGTCGGCCCGAACCCGAAGAACGCCTCGGTGGCCTTCATCCCGAAGGCCTTCGCCGCGACGAAGTGGGCCCCTTCGTGGATGATGATCATGAGGGCGACCCCGACGAGGATCACCGCCGCGCCCATAGGTCCTCCGTGGCCGGTCGACGGAACCCTAGAACGTCGTCTCTCCCTAGGGGTGGCGCCGGGCGACGATCTCTCCGGCGATCCCGCGAGCTTCCCGGTCCACGGCGACGAGCAGGTCGAGGTCCTCCACCGGGGTCGCGGGCAGGCGATCGAGGGTCTCGGCGACGACCTCGGCGATGTCGAGGAACCCGATCCGGCCCTCGAGGAACGCGGCGACCGCCACCTCGTCGGCGGCGTTCAAGACCGCGGGGGCCGTGCCTCCCCGTCGCCCCGCCTCGTAGCCGAGGGCGAGGCAGCGGAAGACCTCGACGTCGGGTTCCTCGAAGGTCAAGGTGACGCCGGCGAGGTGCAGCGATCGGCCCGGGGCCGGACGTCGGGTCGGTGCGGTGAGGGCGTACTGGATCGGCTTGCGCATGTCGGGTGGGCCGAGCTCGGCCTTCACCGTGCCGTCGACGAACTCGACGAGGGAGTGCACGAAGCTCTGGGGATGGACGACGACGGCGATCCGGTCGTAGTCGAGTCCGAAGAGGCGGTTCGCCTCGATGACCTCGAAGGCCTTGTTCATGAGCGTCGCCGAGTCGACGGTGATCCGCGGTCCCATCTTCCAGGTCGGGTGCGCGAGGGCTTCCGACGGCGACACCCGGGCGAGCTGCGCCCGGGACCTTCCGCGGAAGGGGCCACCCGACGCGGTGATGACGAACCGAGCGACGTCCTCGATGCGCTCGCCGACGAGGCACTGGAAGATCGCGGCGTGTTCGGAGTCGACGGGAACGATGGTGCCGCCCCCGCGGCGTCGGGCCGCCTCGACGAGGGGTCCGCCGGCGACGAGGCTCTCCTTGTTCGCGAGGGCCACCCGGTTGCCCGCCTCGAGGGCGGCGAGGGTCGGTCGCAGGCCGGCGAAGCCGACGATGCCGTTGACGACGATCGCACCCCGAAGGGCGGCGAGCTCGGCCACCGCGTCCTCGCCGGCGGCGAAGCGCCCCTCCCAGCCCGCCGGTGGGACCGCCCCGGGGTCGGCGACCGCGACCCGGGCTTCCGGATGCCGACGTAGCACGTCCTCGAGCGCCTCGGATCGGTGACCTGCGGCGACGCCGAGGATCGGGAGTCCGAGCCCTTCGGCGACCTCGAGGGCCTGGGAGCCGATGGAACCGGTGACGCCGAGGACGACGACGCCGGCCGCGCTCAGAGGAGCCCCACCCACGAGAACGCGACCCAGGCGGCCGGAAGCACGAACACGAGACCGTCGATCCGATCGAGGAGCCCGCCGTGTCCGGGGAGAATCGAGCCCATGTCCTTGATGCCCATGGCGCGCTTCGTGCTCGAGACGGCCAGGTCCCCGATGGGTCCGAAGACGGCGACCACCCCTCCGAGGAGGAGCCCCGAACCGAGGTCGAAGGGACGGACGAAGCCCACGAGCGCGCCGAGCGCCAAGGTGACGACGACGCCGCCGACGAGTCCCTCGACGGTCTTCTTCGGTGACAGCACCGGGGCGAGACGACGACGACCGATGCTGCGGCCCACGACGTACTGGGCGACGTCCATGGCCACCACGAGTCCGACGACGCCGAGGGCGAGGGCCCGATAGTCGGGTGCCTGCAGGATCGGGAAGGCGAAGCCGGCGAGTCCGCCCACCCAGGCGAGGACGAGGAGGGTGGACGAGAAGCTCGTCAACGGCTCCTCCCGTCCGGGAACCACGGCGTAGAAGAGGAGGAGCCCGACGGCGGCGAGGGACAGGACGACGGGGATCGCGACCGGGCCGAAGCGGACGGCGCCGAGGGCCGCCCCGACGACGCCGATCAGCCCGAACAGCGGCACGGGTCGGTATCGCTCCCGCATGAGCTCTCGATAGAACTCGCCGGCGGTGACGACGAGGACGACGACGGCGAAGGCGACGAGGACCGGGCGCCACAGCAGCGAGACGACGAAGAGCCCGGCGAGGGCGAGGGCGGCGCCGACCCGACGCCACAGCTCACCCCGGTCGGCGGCCGCCGGCACCGGTTCGTGACCCTCGGCGGCGACGACGTCCTCGAACCCGACGACCCCGCTGTCGAGGCCGGGAATGGACGCCGCCACGGGCGCGGGGGCGGGGTCTTCGAGCCCGGCCGCGTCGATGGCCGCGGCGAGCTCGACGTGCTCCCGGGTGACCTGTTGGAGGTAGTAGTCCTCTTCGGAGAGGTCGAGGTCGAAGGGCGGCGGACCGACCTCGTCGTACTCGTCGCCCTCGGTGTCGGCGAGGAACACCTCGCCGGTGTCCTCGTCGGAGGTCCCGACGGGTTCCTCGTCGGCCTCGGCATCGGCTTCCCCGTCGGCGAGGGCGAGGTCGGGCGGTTCGGCTTCGACGTCGTCCCGGGAGCGTTCCTCCTCGGGGAGCCCGGCCTCCGGGCCGGCGGCCGCTCCATCCCCCTCGTCCTCACCCTCCCAGGAGAGCCCATCGACGCTCCAGGGGAGCTCCTCCGGTTCCTCGTCGCCGGGAGCCTCGATGAGGGCCACGAGCTCGGCGGTGTCCTCCTGCCCGGCGTCTTCGGGCGGGGCCACGTCGACCTCGGAGCTCGAAAGCTCCTCCACGCCGCCGGCGGGGACCTCGTCGACGGCGGCGCCCGGGACTCCCGCGGCGTCCCCCGACACCGGAGCGAGCTCCGCCGTGATCTCCTCGAGCTCCACTCCCCCGGCGGCGCCCTGTGCCGCGCCCCCCGGGTCCTCGACAGCGACCTCATCGGGCACCGGTTCGAGCTCCGTGGTCTCGTCGCCCACCTCGGGCGTCGAGTCGACGTCGTGGGTGGCCGGACCGTCCGGGTCGACCGGTGCCGTCGGATCGTCGCGCTCGCCTTCCTCGAGCCAGTCGTCGAAGGTGCCCATCGACGGGGACGCTACCGCGTCGGGGGCCTCCGGCTCGGGATCTCCCGGCTCGAGCTCCCGGTAGCGACGCTCCGCCGCGGTCGGCTCGTCGTCGCCCCGGTTGCCGAAGATACGCCGAAGGAATCCTCGGCGACCCTCACCGGGGCGTCGCTCGGGTACGGTGAAGGGATCTTCCTCCGGCTCGTCCGGCGGCGTCCAGTCGGGATGCCAGGGATCGCCGGGATGGAAGGGAGGTTCGGTCACGGGGAGGCTCTCATACCTCGAGGAGCTCGGCTTCCTTGTGCTCGAGGAGCTCGTCGATCTTACGGATGTGCTCGTCGGTGAGCCGCTGCAGCTCCTTCTCGGCCCGGCGGATCTCGTCCTCGGAGACGTCCTCGGCCTCGATGCGTTCCTTGACGTGCCGCCGAACGTTTCGGATGGCGATCCTGCCCTCCTCGGCGATCTGACGCACGAACCGGATGAGCTCCTTGCGGCGCTCCTCGGTGAGCTGGGGGAACTGGATCCGGATCACCGTGCCGTCGTTCGACGGATTGAGGCCGAGATCCGACTCCCGGATCGCCTTCTCGATCGCGGGGATGGCCGAGCGGTCGTAGGGCTGGACGACGAGGAGCCGGGCCTCGGGCACCGAGAAGCCGGCGAGCTGCTGGAGCGGCATCCGGGTCCCGTAGTACTCGATCTCGAGCCGGTGGAGGAGCCCGGGGTTCGCCCTCCCGGTCCGGACCCCGCCGAACTCGTTCGCGGTGTGGACCACCGCCTGATCCATCTTGTGGTCGGCCTCGACCAGCAGCTCGTCGATCACGGGTCTCTCCTCGCCTCAGTGCACCAGGGTACCGACGGCCTCCCCTCGGATCGCCCCGGCGATGGCCCCCGGGGTCATCATGTTGAACACCCGGATGGGCAGGTCGTTGTCCATGCACATCGTAATTGCCGTCGAATCCATGACCTCGAGCCGTTTCGAGAGCACCTCCATGTACCCGACCTCGGCGAGGAGCTGGGCGTCGGGGTCGACCCGAGGGTCGGCGTCGTACACCCCGTCGACGCGGGTGGCCTTGAGGACGATCGAGGCGCCGATCTCGGCCGCCCTGAGGGCGGCGGTCGTGTCGGTGGTGAAGAAGGGGTTCCCCGTCCCGGCGGCGAAGACGACGACCCGACCCTTCTCCAGGTGTCGGATCGCCCGCAGCCGGATGTAGGGCTCGGCCACCTGCTGGATGTTGATCGCCGTCTGGACCCGACAGGGGGCGCCGGCCCGTTCGAGGGCGTCTCGGAGGGCCATGGCGTTGATCACCGTGGCGAGCATGCCCATGTAGTCGGCGCTCGCCCGATCCATCCCCTTCGCGGTGGAGCTCACGCCTCGGAAGATGTTGCCACCGCCGACGACCACCCCGATCTCGTGCCCCTCCCGCCGGGCGAGGGCGATCTCCTCGGCGACCCTCGTCACCGTGGCCGGATCGATCCCATAGCCGATCTCCGGATCGGCGAAGGCCTCGCCGGAGAGCTTGAGGACGACCCGTCGGACTCCCACGCTCAGTCGCCGTCCTCCCCGACCTGGAGCCGGCTGAAGCGCCGCACGCCGATGTTCTCTCCCATCTTCGCGGCGAGGGCGGCGATCATGTCGCCGATCGTGCCGTCGAACTTCTCGGTGCGTACGAAGGTCTGGTCGACGAGCACGTGATCCTCGAAGAAGCTCCGGAGCCGTCCTTCGACGATCTTGTCGACGACGTGGTCCGGCTTGCCCTCGTTCCTCGCCTGGGCGGCGATGAGCTCCTTCTCCTTCTCGACGACCTCGGCGGGTACGTCCTCGCGGGTGACCCACCGCGGCCGCGCCGCGGCGATGTGCATGGCGATGTCGTCGGCCATCTCGACGAACTCGTCGGACTTCGCCACGAAGTCGGTCTCGCAGACGAGCTCGACGAGGACGCCGATCACCGGCCGTCCCGCCTGCCGGTGGAGGTAGTGTCCGATGGCGCCCTCCCCCTGCTGCCTCCCGGCGCGCTTCTTCGCGTCGGCGAGGCCCTTCTCCCGGAGGAGCTCCTTGGCTCGCTCCATGTCGCCGCCGGCCTCCTCGAGGGCCCGCTTGGCGTCCATCATCCCGGCCCCCGTGGCACGGCGGAGCGCCTGGACGTCCTTGGCGGTGAACTCGCTCATTCGACCTCCTTCGCGGTCGCGGCGACCACGGGCTCGGCGCCGTCGTCGGCCGCGTCGGCTTCGGCTTCCTTCCTCGTCGCGCCGCGCAGCTCGGCGCCGTCCAAGACGGCGTCGGCCATCGCCCCCGCCATGAGGTGGGCGGCCCGGATGGCGTCGTCGTTGCCGGGGATCACGAGGTCGATGGGGTCGGGATCGCAGTTCGTGTCGACGACGGCGACGACCGGGATCTCGAGGCGGTTCGCTTCGCGGACGGCGATGTGCTCCTTGATCACGTCGATGATGAAGACCGCCTCGGGCGGCCGCTGCAGGTCTCGAACTCCGCCGAGCACCGCCTGGAGTTTCGAGAGCTCCCGCCGCAGTCGGAGGCGTTCCTTCTTCGGGAGCGACTCCATCTCGCCGCTCTCCTCCATCTGTTCGAGCTCGCGCATGTAGAGGATCCGCTTGTGGATCGTCTGGAAGTTCGTGAGCATCCCGCCGAGCCAGCGATGGTTGACGTAGGGCATCCCGGCGCGACCCGCCGACTCCTCGATGGCTCCTTGTGCCTGCTTCTTCGTCCCGACGAAGAGCAGCTTCCCGCCGTCGGCGACGAGGTCCCGGACGGTCTCGTGGGCCCGCTCGAGCTGGGCGAGGGTCTGCCGAAGATCGATGATGTGGATCCCGTTGCGCTCGGCGAAGATGTACGGGCGCATCTTCGGGTTCCACCGTTGGGTCTGGTGCCCGAAGTGGACGCCGGCTTCGAGCAGCCGGCGCATCGTCACGTTGAAGGCCATGATCGCTCCTCGTTCACGGGTTCGGCTTCCGCCCAGCCGGTGGCTTCCCCTCCACGGTCGCACTGCGACCGACCCGTCGGGGACCGGGATGGACGTGTCGATGGGGAGGTGGAGTGTACCGGCGCCGGCCCCGTAGGACGAGTCAGGGTTTTCGGTAGGGCGGTTCGATGAGGCGATTCCGCATGCTCATGACCGCCTTCGTGTGGATCTGACAGACCCGGGACTCGGTGACGCCGAGGATCTTCCCGATCTCGGCGAGGGTGAGCCCCTCGTAGTAGTAGAGGGTGACGACGAGCCGCTCCCGCTCGGGGAGCCGATTGATCGAATCCGCGAGCACGTAGCGGGTCTCCTCCTTCTCGAAGGATCCGCTGGGGTCGAGGGCCCGCTGGTCGGCGAGGAGGTCGCGAACCGCCCCGGAGTCCCGGTCTCCGGGGCTCAGCAGCTCGTCGAGGGCGACGAAGCCCAGGTTGGCGATCTCGCCGAGCTGGTCCCGGAGGACCTCGAGGGGCACGTCCATGTGCTCGGCGAGCTCCTCCTCGGTGGGGGTCCGCTGGAGGGCGTGCTCGAGCTCGGCCATCGACCGTTGGATCTCCCGGGCCCTCGCCCGCACCGAGCGGGGCACCCAGTCGAGCGCCCGGAGCTCGTCGAGGATCGCCCCCTTGATGCGGTTCACCGCGTAGGTCTCGAACTTGTAGCCGCGTTCGGGTTCGAACTTGTCGATGGCGTCGATGAGCCCGAACATCCCGTACGAGGCGAGATCCGCCGGGTCCACGTTCCGGGGCAGGCCCGCCCGCAGGCGGCCGGCGACGAACTTCACGAGCGGTGCGTAGTGGAGGATGAGCCCTTCCCGAGCCTCGGGATCGCCGCTGGCCTTGAAGCGTTTCCACAGCTCCGCGAGCTCCTGCTCGCCGCGCTCATGCACGTGGGTGGCTTCGGTCATAGGTGGCCTTCAGGTGATCCCGGC
>DRQR01000180.1 GCA_011371355.1 Actinomycetota bacterium
ACTACAAGCTCGACAACACGATGTTCTCGGCCGACGCCGAGCTCATCGCGGTGTTCGACTGGGACATGGCCACCCGCGGCGATCCCCTCGTCGACCTCGGCACCCTCCTCGCCTACTGGGCGGATCCCGAGGCCCCCACCTACCCCATCTTCGGCGAACGGGCCGTCGCCCTCGCCCCCTCCATGGGCCGCGACGAGGTCGTCGCCGCCTACGCGGCGGCAACGGGCTTCGACGTCTCGGCGATCCGCTACTACGAAGGGCTCGCCTACTACCGGATCGCCGTGATCATCGAGCAGATCTACGCCCGCTACGTCCGGGGCCAGACCGCCGACGAGCGCTTCGCCCGGTTCGAGCCCCTCGCGCCGATCCTCGCCGACGCCGCCGTCGCCGTCCTGTCCTGAGAGTTGCGCACCGTCCGAACCGCGGGTACATTGCCCCCGTGACCTGCCGGCGCTTCTACGCGTACCGATTCTTTACCGGGTACCAGCCCGGGTCCGGTGACGCGCAGTAAGCACCAGCACACCACACCACACCACCACCGAGAGGACCCGGAGCCCCCGCCCCGGGTCCTTTCTCGTTCCCGGGGCGGACCGAGGGAAGGAGCGCCCCATGACCGACGAACCGATCCTCAAGAGTCGCCGCCGACCCGACGTCGACACCACCGTCGTCGCCGTGGGAGCCGTCCGGTTCGGGGACGGTTCCTACCCGGTGGTCGCCGGCCCCGTCGCCGTCGAGTCCGAGGAGCAGCTCGATGCCGTCGCCACCGCCGTCGCCGCCGCCGGCGGCGCGGTCCTCAGAGCCGGCACCTTCGTCGGCTCTCCCTCCCCCTACGGGTTCCGGGGCCTCGGGAAGGAGGCCCTCTACCTCCTCGAGCACGCCGGCCGCCGAGCCGGACTCCCCACCGCCACCGAGGTCGTCGAGCCGGGCGTCGCCGAGCTCGTCGCCGAGCACGTCGACCTCCTCGAGATCGGGCCCGCCCAGATGCAGGACTTCGCCCTCCTCAGTGCCGTCGGCGCCGTCGGCAAGCCGGTGATCCTCCATCGTGGACCGTCGGCCACGGTCGACGAGTGGCTCTTCGCCGCCGAGTACATCCTCGCCCAGGACAACCACGACGTGATCCTCTGCGAGCGGGGCAGCAGGGGATTCGACCCGAGGACCTCCGACACCGTCGAGATCTCCGCCGTCCCGGTCGTCCAGCGGCTCACCCATCTCCCCGTCATCGTCGATCCGGCCCCCACCAGCGGCGCCGCCGACCTCATGGGACCCCTCGCCCTCGCGGCCAGGGCGGTCGGCGCCGACGGGCTCATCGTCCGAGTCCATCCCGACCCGGTGAACGCCAGGGCCGGCAACGGGGACCAGATCGACCTCGACGGCTTCGCCGATCTCATGGCCGGTCTGGGGATCCCGGCGCTCCGCGACGAGATCGACCGGCTCGACCGGGAGCTCCTCAGGATCGTGGCCGAGCGGGTCCGCCACGCCACCGACATCGGGCGGATCAAGGCCCGCAGGAACATGGCGCTGCGGTCCCCCGACCGGGAGGCGGAGCTCCTCGAGGAGGTGCGGCGCGACGCCGGCGACGTCGGCCTCGACCCCGATTTCGCCGTCGAGCTCATGGAGCTCATCCTCGCCCACTCCCGCTCGGAGCAGCGTCGGGCCGTGGGACGAGACGCCGCCGACGGCGCCGCGTGAGCGTCCTCGGCGACGACGGCCGACGTCGCTGCGCCTGGGGCGACCGGCCCGACGTCTATCGCCGCTACCACGACACCGAATGGGGCCGACCCGTCGCCGACGACCCCCGCCTGTTCGAGAAGCTCGTGCTCGAGGGCTTCCAGGCCGGGCTGAGTTGGCTGACGATCCTCCGGAAACGACCCGCCTTCCGCGACGTCTTCGCCGGGTTCTCCCCGGAGGCGGTCGCCGCCTTCGACGACGCCGACGTGGCCCGACTCCTCGACGATCCCCGGATCGTCCGGCATCGAGGCAAGATCGAGGCCGCCATCCACAACGCCGCGAGGGTCCTCGAGGTCGCCGACGAGTGGGGATCCTTCGCCGCCTACGTCTGGAGCTGGGAACCCGAGCCGTCCCCGCCCACCGAGGCGGCCACCACCCCCGCCGCCGAGGCCTTCGCCGCCGATCTCCGGCGGCGCGGGTTCCGGTTCGTCGGCCCGACCACCGTCTACGCCTTCATGCAGGCGATGGGGCTCGTCGACGACCACGAGCCGGACTGCCACGTTCGCGAAGAGGTCGAGGCCGAACGAGCCCGTTTCGTCAGGCCCGGGCCTCGAGGAGCTCCACCTCCGAGCGGGCCGGTCGGCCCATGAGCGCCTCGAGGGCCTCCCGGACCGAAGCCCCCTCGTAGAGCACTCGCCCCACCTGCCGGGCGATCGGCATGTCGACCCCGTGGCGCTCGGCGAGGGCGAGGATCCCCGCGGTGGACTTGACGCCCTCGGCCACCATCCGCATCTCGGCGACGACCTCCTCGAGGCTGCGGCCCTCGCCGAGGGCTCGCCCCACCCGGTGGTTGCGGCTCTCGACGCTCGAGCAGGTGGCGATGAGGTCGCCGACGCCGGCGAGGCCGGAGAAGGTCCGCGGGTCGCCGCCCATCGCCACGCCGAGGCGGGTGATCTCGGCGAGGGCGCGGGTGATGAGCGTCGCCCGGGTGTTGTCGCCGAAGCCCATGCCCGACGCCATCCCCGCGGCGATCGCCATGACGTTCTTCGCCGCGCCGGCGGTCTCGGCGCCGACCACGTCGGGGTTCGTGTACACCCGGAACCGGGGGGTCATGAAGAGGGCCTGGAGCTCCCTCGCCGTCGGCTCGTCGCCGAGGGCGAGGACCGTCGCGGCGGGCTGGCCGAGGGCGATCTCCCGCGCGAGGTTCGGCCCACTCACCACCCCGATGATCGACCGGTCGTGTCCGGGGAGCACCTCGGCGGTGACCTGGGTCATCCGAAGCAGGGTTCCCGCCTCGATGCCCTTGGTGAGCGACACGACCGGCGTCTCCGGACGGACGTGGGGCGCGCCCGCCTCGAGGACCGCCCGATAGCCGTGGGAGGGAACCGCCATGACGACGACGTCGGCGGGACGCAGGACCTCGCCGAGGTCCGCCGAGGCTCGCAGGCTCGGGTCGAGCTCGATCCCGGGGAGGTAGTCGGGGTTCGTGTGGGTGCGGTCGATGGCCTCGGCGAGCTCGGCTCGCCGGGCCCACAGCGTCGTCGGCGCCTTCGAGGCGACGAGCGACGCGAAGGTCGTTCCCCACGAACCGGCACCGACGACCGCGACGCGCATGGCAGGATCGTAGGCCTTCGGGGACGGCACGGGCGGCTCCTCGCGGTCGCCGCGACCCGCTACCGTCACCGGCGTGGCCGGAGCGACCCCCACGGGGGACCTGGGACGGACGGTGGCGGCCGCGTTCGGGCGGCTCGCGAAGGGCGTTGCCGCGATGTTCGACGTCTGGGGGAGCGCCTACCGGCGGCTCGCCGAGTCCCACGCCCTCGCCGTCGTCGGGGACGCCGCCGTCGCCGTCGCGCTCGCCGGTACGCTCTTCTTCACCGTCCCGGCCACCGACGCCCGCGAGAACGTCGCCCTCTACCTCCTGCTCACCCTCGCCCCCTTCGCCGTCGTCGGGCCGTTCCTCGGAAGGCTCTTCGAGCGGATGCCCGGGGCGTATCGGGGGAGCCTCGCCGCGAGCGGCCTCGGACGGGCCGCCGTCGCCCTCGGGATGATCTGGACCCGAGAGTCCCTGTGGCTCTTCCCGCTCGCCTTCGGACTCCTCGTCCTCTCCCGCCTCGGCGGCATCGCCCGCTCGAGCGTCCTGCCCGTCGTCGTCGGCGATCCCAACGCCCTCGTCGCCGCGAACGCCCGACTCGCCCGGATCGGCGTCCTCGCCGGCGGGATCGGCGGTGCCGTCGTCGCGTTCCTCGTCGCCGTCGGCGGTCCTCCCCTCGGACTCGTCCCCGCCGCCGTCGCCTTCGTGGCCTCGGCGGTGGCGGCCGTGCAGCTCCCCCGACTCCGCGTCGTTCCCCGAGGGAGGGATCGTGGCCCCCGCCGGCTTCCCCGGCGGGTCCGCCTCGCGCTCTTCGCCACGGGCGGGGTCCGGTTCCTCAACGGCTTCCTCTTGCTCCTCTTCGCCTTCGCCCTCCGAGATCTCGCCGCCGGCGTCGCCTCCCTCGGTCTCTTCCTCGGCGCCGCCGGTGCCGGGTACTTCCTCGCCGCCTGGGCCGCGCCCGCCATCGGCGGCTACGTCACCGAGGAACCCATGGTCGTCGCCGCCCTCGCCGTCGAGGCCGGCGCGGCCTTCATCGCCGGGCAGGTCTTCGACGTCGGATCGCTGACCGTGCTCGTCGCCGCCGTCGTCCTCGCCGGGGCCGCCGGTTTCGCCTGGGGGACGGCGAAGTTCGGGTTCGACGGGCTCCTCCAGGCCTCGATGCCCGTCGACGCCCGGGGCCGGGCCTTCACCTTCGCCGAGTCGGTGCTCCAGCTCGCCTGGGTGTTCGGGGCGCTCCTCCCCGTCCTCCCCATCCTCCCCACCGGTCTGGGTCTCGCCGGTGCCGGGGTCGCCGCCCTCGTCATCCAGGTCGTCTACGTCACCCTCGTGCTGCTCCCCGAGGCGGCCGGGCGTCGCCGCGACCCGGACGCGGCGCCCCCGCCGGAGCGCCGAGGGGATCAGGGCGTACTCGACCTGCTCTGAGCCGCCGCCGCGAGCCGTTCGGCCGCCGCCTCGGGCACCCGGGCCCGGACCCGGATCCCCCCTTCCTCGTAGCGTTGGTCCAGCACCGTCCCCACGCTGTGGAGCTCGGCGACGACCTCCCCCCGGTCGTAGGGAACGACGAGCTCGAGCTCCCGGGTGCGGGGGTCGAGGATCTTCCGGATCGCCGCCTCGAGGTCGTCGAGTCCCTTCCCGGTCGCCGCCGAGATCGCCACCGCCTCCGGATACAGGTTCGCGAGCCGTCCGAGCGCGGTGGCCTCGGCCGCGTCGACCTTGTTGAGTACGAGGAGCTCGGGGTTGTCGGCGGCGCCGATCTCGGCGAGGACGCGCCGGACCGCCTCGATCTGGCCCTCGGCGCGGGGATCGGCGGCGTCGACGACGTGGAGGAGGAGATCGGCATCGGCGACCTCCTCGAGGGTCGAGCGGAAGCTCTCGACGAGCTCGTGGGGGAGCTTCCGGACGAAGCCGACGGTGTCCGAGACGAGGACCTCGAACCCATCTCGGAGGTCGAGTCGCCGGATCGTCGAGGCGACGGTGGCGAAGAGGCGGTCCTCGACGAGGACGTCGGCGCCGGTGAGCCGGTTGAAGAGCGTCGACTTCCCGGCGTTCGTGTACCCGACGATCGCCACCGTCGGGAGTCCCGACCGTCGCCGGGCCCGACCCTGGGTCGCCCGGGCCCTGGCGGCGTCTCGGAGCTCACGTTCGAGCTTGGCGATCCGCTGGAGGATGCGGCGACGGTCGGTCTCGAGCTTCGTCTCCCCCGGGCCGCGGGTGCCGATGCCGGCGCCGAGCCGACTCAGCTCGGTGCCTCGGCCTCGTAGCCGGGGGAGCCGGTACCGATGCTGGGCGAGCTCGACCTGGATCATGCCCTCCTTCGTGTGGGCGTGCTGGGCGAAGATGTCGAGGATCACCGCCACCCGGTCCACGACGTCGCACTCGAAGGCGGCCTGGAGGTTGCGCTGCTGGGCGGGACTCAGCTCGTTGTCGAAGACCACGACGTCGACGTCGAGGTGTCTGGCCCGGGCGACGAGCTCCCGGAGCTGTCCGGGACCCACGTAGGTCGCCGCCGAGGGCCGGTCGCGGCGCACGAGGATCCGTTCCACCGGATCGGAGCCCGCGGTGTCGGTGAGGGCCGCGAGCTCGGCGAGGTCCGTCTCGCCGTCCACCTCCCCGCGGCCGACGACCCCGACGAGCAGGGCCCGCTGGCGGACGACCTCGAGGTCGGTGACCGAGGCGGTGAGGCGTCGGCCTCCCCTGCGGACGTGGTCGGTGGGCTCCATCGTTCCTCGAACGGTACCGGCATCGGGGACCTTCGGGCCTTGGGCGCGTTGCCCACAAGGAGGTTTCATGCCTACGCTTCAACCTCCGGAATCCACCGGAGGACCGCGCAGCGCGGTCCATGGACACGGAGGCATCCAATGAGGAAACGACTGCCATTCCTCGGCGTCGTCGTCGCCTTCGCCCTCCTCGCCGCGGCCTGCGGTGGAGGTACGGGTGGTACGACGACGACCGCCGGCGAACAGACCACCACGACGAAGGCCCAGGAGCCGGGAACGACCGCACCGCCGGCCGAGGAGAAGCCCGAACCGGGTCCCCTCGGCGCCGTCGAGGTCGCCCCGGGTGAGGACATCCAGATCCGTTCCCTCGAGGCGATCTCCGGCGACGTGGCGTTCCTCGGCATCCCGAACGACCGCGCGACCGAGATCGCGATCGAGGACTTCGGCCCGATCGCCGGCCACGCGGTCACCCGAGGCACGCCCCTCGACGACCTCTGCTCGGCCGAGGGCGGCCAGGCGGGTGCGCAGCAGATCGTCTCCGACGCCTCGGTCGTCGGGGTCATCGGCACCTCGTGCTCCGGCGCGGCCGTGGCCGCCGCCCCGCTCATCTCCGAGGCCGGCATGGTCATGATCTCGCCGTCGAACACCTCGCCGGCGCTGACCTCCGACCTCAAGGGCAACCCGGGCACGGACTGGCACGAGGGCTACTACCGGACCGCCCACAACGACCTCTTCCAGGGCAAGGCCGTGGCGCTCTTCGTCTACGAGGAGCTCGGGCTGAAGAAGGCCGCCGCGATCCACGACGGCGACCCGTACACGAACGGCCTCGCCACGGCGTTCAAGGACGCCTTCGAGGAGCTCGGCGGCGAGGTCGTCGCCTTCACCGCGGTGAACAAGGGCGACACCGACATGGTGCCGGTCCTCACCGAGGTCGCCGCCGCCGGACCCGAGGTCATCTTCTTCCCGATCTTCATGCCCGAGGGCGGGTTCATCGCCCAGCAGGTGCGTGGGGTGTCGGGTCTCGAGGAGGTGACCCTCATCGCCGCCGACGGCCTGCTCGCCGACAACTTCATGGAGCTGCCCGAGTCCGAGGGCGTCTACTTCTCCGGACCGGACCTCCGGTTCGGCGACAACAAGTCGGCCACCGGGGTCTCCGCCGACGACTTCCTCGCGAAGTACGAGGAGAAGTACGGCGAGCAGCCGACCGCGGCGTTCTGGGCCCACAGCTACGACGCGACGGTCCTGCTGCTCACCGCGATCCAGGACG
>DRQR01000181.1 GCA_011371355.1 Actinomycetota bacterium
CCGAAGAGGACGAGCCCGCCGATCCGGTCGTAGAGGTTGAGATCGAACAGGAAGAACCCGGCCGGCGCGACGAGGAGGAGCGTCGCCGGCGGGCCGTTGCGGATCGCCGCCGCCACCACCCAACCCGCGAGGCCGACGAGGAGCGCGCCGAGGGGGAGGCCGAGCTCGGCGAGCCAGACGAGGGGGACGGCGTGGGCCGCGAAGGGATGGTCGGGGTCGGCGATGCCGAGGCGGTCGAGGGTCGGGAGGTACCCGCCGGGTCCCACGCCCGTCAGCGGGGCGACCGCGACGACCTCGACGGCCTGGCGGGCGAGGGTCACCCGCCCGAGGCTCGCGTCGTCGAGGTCGCCGGTCGCGGTCTGCTCCCAACGGATCGACCACCCGGAGGCGCCGAGGAGGACGCCGAGGAGGAACCCGGAGACGGCGACGACGACGACCCGACGCATCGCCGGTCCTTCGCCGCGGCGTCGACTCCAGGCGGCCACGACGGCGACGCCGGCCACCCCGACGAGGCCGGCCCGGGAGTGGGAGAGGGCGACGGCCCAGGAGGCGGCGACGAGCCCGAGGGTCCAGGGGAGGGTCGGACCGCGGTCGAGGCTCACCGCGGCGACGCCGATCGCGACGAGGGCGAGCACCGCCGGCTCGTAGACGTGCCCCATCGTCCCCATGGGGCGGAGGAAGCCGTCGATGGTCTCGAGGGACGCCGACGGATCGAACCACCGGGCGATCGACGGCGTGCCGGTGACCCATTGGAGGGCCATCACCCCGCCCTGGATCCCGGCGGAGGCGAGGAGCGGTGCGGCGACGGCGAGGCGGAGCCGACGAGGCCCGATGGCGGCCACGAGGACCGCGGCTCCGGCGCCTCCCCAGGCGCCGAGGAGCAGCGGGATGCCGCGGTCGGAGGGGTGGAAGGCGAAGGCGATGGTCACGGCGACGGCCGAGGCGGCCGCGAGGACCAGGGGCGCGGGATGGGCACGGGCCGGTGCCCACCGGACGGAGGCGAGGGCCACCGGCACCGTGGCGAGGACGACGACGAGGGCCGCCGTCTGCAGGACGGCCCCGGCGGGACCCCCCGAGAACCCGGTGGTGAGGGCGGGGAGGAGGAGGGCGTTCGTCGCGACGACCGTCGCGGCGAAACCGACGACTCCTCGACGTGAGCTGAGGGAGGCGAGCACAGGGCCTTCATCGGCCGGTCGTCGACGAGCCATGAGCCGCACCGGCGCCGCCACGGCGTGGGGGACGGAGCCGCCGCGGCGGGGAGCCCGGCTCGGAGCGGCCTTCACCGCGTCGGGTCGAGCGTCGGACCGGTGCCTTCGGGCACCTCGGCGGCGAAGCGGTCGGCGAGGACGGCGAGGACGCCGAGGGAGACGCCGAACAGGAGGGTGCCGAAGAGCCGGTCGTAGAGGATCTTGTCGAAGACGAAGAACCCCGAGCTCGCGGCGACGATCGCCGCCGTTCCCGGACCGCCGCCGACCGCGCGCCCGACGACGACGACGAGCAGCGCCGCCAGGGCCACGGCCGCGGGGACCCCGAGCTCGGCGGCCCAGGCGAGGGGGACGTCGTGGACGAGGTAGGGGAGGTCGGGGTCGTAGTCGGGGAGCGTTTCCAGGACGGCTCGATAGTTCGCCGGTCCCACGCCGACGAGCGGGGAGGTGGCGGTGATCTCGAGGCTCTGGCGCAGGAGGGTGACCCGACCGAGGGAGGCGCGGTCGAGGTCGGTCGTCGCCGTGTGGTCGACCCGGACGAGCCAGCCCCCTGCCGACAGCAGCGAGCCGACGAGGAAGCCCACGAGGAAGACCCCCACGGCGCCCGTCACGGCGCGTCGTCCGGCTCGGTGCGCCCAGATCCCCACGATCGCCAGGGTCGCCACACCGACGAGCGCCGATCTCGAGTGGGAGAAGGCCACCGCCCACGACGCGAGCACGAGCCCGGTACCGATCGCCCATCGGGGGCCGCCCGCGGATCCGACGGCCGCGACGATCCCGACGGCGACGAGGGCGAGGACGGCGGGCTCGTAGACGTGGCTCGTCGTCCCTTGCGGGCGCAGGAACCCGTCGATCTCCCCCAGGGCGGCGCCGGGCGTGAGCAGCCCGAGGACCACCGGGGCGGCGGTGAGCCACTGGGTCGCCACGATCGCTCCCTGGACGGCCGCTGCGACGAGGAGGGGGGCGGCCACGTACCGCCGGAGCTCGCCGATCGACAGGGTCGCCACCGAGGACGCGGTGAGGGCTCCGAGGACCGCCGGCAGGAGCACCACGACGCCCTGCGAGGAGGGGTGGAACCCGTACGCCGCACCGGACGCCACCGCCACCCCCGACGCCAAGACCACCGGGAGCCGGTGGCCCGCACCGGCCAGGGTGGGGATCGCCGCCGCGCCGTGGACGACGACGACGGCGAAGGTCCCCAGGAACAGGGTCGCGGCGAGGAGGCCGTGCGGCAGGGGGATGCGGAGCAGGGGCAGGAGGAGGAGGCTCGTCCCCAGCAGCCGGCGTCGGAGGCGTCGCGAGGCGGCCGGCGGGTGGTGGAGCGCCGAGGACATGGGTCGAGGCTACCGGCGGCCGGTCTATCGTCCCCGTCATGCGCACCACGATCGGGATCGGGCTCCTCGGCGCCGGCACCGTCGGAGGCACCCTCCTCCGGCGGCTCGTCGGCGATCACGAGGCGATCCTCGCCAAGACCGGCCTCGATCTCCAGGTCCGGCGCGTCGCGGTCCGGGACCCGGCCAAGGCCCGGTCCTTCGAGCTCCCCGCCGAGCTCCTCACCACCGACCCGCGGGCGGTCGTCGAGGACCCTGGCGTCGACCTCGTCGTCGAGGTCATGGGTGGTCGAGAACCCGCCGGCGAGCTCGTCGCCGCGGCCCTCGCCGCGGGGAAACCCGTCGTCACCGCGAACAAGGAGCTCATCGCCGACCGGGGCGCCGAGCTCATCGAGCTCGCCGCCGAACGGGGGGTACCGCTCCTCTTCGAGGCGGCGGTCGGCGGTGGGATCCCGATCATTCGCCCCCTGTCGGAGACCCTCGCCGGAGAGCAGATCCGTCGGGTCGCCGGGATCGTCAACGGCACGACGAACTTCGTCCTCACCCGGATGACCGAGGAGGGCGCCGAACTCTCCGAGGCCCTCGCCGAAGCCCAGCGGCTCGGCTACGCCGAGGCCGATCCCACCGCCGACGTGGACGGCCACGACGCCGCGGCGAAGGCGGCGATCCTCGCCTCCTTGGCCTTCGGCGTCTGGGTGCCCGGCGACCGGGTCGATCGGGAGGGCATCGGGGATCTCGACCGGATCGACGTCGTCTACGCGGCGAAGCTCGGCTACGTCGTCAAGCTCCTGGCGATCGCCGAACGGGTCGGCGAGGTCGTCTCGGCCCGGGTCCACCCGGCGATGGTGCCCGTCGACCATCCCCTCGCATCGATCCGCGGGGCGACGAACGCGATCTTCATCGAAGGACCCTCCATCGACGAGCTGCTCTTCGCCGGTCCCGGCGCCGGAGGGGAACCCACGGCCTCGGCGGTGCTCGGGGACGTGATCGACGCCGCCCGGGAGACCCTGGCCGGCGCCCAGGTCGCCCCGAGGATCCGCTTCGGAGAGGGGAGCCTCGTCGACCCGGGATCGGTGGAGACGAAGTGGTACGTCCGCCTCGACGTCGAAGACCGTCCCGGCGTGCTCGCCCAGGTGGCGGGCGCCTTCGGCGACGCCGACGTCTCGATCGAGGCGGTGTGGCAGGAGGGAACCGGGGAGGACGCCGTGCTCCTCATCGTCACCCACCGCGCCCCGGAGCGGGCCCAGCGGGCCGCCGTCGCCGCCCTCGAGGCCCTCGAGGTGGTGCGCCGCGTCGGCGCGACGATCCGCGTCCAGAGCGACGGACCATGACCGGGCGTGGGATCATCGCCCGGTATCGGGACCGTCTCCCGGTCGGCCCGGACACCCCGGTCGTCACCCTGCTGGAGGGCGACACGCCCCTCGTCCCCGCCCCCGGGCTCTCCGAACGGGTGGGCCGCGAGGTGTTCCTGAAGATCGAGGGGGCGAACCCGACCGGGTCCTTCAAGGACCGGGGGATGACCGTCGCGGTGTCGAAGGCCCTCGAGGACGGGGCGAGGGCGGTGGCCTGCGCCTCCACCGGCAACACGTCGGCCTCCGCCGCCGCCTACGCGGCGCGGGCGGGCCTCGCCGCCATCGTGGTGCTGCCCGCCGGGAAGATCGCCCGAGGGAAGCTCGCCCAGGCGATCGCCCACGGTGCCGTGATCGTGCCGATCGCCGGGAACTTCGACGACGCCCTCGCCGTCGTCCTCGAGCTCACCGCCACCCACGACGTCACCCTCGTCAACTCCCTCAATCCCTTCCGGATCGCCGGCCAGCAGACCGCCGCCTGGGAGATCGTCGACGAGCTCGGGCCCCCCGCGGTGCACGCCCTGCCGGTGGGGAACGCCGGGAACATCACCGCCTACTGGCGCGGCTACCGGGCGGTCGGGGCGGCGCCCCGGATGTGGGGATTCCAGGCGGCCGGAGCCGCGCCCCTCGTCCGCGGCGAGGTCGTCGAGGACCCCGAAACCGTGGCGACGGCCATCCGGATCGGGAACCCGGCGAGCTGGGAGGGGGCGATCGCCGCTCGAGACGAGAGCGGCGGCCGGATCGAGGCGGTCACCGACGACGAGATCCTCGCCGCCTACCGGCTCCTCGCCCGCACCGAGGGGGTCTTCTGCGAGCCGGCCTCGGCCGCCTCGGTCGCCGGCGTCCTCGCCCACGCCGACGAGCTCCCCGACGGGCCCGTGGTGTGCACCCTCACCGGTCACGGCCTCAAGGACCCCGAGACGGCCGTGGCCGACTTCGCCCTCCCCGAACCGGTCCCGCCTCGCCTCGAGGCCGTCGTCGACCTCCTCGGCTGGTGAGGTTCTCCTTCACTTGATTAGCGGGACGGCCGAAGTACAATCGGCACCACCTCCTCCCCCTCCCGGCGTCCCATCGTCGTGCCAGGGGGCAGGAATCCCCGGGTGACGAGCTCTCGTCGTCCGTCCGTTCCCCAAGGACCTCGCGGTCCGAAGGCTCCCTCGAAAGGGTCGAGATGAGTACCACCAGAGCCAGGCTGCAGGAGCTGAGCCTCGACGATCTCCGTGCGATGGCGGGTCGCGTCGACGTCGATCACGAAGGCCTCCAGAAGTCGAAGTTGATCGCGGCGATCCTCGAATCGGAGAAGTTCGACCCGTCGATGCTCCCCGAGGTCGAGGAGGAGCCGGCGGCGGTGGCGACCCAGACCGGCCCGACGAACAACGGGGAGCAGGACAAGCAGGGGTCACGGCGAGAGGAGGGCGGTGGTGGGTCCTCGGGCCGGCGACGTCGCCGGGGACGGAACCGGAACCGTCAGCAGGAGCCCATCGACGAGTCCGAGCTCGAGGTGCGCACCGGGATCCTCGACATCCTGCCCGAGGGCTACGGCTTCCTTCGGACCGCCGGATACCTGCCCGGGGAGAAGGACGTCTACGTCGCCGCCAACGTCATCCGCAAGCATCGGCTGCGCAAGGGCGACATCGTGGAAGGTCCGATCCGGCCCGCCCGGGCCCAGGAGAAGTTCCCGGCCCTCGTTCGACCCCTGTCGGTCAACGGGATGGAGCCCGAGCAGGCCCTCGAGCGGCCGCGTTTCTCGGACCTGACGCCGCTGTTCCCCGACGAGCGGCTTCGCCTCGAGATCGAGGGACGTCCCGACGCGATGATCGCCCGCATCGTCGACCTCATCGCGCCGATCGGAAAGGGCCAGCGGGGCCTCATCGTCTCCCCGCCCAAGGCGGGCAAGACCACGGTGCTCAAGGAGATCGCCAACTCGATCGCCACGAACAACCCCGAGTGTCACCTCATGGTCGTCCTCGTCGACGAGCGACCCGAGGAGGTCACCGACATGCAGCGTTCGGTGCGCGGCGAGGTGATCTACTCGACCTTCGACCGACCCGCCGAGGAGCACACCCAGGTGTCCGAACTCGCCATCGAGCGCGCCAAGCGGCTCGTCGAGATGGGGAAGGACGTCGTCATCCTCCTCGACTCGATCACCCGCCTCGCCCGGGCCCACAACCTCGCCACGCCGGCCTCCGGCCGCATCCTCTCCGGCGGCGTCGACTCGACCGCCCTCTACCCGCCGAAGCGGTTCTTCGGGGCGGCGCGGAACATCGAAGAGGGCGGCAGCCTCACGATCCTCGGCACGGCCCTCGTCGAGACGGGGTCCCGCATGGACGAGGTCATCTTCGAGGAGTTCAAGGGGACGGGGAACATGGAACTCCGTCTCGACCGGAAGCTCGCCGACAAGCGCATCTACCCGGCCATCGACATCGAGGCCTCGGGAACCCGTAGGGAGGAGCTGCTCTTCGACCGGGCGGAGCTCCAGGAGGTCTGGAAGCTCCGTCGGGTGCTCCTCGCCCTGGAGCCGGGGGCGGCCCTCGAGCTGCTCATCGACCGGCTCAAGACGACGAAGTCGAACGCGGAGTTCCTCGAGACCGTCGCGAAGTCGGGTCAGTGAGTCCGCTACGATCCAACCCGGAGGCGATCCGATGAAGGCCGGCATCCATCCCGACTACGTCCCGTGCACGGTCACCTGCTCGTGCGGGAACACCTTCGAGACCCGCGCCACGGTGCCGGAGCTCCACGTGGAGCTCTGCAACCAGTGCCATCCCTTCTTCACCGGGAAGCAGAAGCTCGTCGACTCCGGTGGTCGCGTCGAGCGGTTCCGTCGACGCTACGGCCAGACCGGGAACCGGGAGCGCTGATTGGGCCGCCCGCCCGGCGCCGCCGTCGGTGGGCAGGCCGTCATCGAGGGGGTGATGATGCGGGCGCCCACCGCCTGGGCGGTCGCCGTCCGCCGACCCGACGGCGTCATCGAGACCACCCGTCGCGAGCTCCCCGCCCTCTCGCAGCGCACGAGGCTGGCCCGGCTGCCCTTCGTCCGGGGCGTGCTCGTCCTCGCCGAGTCGGTCACCTTGGGGTTCAAGGCGCTGTCGTGGTCCGCCGAACGGGCCGGGGAGGCCGACGAGGAGCTCACCTCCCGTCAGATCGCCCTCACGATGGTCGTCGCCGTCGTCCTCGCCCTCGGGGTCTTCGTCCTCGTTCCGGCCTTCGCCGCGAACTTCCTGAAGCGGTTCTTCGGTGACGGCGGGCTCGCCTTCGTCGTCATCGACGGAGCGCTCCGCCTCGGACTCGTCGTCCTCTACATCTGGGCGATCGGCCGCTCGGAGGAGATCGCCCGGGTGTTCCAGTACCACGGGGCCGAACACAAGACCATCCACGCCTACGAAGGGGGCGACCCCTTGGACGTCGCGACCATCCAGGCCCACAGCCCCCGCCATCCCCGCTGCGGGACCTCGTTCATCATCATCGTGGCGATGGTGGCCTTCGTCGTCTTCCTCTTCCTCGCCGGGCTGCCCTTCCTCTGGCAGGTCCTCGCTCGGATCGCCCTCATCCCGGTGATCGCCGGCATCTCCTACGAGGTGCTCAAGGTCGCCGCCGAGCATCCGCTCGTCGCCTGGGCGTCCCGGCCGGGGATCTGGATCCAGGCGATCACCACGAAGGAGCCCGACGACGACCAGGTCGAGGTGGCGGTCGCCTCCCTCCTCGCCGCCCTCGACGAGGCGTCTCGGGCCGAGGTCCTCCGCCGCGGCCCCGTCGCCCCGGGAGCGCTCGACGTCGAGGCGAGCTGATGGACGAACGTCTCCGCCGCCGCCTCGAAGTCCTCGTCGACGAGTACGACGAGACGACGCGGCGACTCGCCGAGCCCGAGGTGCTCGCCGATCAGGCCACCTACCGTCGCCTCGCCGAGCGCCACGCCGAGCTGCGCAGGATCGTCGAGACGTACCAGGCCCATCGGGCCGCCGAGCAGGAGCTCGCCGAGGCGCGCGAGCTCCTCGCCGCCGAGGAGGACCCCGAGATGCGCGCCTACCTCGACGGCGTCGTCGCCGACAAGACCGCGGAGCTCGCCGAACTCGAGGATCGGCTCCGGGTGCTCCTCGTCCCGAAGGACCCGAACGACGACAAGGACGTGATCGTCGAGATCCGAGCCGCGGCGGGAGGCGAGGAGGCCGCGCTCTGGGCGGCGGACCTCTATCGGATGTACCAGCGCTTCGCCGAGCGCCACGGCTGGGCCGTCGAGCCCATCGACCTGTCGACGACGGGGACCGGTGGGATCAAGGAGGCGATCTTCGCGGTGAAGGGCAAGGGCGCCTACTCCCGGTTCAAGTACGAGGCGGGAGCGCATCGCGTCCAACGGGTGCCGAAGACCGAATCCCAGGGTCGGATCCACACCTCGATCGCCACCGTCGCCGTGCTCCCGGAGGCCGAGGAGGTGGACGTGGAGCTCGACGAGCACGATCTCGACATCGAGACCTTCCGATCCACCGGGCCCGGAGGCCAGTCGGTGAACACCACCGACTCGGCGGTCCGGATCACCCATCGCCCCACCGGGCTCGTCGTCACCTGCCAGGACGAGAAGTCCCAGCTCCAGAACAAGCTCAAGGCCCTCCGAGTGCTGCGGGCCCGGCTCCTCCAACGGCGGCTCGACGAGCAGCGGGGGGAGCGGGCCTCCGCCCGCCGGGCCCAGGTGGGCACGGGGGAGCGGGCGGAGAAGATCCGCACCTACAACTTCAAGGAGAACCGGGTGACCGACCATCGGATCGGCCTCACCGTCCACGATCTCGACCGGATCCTCGACGGCGATCTCGACCGGTTCCACGAGGCCCTCATGGCCGACGAGGCCGCTCGTCGCCTCGCTGCCGGATGACGACGTCCCTCGATCTCCTCGCCGCGGTGGAGGGCCTGCCCCGCCACGAGGCGGAGCGCCTCCTCGCCGCGGTCACCGGCCGGACCCGCAGCGACCTCGTCGTGGGCTGCCCGGTCCGGCCCGAGCAGCGGCGGCGCTTCCTCGAGCTCGTCGAACGTCGGGTCGAGGGAGCGCCGCTCCAGTACCTCGAAGGGACCGTCGTCTTCGGTCCCGTCGAGCTCGTCGTCGACCCTCGTGTCCTCGTGCCCCGACCCGAGACCGAGGAGCTCTTCGAGCTCGCCTGCACGCTCGCGCCGGCGTCGCCCGCCACGATCGTCGACCTCTGCACCGGGAGCGGCAACCTCGCCGTCGCCCTCGCCGCGACCTTCCCCGACGCCGCGGTCTACGCGACGGACCGCTCCGGGGCCGCCCTCGCCGTCGCCGCGGAGAACGTGCGGCGCAACCGAGTGCGGGTGCGGCTCTACGAGGGAGACCTCTTCGAGCCCCTGCCCGCAGACCTCCGGGACCGGGTCGAGCTCCTCGTCGCGAACCCGCCGTACGTCGCGGAGGCCGAATGGGCGGAGCTCCCGGTCGACGTGCGAGACCACGAGCCGCGCGGCGCGCTCGTCGCCGGACCCCGGGGGGACGAGGTGCTCCGTCGCATCGGGGCCGAGGTCGCCGGTTGGCTCGCACCCGGAGGCCTGGCGATCTGCGAGATCGGCGCCGGGCAGGCCCGGGCCGCCCTCGATGCCTTCGCCGGGCTCCGACCCGAGATCCGCCGCGACCTCGCCGGCAGGCCCCGGTTCGTCGTCGCGTCTCGCTAGGTTGGAGGACATGGAGACCGTCGACGACGCCCTGCTCGACGAGGCGGTCGCCGCCGTCAAAGCCGGCGAGATCGTCGGTTTGCCCACCGACACCCTCTACGGCCTCGGCGTCGACCCGATGAACCCGGGCGCCATCGAGCGGCTCTTCGCGCTCAAGGGCAGGCCCGGGATCAAACCCCTCGCCCTCCTCGTCGCCGACCTCGAGCAGGCCCAGACGATCGGGGTCTTCGACGAGCGGGCCCTGGAACTCGCCGAGGCGCACTGGCCGGGCGCGTTGACGATCGTCGTGCCCAAGCTCCCGTCGATCCCCGAGTGGATCGGCGATCGGGCGCGGCGGACCGTGGGACTCCGGCGACCCCGGCATCCGGTCGCCGTCGAGCTCCTCCGACGGACCGGTCCCCTCGCGGTCACCTCGGCGAACCCCTCGGGAGGTGCCGCCGCCCTCGACGACGACGAGGCACGGGAGCTCTTCGGGGACCGGGTGGCCGTCTACCTCCCCGGCCGGGCTCCCGGCGGCGCCGCCTCGACGGTCGTCGACGTGACCGCGCCCACCGAACGGGTGCTGCGCCCGGGACCCATCAGCCCCTGATGCGTCCCTGGCTCGCGATCGGCGCCGCCACGGGGATCGGCGCCGCCGGATGGTGGACCGGCCTCCTCTTCGGCGCCGTCGCTCCCGCGCTGGCGACCTCCCTCGTCGCCGTCGGGGCGCTCCTGGCAGTCTTCGCCCTCGCCGGGCTGTCCGGGAAGCCCGATCCGATGGGGGTCGCCGTCAAGGCCGGCGTCGCCGGGCTCGGCACCGCCGCGTTCCTCGTCCTGTCGTGGTCGGTGGGCGGGAACCAGATGCTCGTCGCCCTCGTACCCCTCGCGCTCTTCGGCCTCCCGGGCCTCGTCGCGCTCCCCACGCCGCGTGAGGTCGGGAGCCCGACCGCGCGGCTCGTCACCCTCGCCGCCGTCGGAGCGGCGCTCGTGGGCGTCGGCGTGGTCGACGTCGAGGTGTGGGCGCTCGTGGCGCCCCTCCTGCCGCTCCCCGCGCTCGGACTCTCCGACCTCCTCTCCGAGCCGTCCCACCCGGGGACCCCGTGAGCTCGTCGACTGGGGGGAGACCGGGCCGAGCCGCTACGCTCTCGGCGCGCCGGACCACGAGGAGGGGGCGTCCGTGACCGACATGACCTCGATCGAGATCCTCGATCCGCGGCTCGCCGAGCTGATCCGCAAGGACGTCGAACGTCAGCGGCGGAACCTCCAGCTCATCGCCTCGGAGAACTTCGTGCCCTACGCGATGATGCAGGCGGCGGGATCGGTGCTCGCGAACAAGTACTCGGAGGGCTATCCGGGTCGCCGGTACTACGAGGGATGCCGCTACGTCGACGAGATCGAGGCCCTCGCCATCGAGCGGGCGAAACGTCTCTTCGGTGCCGACCACGCGAACGTCCAACCCCACTCGGGGTCGCAGGCGAACATGGCCGCGTATCTCGCGGTCTGCGAGCCGGGCGACACGATCCTCGGGATGCGCCTCGACCAGGGCGGCCACCTCACCCACGGGTCGCCGGTGAGCTTCTCGGGGAAGCTCTTCGACTTCGTCTCCTACGGCGTCGACCCCGAGACCGAGCGGATCGACATGGACGAGGTGCGCCGGCTCGCTCGACAGCACCGCCCGAAGATGATCGTCGTCGGCTACTCGGCCTACTCCCGGATCCCGGACTTCGCCGCCTTCCGGGAGATCGCCGACGAGGTCGGTGCGGTGTACCTCGTCGACGCCGCCCACATCATCGGGCTCATCGCCGGTGGCGCCCATCCCAACCCCGTCGAGCACGCCGACATCGTCACCGCCACCACCCACAAGGCCCTACGCGGTCCGCGAGGTGGGCTCGTCCTGTGCAAGGAACGGTTCGCCGAGGCGATCGACAAGGCGGTGTTCCCCCTCACCCAGGGGGGACCGATCAACCACCAGATCGCCGGGAAGGCCCTCGCCTTCGAGATCGCCTCCCGTCCCGAGTTCGCCGCCTACGCCACCCAGGTGGTGCGGAACGCCAAGGTCCTCGCGAAGACCGTGGCCGACGGTGGGATCCGGGTCGTCTCGGGTGGTACCGACAACCACATGTTCCTCGCCGATCTGCGGCAGTTCGACCCGGAGCTCACCGGCAAGGAGGCGGCGGCCTTCCTCGACGAGATGGGGATCACCCTCAACCGCAATGCGATCCCCTTCGACCCTCGATCGCCCTTCGTCACCTCCGGCCTCCGTCTCGGGACGCCGGCGGTGACGACCGCGGGGATGAAGCAGGAGCAGATGATCCTCGTCGGGACCCTCGTCGTCGAGATGCTTCGCAAGCGTCGGGATCCCGAGGCCCTCGGACAGTTCCGCGGGGCCCTCGTCGAGCTCATCGACGAGTTCCCGGCCTACCCCGCGGACTTCCCCGGCTACGTGGGCTGAACCGGGCCGGGAGATTTGGTGTCGGTCTCGATGGGGAACTATCGTCCCGGTGGCTCGTGACGCCGTTCACGACCGTGCCGCGACCATCCCCCGACAGGATCGACGCTTTGCCCGCGAAGCCCAGTCTGGTCCCACCCGCCGAGCGCATCACGGGAGATCTCTCCGAGGGCGCCGACTTCATCTCGTCCATCGTCGCCGGGCTCCTCATCGGTCTCCTCCTCGACGCCTGGCTCGGCATCCGGCCGATCATGACCGTGGTGTGGCTCCTCGCCGGGATCGGCGTGGGGTTCTGGCGGCTCTGGCGGCGATCCGCCGAGCTCGAGGACGACGCGGCGGGGAGGGGATATGGGGCCTGAGGTCGATCGGTTCGCCCCCGTGCCCGACGAGCGTCCGATCGAGGCCATCCTCGCCGGGCACCTCGTGCGACGGGCCTGGTACGTCGGTCCGGTCATCGCCGGCATCGCCTGGCTGGCCGGGGGGCCCGCGACGGCCCTCGCCGCCGGGGTCGGCGTGGCCGTGGTCCTCGCGAACTTCGTGCTCGGCGGCTGGCTCCTCTCGGCGGCCGCCAGGGTGTCCCTGAGCCTGTATCATGCCGCCGCCCTGTTCGGATTCCTCATCCGGCTCGTGCTCATCACGGTGACGATGATCCTCGTGGCCAACGTGACCGGGCTCGATCGGGCGGGGATGGGCATCGCCGCGGTGGCCTGCTATCTCGTGCTGCTCGCCCTCGAGGCGGTGGCCATGGTCAACGGTTCGGAAAGGGAGCTGGAGTGGAGCAACTGATCCTCGCGAGCGGTGAGTGCGACCTCACCCAACAGACCGTCTGCGCCCCCGCGGACGTGACCGAACTGTTCGAGTACCGGATCCCGGTCTTCGAGATCCTCGGATTCCCCATCACCCGGACGGTCTTCCTCATGTTCCTCGCCGCGGCGATCGTCGCCGCGATCACGTTCTTCGGCCTCCGGCGGAAGGCCGTCGTCCCGGGCCGCTTCCAGGCGGCCGTCGAGGCGCTCTTCGGGTTCGTCCGCGACGAGGTGGCGATCGGGATCATCGGTCCCCACGGGATCAGGTACTACCCGTACCTCCTGGCGATCTTCCTGTTCGTCCTCGTCGGGAACTTCTTCGAGATCACGCCCTTCGTGAACTTCCCGATCACCTCCCGGATGGCGCTGCCCGCCTCGCTCGCCGCGCTCACCTGGGTGATCTTCATCGCCGCGGGGATCAAGCGCCAGGGCGTCCGCTACGTCGCCGACATCCTCTGGCCCCCGGGGGTGCCCGTGTTCCTTCGCCCCCTCGTGGGGGCCATCGAGTTCGTCTCGACCTTCCTCGTCCGCCCCTTCTCCCTCGCCGTCCGGCTCTTCGCGAACCTCGTCGCCGGACACGTCATGCTCACGCTGCTGCTCACCACCGGGCTCGTCTCCCTCACCACCATCGGGGAGATCGGGGCGCTCAAGGGCGCCTTCGGGATCGCCTGGTGGGCGCTCGGTCTGGCGATCTTCCTCTTCGAGGTCGTCGTGATCGTCCTCCAGGCCTACATCTTCACGTTGCTGTCCGCCGTGTACATCGAGACGTCGGTGAACCCGGCACACTGAGAGGTCCGTTCGACGGGAAGGAAAGGGAAACACCCATGGAAGTACTCAAGGGAGCGATCGCGCTCATCGGCTACGGGCTCGCCGCCATCGGCCCCGGCGTCGGCATCGGCATCATCGCCGGGAACGCCGTTCAGGCGATGGCACGTCAGCCCGAGGCGGCCGGCATGGTTCGGACGACGATGTTCCTGGGTATCGCCTTCACCGAGGCGCTCGCCCTGATCGGGTTCGTGCTCTTCTTCCTGGCGTGATGGCGTACCTCTACACCCTGGCCGTCCAGATCCTGGCGACCGCCGAACCGGTCCCGATCTCCGAAGGCGGAGAGGGTGGCGGCGGTCTCCGGCTGCTCCTCCCGGTCCCCGAGGAGCTCATCGCCGGGCTCATCGCCTTCGGCATCGTCTTCGCGGTGGTCTGGAAGTTCGGGATCCCCGCCCTCAACGAGACCCTCGACGCGAGGGCGGCGGCGATCAAGGCCGACCTCGACGCCGCCGAGCAGGCGAAGCAGGAGGCCGAGAGCCTCCTTGACGACTACCGGGCGCAGCTCGCCGGTGCTCGGGAGGAGGCGGCCCGCATCGTCGAGGAGGCCCGGGAGGCCGCCGAGGAGGTGCGGGCCGACATCCTCTCCCGGGCCGAGGCCGAGGCCGAGGCCATCCGGGGCCGGGCCCGCGAGGAGATCGCCGCCGAACGGGAGCGGGTCGCGGCCGAGCTCAAGCAGCAGGTGGCCGACCTCGCCATCGAGATCGCCGGCAAGCTCGTCGCCGAGAGCCTCGACGTGGAACGTCAGCGCCAGCTCGTCGACCGGTACATCGAAGAGCTCGGCGGGGTTCGGTGACCGATGGAGACCGCCACCACCGCCGCCATCGACGGGTACGCCCGGGCCGTCCTCCAGGTCTTCCGGGCCGAGGGTGAGGTCGACGCGCTCGTCGACGCCTTCTACCAGGCCGCGCACGCCCTCGACGAGCGCGTCGAGCTGCGGGAGGCGATGACCGATCCGAGGCTGCCCGTCGAACGGAAGCTGGCGGTCCTCGAGGACCTCCTGGCCGGTCGGCTGGCCCGGCCGGTCGTCGCCGGGCTCGGGCTCGTCGTCGCCGCCGGGCACGGCAAGCACCTCGTCGAGGTCGCCTCCCGGCTCGCCGAGCTCGTGGCGGAGGAGGAGGGGGCGGCGGTCGCCGAGGTGCGGTCCGCCGTCGAGCTCACCGAGGACCAGATCGAACGTCTGCGTGCCGCGTTGGCGCGAGCCACGGGCCGGGAGGTCGAGGTGAAGGTCGTCGTGGATCCGGCCCTCATCGGCGGGGTCGTGGCGAAGATCGGAGATACCGTGTTCGACGGGTCGGTGAAGAGCCAACTCGACGAACTGCGAGAGCAGTGGGGATGACGCACCATGCCTGAGATCACACTCGAACCCGGGGACATCGCTGCGGCGCTCCGGGCCAACCTGGAAGGGTGGTCCCCGTCCGTCGAGGCGGAGACCATCGGCTACGTGGAATCGGTCGGAGACGGGGTCGCCCGCGTCTCGGGGTTGCCGAACGCCATGGCCTCGGAACTCCTCGAGTTCCCCGGCGGGCTCTACGGGGTCGCTCTCAACCTCGATCCCGACACGATCGGCGCGGTGATCATGGGCGACGCCTCCCACATCGAGGAGGGGGACGAGGTCCGGGCCACCGGGCGGGTCCTCTCCGTGCCGGTCGGCGATGCCCTCCTCGGTCGGGTGATCGACCCCCTCGGCAACCCGCTCGACGGCAAGGGGCCGATCAACGCCACCGAGCGCCGCCTCCTCGAGGTCCAGGCCCCCTCGGTGGTCATGCGCCAGCCGGTCAAGGAGCCGCTCCAGACCGGCATCAAGGCCATCGACGCGATGACCCCCATCGGGCGGGGCCAGCGCCAGCTCATCATCGGCGACCGTCAGACCGGGAAGACCGCCATCGCGGTGGACACGATCATCAACCAGAAGGGTCAGGGGGTCAAGTGCATCTACGTGGCGGTCGGGCAGAAGAACTCGACGGTCGCCGAGGTCGTCGACGTCCTCGAGCGGACCGGTGCCATGGAGTACACGGTGGTGGTGAACGCCTCGGCCTCCGACGCCGCCGCGCTCCAGATGTACGCCCCCTACGCCGGGTCGGCGATCGGCCAGCACTGGATGTACAACGGGGAGCACGCCCTCGTGATCTTCGACGATCTGTCGAAGCAGGCGGTCGCCTACCGGGAGATCTCGCTGCTGCTGCGCCGCCCGCCGGGCCGTGAGGCCTACCCGGGCGACGTGTTCTACCTCCACAGCCGGCTCCTCGAGCGCTGCGCGAAGCTCTCCGACGAGCTCGGCGGCGGTTCCCTCACCGGCCTGCCGATCATCGAGACGAAGGCCAACGACGTCTCGGCCTACATCCCGACGAACGTCATCTCGATCACCGACGGGCAGATCTTCCTCGAGACCGACCTCTTCTTCTCGGGGATCCGCCCGGCGATCAACGCCGGGATCTCGGTCTCCCGGGTCGGCGGCGCCGCCCAGATCAAGGCGATGAAGAAGATCGCCGGGCCCCTGCGCCTCAACCTCGCCCAGTTCCGGGAGCTCGAGGCCTTCGCCGAGTTCGGATCCGAGCTCGACGCCACCTCCCTCGCCCAGCTCGAGCGGGGGCGTCGGGTCGTCGAGGTCCTCAAGCAGGGCCAGTACGAGCCGCTCCCCGTGGAGGACCAGGTGGTGGCGATCTTCGCGGTGACCGAGGGCTACATGGACGACGTCCCCGTCGACCAGATCCAGACCTTCGAGCGGAAGCTCCGCGAGTTCGTCCGGGCCCGCTACGGTGCCGTGCTCGCCCGGATCGCCGAGACCGGCGAGCTGCCCGAGGAGGAGCTCAGGGCGGCGATCGAGGCCTTCGTGGAGACCTGGGGTGCCGAGGCGGAGTCGGACCCGGGTGCCGCCGTCGCGGCGAAGGCGGGCGAGCGCGTCGCCGCGGACGCCATGGACCGACCGGTGACCTCCAAGGTCGTCGACGACCAGGAATGAGGGGAGGGACCTGAGCCGTGGCCTCCGCCGAACTCCGTCAGATCCGCCGCCGGATCCGAAGCGTCGAGTCGACGATGAAGATCACCCGGGCGATGGAGCTCATCGCCACCGCGCGGATCGGCAAGGCCCAGGCGCGGGTGGCCGCGTCGAAGCCCTACACGGCGAAGATGACCGAGGTGATCCGGAACATCGCCGCGGCCTCCGGGGGACTCACCCATCCCCTCTTCGAGGTGCGGGACCTCGCCACCGTGGGGGTCCTCGTCGTCACCTCGGACCGGGGACTCGCGGGGGCCTACAACGGCTCGGTGATCCGACTCGCCGAGCACCACGTCGTCGAGCATCGGGAGGCGGGGCGGGCCGTTCGCCTCTACGTCGTCGGCAAGAAGGCCCTCACCTACTTCCGCTACCGGAGGTACCAGATCGAGCACTCCTGGCTCGGGGTCACCGACACGCCCACCTACGCCGACGGTCGGGGGATCGCCAACGTCCTCCTCGACGAGTACATGGAGGGGCGAGTCGACGGCGTGGAGGTGTACACGACCCGCTACGTCTCGGCGCTCACCCAGGTGCCCGAGCGGTATCGGCTCTTGCCGATCACCCCGCCGGAGGCCGAGGAGGAGGCGACCCCGGTCGGGTACACCTTCGAGCCGTCTCCCGAGGAGATCCTCGATCGGCTCTTGCCGCGGTATCTGGAGGGGTCGATGTTCGGCATGCTCCTCGAGGCGTCGGCGTCGGAGCACGCGGCGCGGCGCCGGGCGATGAAGGCGGCGACGGAGAACGCCGAGGAGCTCACCCGGATCCTCACCCGGGAGGCGAACCAGGCCCGGCAGGCCGAGATCACGACCGAGATCTCCGAGATCGTCGGCGGCGCCGAGGCGCTCGCCAGAGGTTGACACGTACGAAGACAAGGAGCCCCGCAACCATGAGCGAGAATCTTCCCTCCGGTCGGATCGTCAAGGTGGCCGGTCCGGTGGTGGACGTCGAGTTCCCCCCGAAGGCCCTGCCGGAGATCAACCACGCCCTCGAGGTGGATCTCGAGGTCGCCGGCGAGCGGCGCACGATCATCTGCGAGGTGGCCCAACAGCTCGGCGACAACCTCGTGCGCGCCATCGCCCTCGCCCCCACCGACGGCCTCGTCCGCGGTGCCGAGGTCCGCAACACCGGGAAGCCGATCTCCGTCCCGGTGGGCGACCAGACCCTCGGTCACATCTTCAACGTCTGGGGCCAGTGCCTCGACGACCCCGACCTCGAGCTCTCCGGGGAGTGGTGGCCGATCCACCGGGATCCACCGAGCTTCGACGAGGTCGAACCCCAGAAGAAGGTCTTCGAGACGGGGATCAAGGTCATCGACCTGCTGTGCCCCTACCTCGAGGGCGGGAAGATCGGACTCTTCGGCGGCGCCGGGGTGGGCAAGACCGTCCTCATCCAGGAGATGATCAACCGGGTCGCCACCCAGCACGGCGGCGTCTCGGTGTTCGCCGGGGTGGGGGAGCGCACCCGTGAGGGGAACGACCTCTTCTTGGAGATGACCGAGTCGGGCGTCATCGAGAAGGCGGCGCTCTGCTTCGGGCAGATGGACGAGCCGCCGGGGGTTCGCCTGCGGGTGGCGCTGTCGGCGCTCACGATGGCCGAGTACTTTCGGGACGTCCAGCGCCAGGACGTGCTCTTGTTCATCGACAACATCTTCCGGTTCACCCAGGCCGGTGCCGAGGTGTCGACGCTCCTCGGCCGGATGCCGTCGGCGGTCGGCTACCAGCCGACCCTCGCCGGGGAGATGGGCCAGCTCCAGGAGCGCATCACGTCGCTGAAGGGGCGGTCGATCACGTCGATGCAGGCGATCTACGTCCCTGCCGACGACATCACCGATCCGGCACCGCACACCGCCTTCGCCCATCTCGACGCGACCACCGTCCTGTCCCGCCCCCTCACCGCCCTCGGTATCTACCCGGCGGTGGATCCCCTCGACTCGACGAGCCGGGCCCTCGACCCGCAGATCGTCGGCGAGGAGCACTACGCCGTCGCCACCCAGGTCCAGCAGATCCTCCAGCGGTACAAGGACCTCCAGGACATCATCGCGATCCTGGGGATCGACGAGCTCTCCGAGGAGGACAAGCTCGTCGTGGCCCGGGCGCGTCGGATCCAGCGGTTCCTCTCCCAGCCGATGTTCGTCGCCGAGCAGTTCACCGGTCAGCCCGGCGTCTACACCCCGCTCGAGGAGACCGTCGCGTCCTTCAAGGCGGTCATCGAGGGCGAGCTCGATCATCTGCCCGAGCAGGCCTTCTACATGGTCGGAGGGGCGGAGCAGGCCCTCGCGAAGGCGAAGGAACTCGGGGCGGCGGCCTGATGGCGAAGACCTTCCGGGTCGACGTCGTCACCCCCGAGTCGGTGATCTGGTCGGGGGAGGCCGAGATGGTCTCGGCCCGGACCACCGAGGGCGACATCGGCATCCTCGCCGACCACGAGCCGACGATGGCGGCGCTCGCGACCGGCGCGGTGAAGATCCTCGGTCCCGAGGGCACGGTGACCGCCGGTATCCACGGCGGCTTCCTCCAGATCTACCGCAATCAGGTGACCCTGCTCACCGACCGGGCCGAGATCGCCGAAGGCGACCTCGAAGAGGCCCGGCGCCTCGCCGCCGCCCTCCGCGAGGCCGCGGCGGAGGAGACCTAACCGCCGGCGATCCGCTCGGCGAGCTCCTCGACCTGGTCGGGGAAGCCCGAGGCGATGGCGCCGCGAATCGCCGGGAAGGCGAGGGTCGAGACGAGGCCTTGGGCGCGGACCTCCAAGCCGACGTCGATCGTCGTCTCGGCCCCGTCTCCGGTCAGGTCGACGGTGACGACGCCGCCCATCTCGCCGCCGTCGAGGTCGACGACGAAGCGGTCGGGCTCTCGGTGTTCGATGGTGCGGGCCCGACCGTCGAAGACCTTGCCGCCGACCGTCGTCGACCAGCGGTAGGCGACGAGGACGTCGCCGTCGAACTCCGGGTCCCACACCCGCTCGACCGGGCCGACGTGCTCCCAGGTCGTCGGCTCCTGGAGGGCCCGCCAGACCGTCGCAGGAGGGACGGGGAGGCGGACCCGATGGTGGAAGGACGCGCTGGGCATGGCGCCGGAGGATAGCCCCGGGCCATCGGACCGTCGGGACTCGGTGCTCCCGGGCCGAGATCCCGCGCGGTCGACGGGGTGGGACCGGGGAGCGCTCCTCAGGCGGGCTCGTAGCCGAGCTCCTCGAGGGCGGCGCGGATCGCCGCCTGGGCGGCGTCGAGCTCCTCGGCGGGGGTGTCCGGGCGGGCCTTCGCGAAGCTGAGATCGGCCTCGGTGTGGATGGGCAGGACGTGGAGGTGGGTGTGGGGGACCTCCAGTCCGGCGATCATCATCCCGACCTTCGTGGGGGAGAAGGCCCGGTCGATGGCCCGTCCGACGATCTGGGCCACCTCGGCGACGCGGGAGAGGAGCTCGGCGGGCAGGTCGATCCAGTGGTCGATCTCCGCGACCGGCACGACGAGGGTGTGGCCGGGGGTGATCGGCGCGATCGTCAGGAAGGCGACGACGTCGTCGTCGCGCCAGACGAAGCGGCCGGGGAGCGCTCCCTCGATGATCCTCGTGAACACGCTGGCCATGTCGCCTCCTCTTCGGGGGGCCCATCGTATTGCCTCCCACGGCGCCCTTCACCGTCCCTTCGGCTCGGCGGCGTGTAGCCTGGGGGCGCCCGTGGGACGTCGTTTCCTCCGCGTCATCATCCTCGGCGACCTCCTTGCGCTCGCGGTCGCCCTCGTCGCCGCGATCAAGGGGGTCTACGGCGCGGTGCCGCCCCGGCCCTGGCAGCTCCCTCCGGGGGCGACCCTGTGGCCCTTCGTCGGCCTCCTCGTCCTCGGGGCCCTCGTCGGCTCCTACCTCAACCACCGCTCCTGGGCGAAGTCGGCGCCTCGGCCCTCCTACGGGAGGGCGCTCGCCGTCGTCGCGACGGCGGTGGCGATCACGGCGGTCGGCCTCGTCTCCACCCGGGTCTACTGGTCTCGCCAGCTCCTCGTGACCACGGCGGTCCTCTGGCTCGGGCTCGCCCTCGCCCACCGCCTCGCTCACCGCCAGCGTCCCTGGGAGGAACCCATGGTGGTGATCACGGGGGAGAAGCAGCTCGCCGAGCACCTCCGCGACGCTCCCCACACGAACGTCCTCGCCGTCTTGGATCCCGGCGAGCTGCCGCCGGAGGAGCCCTTCGTCGAGGGGGTCACCGTCGTCGTCGACCTTCGGGCCGTCCTCGGGGACGAGATGGCCCGCTTCGTCTCCTCCCTCAACCTCGCCGGGTACTCCATCCGACCCCTCGTCGAGGTGTACGAGGAGCACACCGGTCGGATCCCCATGGTCCATCTCGCCGAGGGTTGGGAGCTGACCCGGCCGGTGGATCGCTCCGCCTACGAGCCGGTCAAGCGGGTCATCGACGTCGTCGGCACCGTCGTCACCGCCCCGGTGTGGCTCGTCGTCGGCCTCGTCGTCTGGACCGTCGTCAAGCTCGACTCGCCGGGTCCGGCCATCTTCCGGCAGGAGCGCGTCGGTCGGCACGGCAAGCGGTTCGTGCTCTACAAGTTCCGGACCATGGTCCACGACGCCGAGGCGAACGGCCCCCAGTTCGCCGCGATCGGCGACCCGCGGGTCACCCCGGTGGGGCGTTTCCTGCGCAAGAGCCGCCTCGACGAGATCCCCCAGCTCTGGAACGTCCTCAAGGGCGACCTCTCCATCGTCGGGCCCCGTCCCGAGCGGCCGGTGTTCGTCGAGCGCTTCCAGGAGACGATCCCCTTCTACGGCACCCGCCACCTCATCCGACCCGGGGTCACCGGCTGGGCGCAGGTGAACTACGGATACGCCGACGACGAGGCCGACACCGTCGAGAAGCTCACCTACGACCTCTACTACGTCAAACACGCCTCCCTCTGGCTCGACCTCCAGATCCTCGGGAGGTCGATCTGGACCGTGCTCACCGGCTTCGGCGCCCGCTGACCCGCGCGTCGATCCCCGGGATTGGGCGGTCCCGCCAATAGGATGCGCCCGGCATGGTGCGATCCTTCCTCCTGGGCGTCCTGGTCGTGGCCGTCCTGTCCGGGACGGCCACGGCCACGGCGATCCCCAGCGACGCCGAATCGGCCGGGTACAACTTCGCCGAGTCCCCCGGCTGTGCCCCGGAGGTGGCCGGACCCTCCCGTCCGGAGGTGGCCCGGCCCGGCGCCCTCTCGGCCGGGGAGGTGCTCTACGGTCCGTGGGCCGACTTCTTCGGGCGCACCTACGCCCAGGTGAGCGGCTCCACCTTCCGGTGGGCGATCTTCGGGACGAACGAGACCGTCCGGGTCCACGAGCGGCTCCGTCCGGCCACCGAGCTCGTCGACCGGGCCCTCGCCGAGGCCCGGGCCGACGGTCGCTTCTACCGCATCGACACCGCTTACGGTTGGGTCTGGCGCACCGTCGGCGGAGCGCGCCGGATCTCCGAGCACGCCACCGCGACCGCCGTCGATCTCAATCCCCGCCGGAACCCCTACAGCCGGAGGAACGTGCTCGTCACCGACATGCCCGCCTGGTTCGTCGCCGCCTTCTCCGAAGCCGGCTTCTGCTGGGGCGGGAACTGGATCCAGGTGAAGGACGCCATGCACTACTCGTGGAGCGGCCCCGTGCTCAC
>DRQR01000182.1 GCA_011371355.1 Actinomycetota bacterium
CGTCGCGCCGATCAGGGCTGGATCGAGGTCATCGCCGGCCCGATGTTCTCGGGCAAGAGCGAAGAGCTCATCCGGCGGCTCACCCGGTACCGGTTGGCGAGGATCCCCACCCAGGCCTTCAAGCCGGCGATCGACACCCGCTACGCCGCGACGGAGGTCGTCTCCCACTCCCGGCTGTCGACCGCGGCGACCCCGGTCACCGATTCGGAGGAGCTCCTCACCCGCGTCGAGGACCGCACCGTCGTCGTGGGGATCGACGAGGGCCAGTTCTTCGACGACGGACTCGTCGCGGTCGCCGAGCTCCTCGCCGGCGCGGGCAAGCAGATCATCGTCGCCGGCTTGGACCTCGACTACCTCCGCCGTCCCTTCGAGCCGATCCCCACGCTCATGACCCGCGCCGAGTACGTGACGAAGACCCTCGCGGTGTGTCACCGCTGCGGCGGACCGGGGCTGTTCACCCAGCGGGTGGTCGACTCCGACGAGCTCGTCGTCCTCGGTGCCACCGAGGCGTACGAGGCACGCTGTCGGCGGTGCTACCACCCCGACGAGGCTCGGCAGCCCGAGCTCCTCGGCGAGGCCTGAGTCCTCCGGGGAGGCCGGCCGCCCGGCGGGAGGATCCGCCGGCGACCCACGGACCGAATTCGCGACGTCGCCTGCTACGCTCGGTGATCATCGACCGCCCGCGCGGTCGCAGGTTTCCGACCCGGGAGACGATGATCGAAGCCCGAGCAGGAGTTCCAGCACGGTCCGACCGAGGCGCCCCTCGGTCGTTCCGCCCTCCGAGTGGAACCCTCGAGCTCGCCGATCCGTGCTCCGTGACGCCCGTCCGCGGCGGTCCTCGTGGAGTGGCCCCGGGTCCGGATCGAGTACTTCCCCACATGGGGACGAAGGAGTCGTTGCATGGGATGGTTTCGCAGGAAGAAGTCGGCGAAGATCCTCCGCAAGGTGGCCGGCACCGAAGAGGTGAAGGTCCGCCGGGTGGGGGACGAGCTCGTCACCGTGCGCAGGGCCGCCGAGGTCGTCGCGCCCGAGCCGAAGCAGAAGCAGCAGGCACGACCGGCCAAGCAGAAGACGCGGTCGAAGAACAAGAACGGCGGTAACGGCCGGTCCGCGGCCCGCGGGCGGACGAAGCAGAGGGCGGGGGATCGGACCCGCCGAACGGCCCGGCCCCACCTCGAGGTCGTGCCCCCGCCCGAGACGGCGCGCAAGCAGATGCTCGTGCGTCGGAATCCCCACCAGACCCAGATCGTCGTCCTCGAAGGTCCCGTCCTCGTCGAGCACTACGTGGCGAGGGACGACCACAAGTCCCTCGTCGGCAACGTCTACATGGGCAAGGTCCGGAACGTCCTGCCGGGCATGGAGGCGGCCTTCGTCGATTTCGGAGAGGGGAAGAACGGCGTCCTCTACGCCGGAGACGTCAACTACGAGGACCTCGACCTCGAGGGTCAGCCGGGACGCATCGAGATGGCCTTGAAGCCCGGAGACTCGGTGCTCGTCCAGGTCGTCAAGGACGCGATGGGCCACAAGGGGGCCCGGCTCACGAACCAGATCTCCCTCGCCGGCCGCTACCTCGTGCTCGCCCCGAACGACGAGGTCCGGGGCATCTCCCGCCGCCTCCCCGACGACGAACGACGGCGGCTCCGGGAGATCGTCGCCGAATTCCGCCCCGAGGGGATGGGGATCATCGTCCGCACCGCCGCCCAGGGCGCCAGCCGCCAGGACATCAAGGCGGACATCGATCGCCTCATGGCGATCTGGCGCGGCATCGAGGAGCAGAAGGGTCGGGTCGAGGCCCCGGCCCTCATCTACCAGGAGCCGCCCCTCGTGCTCCGAGTGATCCGGGAACACTTCACGCGGGATTTCCGGCGCCTCCTCGTCGACGACGAGGAGATCTATCAGCAGGTCGTCGCCTATCTCGAGGAGACCGAGCCGGAACTCGTCTCCAAGGTGAGCCTCTATCAGGACGAGCTCCCGCTCTTCGACCGCTTCCACGTCAACGACCAGATCAAGAAGGCCCTCGACCGCAAGGTGTGGCTCCCCTCGGGTGGCCACCTCGTGATCGACCGGACCGAGGCGCTCACGGTCATCGACGTGAACACGGGTCGGTTCGTCGGCCACTCGAACCTCGAGGAGACCGTGTTGCAGAACAACCTCGAGGCCGCCGAGGAGATCGCCAAGCAGCTCCGCCTCCGGGACATCGGCGGGATCATCGTCATCGACTTCATCGACATGGAGGTCCCGAAGAACCGCGAGGCGGTGCTCCAACGGCTCCGCGAGCATCTCGCGAAGGACAAGATGCGCACCCAGGTCTTCGACGTCTCCCACCTCGGACTCGTCGAGATGACCCGGAAGAACGTCTCCGCCGGTCTCCTCGAGACCTTCTCCGAGGTCTGCCCCCGCTGCAACGGGCGGGGCGTCGTCCTCCACGAGGACGTCGCCCTCGGCCTCGCACCGCCTCCGGCCGCGAAGGCGAAGGCCGAGGGGGACGCATCCTCGGCCGCGGCCGGGGACTGACCAACGGCGGCGAGGGGACTATCATGAGACGGCGCCTCCACCGGAGGCGCTCCGTACGCGCCGGGCCGTCCGGCACCCCGAGTCCGAGAGAGACCACGATGTACGCGATCATCCGCGCCGGCGGGAAGCAGGCGAAGGTCAGCGAAGGCGACGTCATCGACGTCGAACGGATCAAGACGTCCGACTCGTCGGTGAGCTTCCGTCCCCTCCTCGTCGTCGGTGACGACGGGAGGGTGATCACCGATCCCGAGGTGCTCGACGCCGCCAGCGTCACCGCCGAGATCCTCGGTGAGCATCGAGGCACGAAGATCGACATCTTCAAGTACAAGGCGAAGACCGGCTACCGTCGTCGGATGGGCCACCGGCAGACCTACACGACGATCCGGATCACCGGGATCGCGGTACCCTCGGTGGACCGGGACGCCGCCGAGGCGGCACCGGCAGGACGACCCGAAGACGAGGAGGGCTGAGCATGTCGAAGACGAAGGCCAGCGGTTCGTCGAAGAACGGCCGCGACTCGGCCGCGAAGCGGCTCGGTCCCAAGGTGTTCGACGGGCAGTTCGTCCGACCCGGCGCGATCCTCGTCCGTCAACGCGGCACCCGCATCCACCCGGGCTCCAACGTGGGGCGGGGCGGTGACGACACCCTCTTCGCCACCGCCGAGGGGATCGTGAAGTACGGGGTGCGGCGAGGACGCCGCGAGGTCTCCGTACTCCCGGTCTCCTGAGGGTCCCGGGACCCGCCGTCTTCCCGACCCGGCGCTCCGTCGGCTGGCAGGGACGACGCCCGGGCCCTACGTTGTGGCTCCATGGCCGAGTTCGTCGATCGAGCGCGCATCACCGTCCGAGGAGGACACGGGGGGGCCGGCGCGGTCGCCTTCGAGAAACGCAAGGGGAAGCCGCGGGGCAAGCCCTCCGGCGGATCGGGGGGCGCAGGCGGTGACGTGGTCCTCGTCGCGAGTCCGGACGTCGCCTCCCTGCTCCGGTACTCCCGTCAGCCCCACTGGCAGGCCGAGTCGGGACGACACGGCGAAGGCGAGTTCCGCCACGGTCGTCGCGGCGACATCCTCGAGCTGCCCGTGCCGCTCGGCACCGTGGTCCGCGACGAGACGGGACGGGTGATCGCCGACCTCGTCGAGCCCGGCCAGCGGATCGTCGTCGCCCGAGGTGGCAAGGGGGGGCGAGGCAACGCCGCCTTCGTGTCCCCCGAGCGCCGAGCTCCGAACTTCGCCGAGCAGGGGGAGTACGGCGAGGAACGCACGATCGTTCTCGAGCTCAAGCTCCTCGCGGACGCCGCGCTCGTCGGATTCCCGAACGCCGGGAAGTCGACCCTCGTCTCCCGGGTGTCGGCGGCGAAGCCGAAGATCGCCGACTACCCCTTCACCACCCTGAAGCCGCACCTCGGTATCGTCACGATCGACGACCGCGAGTTCGTCCTCGCCGACATCCCGGGCCTCGTCGAAGGCGCCGCCGAGGGGAAGGGACTCGGCCACGAGTTCCTCCGCCACGTCGAGCGCGCCCGGGTCCTCGTCGTCCTCCTCGATCCGACGCCCATCCAGCCGGTCGGACCGGAAGCCCAGTACGAGATCCTCCTCGGCGAGCTCGGGGCCCACGCGTCGGACCTCGCCGAGCGGCCGAAGATCGTCGCGTTGAACAAGATCGACGCCATCGACGATGCGGCGCCGTACCTCGAATGGGCAGAGCGGGAGGGCTTCCGCCTCCACCCGATCTCCGCGGTGACCGGCGAGGGCGTCGACGAGCTCCTCCACGCGATCGCCGACCTCGTCGCCGAGGCGGGCCGCCGGGCGCCCGACCGCTCCGGTTTCGTGCTCCACCGCCCCGCCGAACCCGGCTTCCGGATCGAACGGGTCGGCGACACCTGGGTCGTCACCGGGCTCGCCGCGACCCGGGCGGTGAACCTCGACGACCTCACGAAGCCGGAGGCGGCGGCCTTCGTGGCTCGACGTCTCTCCCGGCTCGGGGTCGATGCCGCGCTCGCCGCGGCCGGTGCCCGGCCGGGCGACGAGGTCCGGATCGGGGGCCTCGTCTTCGAGTACGGCGTGGACGCGTCGGGGCGAGACGACGAGGTCCCGGGATGAGGCGGCCCGTCGCCGAGGGGCTCCCCATCGTCGTGAAGGTGGGGTCGTCGTCGATCACCGCGGCCCACGGAGGGGTCGATCCCGAGGCCATCGCCCACATCGTCGACGAGATCGCCGAGGTTCGCCGACGCGGTCACCCGGTGGTGCTCGTGTCGTCGGGTGCCGTCGCCGCCGGCCTGCCGGTGCTCGGGCTCGATCGGCGCCCCGACGATCTCCCCGGCCTCCAGGCCGCGGCGGCGGTGGGGCAGGGCCGGCTCGTGGAGCGCTACGCGAGCCGGTTCGCGGCAGCGGGCTTCGTGGTGGGTCAGGTGCTCCTCACTCGGGACGTGCTGGCCCGACGTCAGCAGTACCTCCACGCTCGAGCCACCCTCGAGCGGCTCCTCGCCCTCGGGGCCGTGCCGATCGTGAACGAGAACGACACCGTGGCCGTCGACGAGCTCCGGTTCGGCGACAACGATCGGCTCGCGGCGCTCGTCTCCCATCTCGTCGGGGCGGGGATCCTCGTCATCCTCTCCGACACCGCCGGGCTCTACACGGAGGACCCGCGGCTCGTCGAAGACGCCGAGCTCCTCACCGCGGTCGCCCACACCGACGAGATCCTCGACGAGCTCCGCCGTCGGGCCGGCGCGGGCAGGTACGGGTCGGGCGGGGTGGCCACGAAGGTCGCAGCGGCTCGGATGGCCGCCTTCTCCGGCATCCCGACGGTGGTCGCCTCCGCCGACGAGGCCGGGGTGGTCGCCGCCGCCGTCGCCGGGGAAGAGATCGGGACCTGGGTCGAACCACGACCGGACCGTCTGCCCGCGAGGAAACTCTGGATCGCCTTCGGACAGCCCGCGGTGGGACGACTCGCCGTCGACGACGGGGCAGTTCGGGCCCTCGCCGGAGGAGGGGCCTCGCTTCTCGCCGTCGGGGTGGTGGACGTCGAGGGCGACTTCGAGGCCGGGGATGCCGTGGAGGTGCTCGACGGGCGGGGTCGTCTCGTCGCCAAGGGACTCGTCGCCATGGACGCCGCCACCGTACGGGCCGTTGCCGGGAGCCATTCCACGATCGCCGGTGGGGAGGTCGTCCATCGCGACGACCTCGTCGTCCTCGTCTGACTCCTACACTCGCCGCCATGGAGGCCTTCGCCGACCCCGCCGCCGTCGAGGCGGCCCTCGCCGAGGCGGGATACCTCGCCGATCCCGAGATCGCGCAGGTGGTGTTCCTCGCCGATCGCCTCGACAAGCCCATCCTCGCCGAGGGACCCGCCGGGGTGGGGAAGACCGCCCTGGCCCTCGCCCTCGCCGAGGCGACGGGTCGGCGGCTCGTGCGCCTCCAGTGCTACGAGGGCCTCGACGAGGCGCGGGCGCTCTACGAGTGGGACTACCACAAGCAGCTCCTTCGGCTCCAGGCGGATGCCGGCGGACGTTGGGAGGAGCTCGAGGCGGACATCTTCTCCGAGCCGTTCCTCCTCGCCAGGCCGCTGCTCGAGGCCATCCGGTCCCCGGCGCCCGTGGTGCTCCTCGTCGACGAGGTGGATCGGGTCGAGGTCGAGACCGAGGCACTGCTCCTCGAGGTCCTCGACTCCTTCCAGGTGACGATTCCCGAACTCGGGACGATGCGGGCGGTGACGACGCCCCTCGTCGTCCTCACCTCGAACAGCACCCGCGAGCTCTCCGAGGCCTTGAAGCGGCGCTGCCTCTACCTCCCCGTCGAGTATCCCTCGATCGAGCGGGAACGCCAGATCCTCCGCGCCCGGGTCCCCGACCTCCCCGAACGCCTCGCCGTCAAGATCGCCGAGACCGTCGCCGCGATCCGAGACCTCGGCCTCAGGAAGCCCCCGTCGGTGTCCGAGACGCTGGACTGGGCGCGGACCCTCCTCGCCCTCGGGATCGACGAGTTGGGCGCGGAGGTCACCGCCGCCACGCTCAACGTCCTCCTCAAGCACCGGGCCGACATCGAGCGGACGACGAAGGAGCTCTCCTTGGAGTCGCGGTGATCGAGTCGCTCGGCGCCTTCGTCGAGGAGCTCCGCGCGATCGGGATCCCGGTGTCGCTCGTCGAGGCCCTCGACGCCGCTCAGGCGGTCGAGGTGGCCGACCTCACCGACCGGGAGGGACTCCGCAGCGCGCTCGGGGCCACCCTCGTCAAGAGCTCCCGGCACCGGCCGGCCTTCGACGCGGTCTTCGACGTGTTCTTCGGGCATCGGCTCGGCGACTCCCCCTCCGGCCCCGACGTCGCTCGTCGGGACGAGACCGCCGGACGGTCCGGGACGGGGGGCGGGGCCGGGGAGGGCGCCGATGCGCTCCGGGAGGGGCTCGTCGCCGCGCTCGTCGCCGGCGACGAAACGGCGTTGCGGGCGCTCGTGGCCGAGGCCGTCACCCGCTTCGGCGCCATCGAGGCGGGACGACCCGTCGCCGGACGGTATGCCCGCTATCGGGTCTTCCGCGCCCTCGACCTCGAACGGGTGGCGTCGGTCCTTGGGAGCCGTCTGGGAGCCGAGCCGTCCGAGGATCCCCTCGACGGTCGTCTCGCCGCCGAACGGGTCCGGCGCCTTCTCGACGCGCTTCGACGTGCGGTGGAAGCGGAGATCCTCCGACGGCTCGTCGCCGATCGGGGACCGGTACCGGTGGCTCGCACCACCCGTCCGCGGCTCGACGAGGACCTCGATCTCCTCCACGCCTCCCACGCCGACATCGCCCGGATCGAGCGGGCGCTCGCGCCCTTGGCGCGGCGCCTCGCGACGCGGATCTCGGGCCGTCGTCGGCACGGGGAACGGGGTCGGCTCGACGTGCGGCGTACGATCCGCCGCTCCCTCGCCCACGGCGGGGTGTTCCTCGAGCCTCGGTTCCGGAAGCCGCGGCCGTCGAAGCCGGATCTCGTGCTCCTCTGCGACGTCTCGGGCTCCATGGCCACCTTCGCCCGGTTCACCATGCAGCTCACCGCGGCCATCGCCGGGGAGTTCTCCCGAGTGCGGGTCTTCGCCTTCATCGAGGACCTCGACGAGGTCACCGAGTACTTCGACCGTTCGGTGGACTTCGCCACCGGCCTCGCCGCGATGTACGGCGAGGCCGAGCTCGTCCGGCTCCACGGCCACTCCGACTACGGGCGGTCGCTCGCCACCTTCGTCGACCGACATCTCGACGTGGTGACGCCGAAGACCAGCGTGCTCGTCACCGGGGATGCGCGGACGAACTACCGGGATCCGGGTCTCACCGCGTTCGCGACGATCGCGAAGCGGGCCCGCGCGGTCTTCTGGCTCAACCCGGAGCCGCGGCGCCATTGGGACACCGGCGACTCCGTGATGTCCCTCTACGCCGAGTGGTGCGACGAGGTGGCCGAGGTCCGTTCTCTCCGACAGCTCGAGCGGTTCGTGGAAGCCGCGGCCCTCCCGCGGCGGGTGCGATGAGCATCGCGAAGGAACTCCTTATGCGGATCGGCGACCGGCCGACAGGCAGGTGGCGCAGCCCGACCGTCGGCCTGCGGAGGAACGAAGGAGTTGCCGTGTCCAAGCGCGTACTCGTGGTCGAGGACTCCCAGGTGATCCAGCGCCTCATCGAGGTGTGTCTGCGTCCCGCGGGCTTCGAGATCGAGCTGCGATCCGACGGCCCGAGCGGACTCGAAGCCGCGCTCGAGGCTCCTCCCGACCTCCTCATCCTCGACGTCGGTCTCCCCGGGATCGACGGGTGGGAGGTGCTCTCCCGGCTCCGGTCGAACGAGCGCACGAAGGACGTCGTCGTCCTCGTGCTCACCGCCCACGCCCAGGAGGAGACCCGGGCGAAGGCCGACCAGGGCGGCGCCGACGCCTTCCTCACGAAGCCCTTCCGGCCCGCCGAACTCCGTGCGATCGCTGCCGAGCTCACGAACCCCGAGTTCGCGGCTCGAAGCGTCGGCTGATCAGCGCCGCCGCGTCCGTCGATACGCCTCGGCGCCGCGGGCGGCGACGGACAGGACCCGCCGGCCGAGGACGCGTTCGATCTCGAGTCCCTCCCCGAGGGGGCGCCCGATCCCCGCATAGACGGCCTCTCGATCGGATCGCACGGTCGGCTGAGGATGTTCGGCGATCGCCGTGGCGAGCTCGAGGGCTCGCTCGAGGGCCGTGCCGGGAGCGGCGAGGTACTCGACGAGCCCGATACGGAGGGCCTCGTCGGCGTCGACCGGTCGGCCGGTGAGGATGAGATCGAGGGCTCGGCCCAGCCCGACGAGGCGGGGGAGGCGTTGGGTGCCGCCGTCGACGAGGGGCACGCCCCACCGCCGTTCGAAACAGCCGAACACCGCGTCCTCGGCGGCGACCCGCAGATCGCACCAAAGGGCGAGCTCGAGGCCGCCGGCGACGCAGTGACCCTCGACGGCGGCGATCGTGGGCTTCGACACGGAGATCCTCGAGATCCCGAGCCAGCCCTCGGGTCGGTCGACGAGGTCGAAGGCGACGAGGTCGGCGCCGGAGCAGAACGTGCCGCCGGCGCCGGTGAGGATGCCCACCTGGAGGTCGGGATCGGCGTCGAGGCGGCGCCAGGCCTCGAGGAGGCCGTCGGCGGTCGCGCGGTCGATCGCGTTGCGCCGCTCGGGACGGTCGATGACGACCACCCCGACGCGTCCGTGACGTTCGAGTCGAATGCTCGTGGGGGTTCCTCCCGTGGTCGCCGTCCGATACGGTAGCGACCCGGCGGCGGGGCGCGGGAGAGGAGGAACCGTGTTCGTCTACCTCGTCGTCGCCGGCCTCTGCGGCCTGTGGGCACCGCCCGTCGACGGGCCGGTCGTCCGGGATTTCGCTCCCTCGGGGTCCTACGCAGGACACTGGGGGGTCGACCTCGCCTCGGGAGCGGGGGACCCGGTCCGGGCCGTCGCCGACGGCGTCGTCACCTTCGCCGGCACGGTCGCCGGGATGCAGGCGGTCACCGTCGAGCACGGCGGGCTGCGGTCGACGGTGTCGTTCCTCTCGGGGATCCTCGTCGACGTCGGCCGCGTGGTCGCTCGCGGCGAGACGGTGGGGAGGAGCGGTGGTCACGGCGGCGTCGAGGGCACGCATCTGTCGGCCCGGGTCGGGGACCGCTACGTCGACCCGGCGCCGCTGCTCGGCTGCCTCGGTCCTCCGGGCGCGGCCCTCGAGCTCGTGGGTCCTCGGGACGCCGCCGGGAGGGAGGCCCGGGGCATGACCGAGGGCGGCTCCTATCCTGCCGGCCATGCGCGGGATCCTCGGCGGCACCTTCGATCCGCCGCACATCGCCCACCTCGTCGCCGCCGAGGCGGCCTATCGACAGCTCGGCCTCGACCGGGTGACCTTCCTCCCCGCCGGCGCGCCGTGGCAGAAGTCGGGTCGCAGGGTGTCGGCACCGGAGCACCGGTGGGCGATGACCCGTCGGGCCGTCGCCGGCGTCGAATACTTCGACGCCGACGATCGTGAAGTGCGGCGCCCGGGGTGGACCTACACGATCGACACCCTCGAGGAGCTCGCAGAGCGCGTCGTGCTCGTCTTGGGGGCGGACGCCGCCCGTGGACTGCCGACGTGGCATCGGGCCGAGGACGTCCTCGCCCGCGTCGAGGTCGCCGTCGTACCTCGACCCGGCGTCGCCCGTGAGGAGGTCGACGCGGTCCTCGGGGCGCGCGCGAGCTGGCTCGACGTGCCACCCCTCGAGGTGAGTGGCACGAGGCTTCGCTCGATGGTGGCCGCCGGACGGAGCGTCCGCTTCCTCGTTCCCGACCCCGTCTGGCGCTACATCGACGACCACGGCCTCTACCGCGAGGGGCGTTGAGATGCGACGCCTGGGGCTCTTCGTCGGCGTCGCCGCGGTGGCCGTCGTCGCCGTCGCGGCGGCCGCGGGTCGGATCGATCCCGCGGCGACCTATCGCGAGTGGACCCATCGATTGCGAGCGGTGGCCGCGGCGGTTCCCGAAGCGGTGGTGCGGGACGAGGGCGAGCCCGGCGAGGAGGCGGCCGTCCTGTTCGTCGTCGTCGACGACGACATCCCCGTTTCGATGGCCCTCGTCGTCTCCAGGGAGGTGGCGACGTCGGCGGCGGTGCCTCCGTCCCTCTACGAGATCGCTCCGGGTCTCGGGGAGGTCACCCTCGCCGAGGCGGCCCGCTTCGGTGGATCGGAGACGCTCCGGGTGACCGTGGAGAACGCCTTCGCGCTGCGCACGGCCGCGGTCGTGTCGCTCGACCTCGAGGAGCTCGCGGGGTTCGTCCCCGCCGGCGTCGACGCCGACCTGCCGACGGCCCTCGTCGTCGGCGAGGCCGGCGTCGAACGGCAGGTGGCCGCCGCCGGACCGGGACGGCGATCGGCCGAGACGGTCGTCGAGATCCTGGGGCACACCGCCGATCCGGTGGGCGATCTCGGCCGTCATGCCGGGGTGTGGCCGGGCCTGCTCCGGGAGCTCGCCAGGGATCCGGCGACGATCCGTCGGGTCGCGGCCGCGGCGGTGGGCGATCCCGACGCGGTCGAGACGGTCCTCGCCGCGGCGGTCGATCGGGTGGAGAGCACGATCGCTCCCGTCGTACCGGTCGGGGCTCGCTCGGGCAGCGGGTTCGTCGTCGACCGCGAGACCCTCCCGGTGTTCCTCGAGCGTTGGTCGGGGGGGCTCGTCCTCGGGACGCTCCCGCGTCCCACCGTCGAGGTGTTGAACGGCAACGGGCGGATCGGGACCACCACCGTCGTCGCCCGTGCCCTCGTGGAGGCCGGGTATCGGCTCGTCCGGGTCGACAACGCCGATCGGTTCGACCACGACACGACCATCGTCGTCGCCCAGGGCCGGGAGAACGCCGACGTGGCTCGGATGGCCGTCGAGGTGCTGGGGGTGGGGGAGCTCCGGCTCGAGGTGCGGGCGCCGTCGGGTGCCGTCGACGTCTCTATCATCGTGGGGCAGGACGTTCCAGCAGGGGAGGGTTGACCCCATCGTTGCGCACCGCGAAGCCGTCGCCGCCGCCCAGGTCGCCGCGGCGGCGCTCGAGGACAAGAAGGGGAAGGATCTCGTCCTCCTCGACGTCTCCGACCTCCTCGTGGTCACCGACCTGTTCCTCATCGCCTCGGGCACCTCGAACCGTCACGTGCGAACCCTCGTCGACGCGGTCGAAGAGCGCCTCGGGGAGCTGGGACGGCGTCCGCTGCGGCGAGAGGGGACGGAGTTCGGGAAGTGGGTGCTCCTCGACTACGGCGACCTCATCGTCCACGTCTTCGATCCAGAGACCCGGGACTACTACGACCTCGAGCGGCTCTGGGGCGATGCACCGCGTCTCGAGCCGGAGTCCGCAGCCGCCGAGGCCTGATAGAATCCGGCGCTCCACGGGGCTGTAGCTCAGTTCGGCAGAGCACTTGCATGGCATGCAAGGGGTCACGGGTTCAAATCCCGTCAGCTCCACCACCCGAAATCCCCTGTGTTCACAGGGGATTTCGTTAGTTCAGGGTTGCCGTGCGGTGGGGTCGAGTCCGCCGGGAGTCCGCGGAAAGTCCGCGAGAGATCGGGCCCGGGCGGCTCGAGGAGGTCTGCGAGGGCCCGGTCGCGGCGTTCGGACGTTGGTCGGAGACCCAGAACAGGTCGACCACTACCCGGGGCTCACGTCACTCGTCCAGAGGTGTTGGGGGCGAGGCGCGCCGGTAGCTGAGCGGGAGGATGGGTACCATCCGGTGAGGGACGACGATTCGGATCCGATGGGCATGGTCGTGCGCGGGTGCGACCGGTTGGCTCGACGGTGGGATCGATGGGCCGACGAGGTCGATCCACCGCTGCGGGACCGGTACGTCGCGTAGTTGGAGGACCGCCTCGATTCTGGCTCGTCTGTCCTCGAGCTTGGGAGCGGAACGGGTCGTCCTGTCGCAGAGAGGCTCGCTTCCCGTCATCGCTACCTCGGAGTCGACGTGTCCGCCGCGATGGTGACCACAGCGCGGCGAAACGTTCGAGGCGGCCGGTTTCGGGTTGCAGATATGCGGTACGTCGATTTGCCGGTCGGCGACTTCGATGCCGTCGTTGCCTTCTACTCCATCATCCATGTGCCCAGGTCCGACCAGCCGGCCCTGTTGTCACGGATCTATGCATGGCTGCGGCCCGGCGGATACTTCGTTGCGTCCTTTTCGTCGGAGGACCTTGCAGCCGGAGTAGATGAGGACTGGTTGGGCGCGGGCCCGATGTACTGGAGCGGGTACGACGCCGCCACCAACATCCGGATGCTCATCGATGCCGGCTTCGAGGTGATCCGCGCCGAGGTTGTTCCGCAGATAGAACCCGACGGTGAGGTTCGGTTCCTGTGGTGCACCACTCGACGCCCGGTGCCGCAGGCAGATCTACTCCGCTGACCAGGACGCGCGGCTTCCACCGCGGTCTTGCGCCTGACGCCCGAATACCAGGTGGAGTCGAGCACGGGCTACGAGTTGGACGAGAACGACATCCGCGATGTTATGGCGCGCCATGAACGCTTTGGTGTTCCTCTGTCCGAAGAGAATCGATGAGCTTTGGACAGCGGCCAGTCCGTAACCGCTCCGGTGACTGGGTCCAAGAGCGCGCGTCCGCTCTGGTTCCGTCGCCTCACGACTCGGTCGAGATCGCCGTTGAGCTGGCCGGAGCATGCGGCGGACTCGCGAAGGATCGGGCTCGGGCCGCTCCGAGATCGTCAGCGGCTTCCCGGTCGCAGCCTTCGAAGAGGTGCCCATCGACGTCGGCGTTGGTGCGGACCAAGGGGGGCCTCTATCTCCAGCGACCGGTCTTGGGGTCCCACGTGCCGGCAGCGGTGCCGTCCAAGAGTGGGTCGAGGAACGGCGTCACGACGGCGAGTGCGTCGTCCAGGGTGAGGGCCGTGTCCAGGAGAGACCGGCCGGCCTCCGCGGCGTAGCCTTTCTCCCAGAGCTCACGATCAGGAACAGAGAACGCGGCCGGGAGGTCGATGCCGCGCCGGTTGGCCTCCGACCTGAGCGCGTCGTACTGTTGAGCTGCCTTGACGGATGCTTCCGAGACGATGGCGACGAGGTCCACGAGATCCTTGTATCGGGTCGACGGCACGTGTCCAGCGCCGTAGGTCTGCAGGATGGCGGCCACCTTGTCGGCGATGTGATCGACGAGTGGATAGACGACGTAGCCGTGCTGTTGGAGGTCTGGCATCGCGACACGGGCGAGTGCCGGCACCCGCTCGGGCTGTCCGGTGAGATGGACCTCCGCACCCACGAGATCCACGCGAAAGCTGCACCACACGGTTACGCCCACCGCGGCCGTCACCGGTAGACGGACACCAACAGCACCTGCGGTGAGCGTCTGTCTCGGTCCGATCTCGAACCGGAACCAGTCTCCGATGTCCTGTTGTGCCGCCTGTCGCAGCTCGGCCTCGGCCACCTCCAGAGCAGTGGACCGGTACAGGTCGACGTCGATCGTCTCCCGCACACCAAGGTCCCGAGCCAGGAGCGCGGTTGCCCCCTTCACGATCCAGCCGTCGTCGACGAGGTACAGGCGCTCGAGCAGCCGGTCGTAGGCGATCTGCCGTTGGAGCTGCGGCAGGGACCAGCGACCGGTCTTCGCCATCTCGCGCAGCTTGTCGGTCAAGGCGCGGCGAAACGCGGCCGGGCTGCCGTACGACCGACCCCCGGCCATCACCTGCTCCCAGTGCGAGGCGATTCCGATGCAGACCCAGAGTCGTGCACGAAACGGCTTCTTGCCTCGTCGATCCACCGGGCCGTGTTCGGATCGTCGACGAGCTCGAGGAGCCAGCGGAGGAGCGCGAGTCCGTCGCTCCGTCGGAGACCGAACCGGGCGGCGAGAGGAGCCAGGGAGTCGGCGAACGTGCCCGGGTAGTCGTAGCCGTCTCTGATGGCGTCGGCGATCACCGTGGCCACCGCTTCGGGGTCCTCATGATCCCGCAGGAGATCGGCGGCGATACGAGACGGTCTAGTGACCGGCAGGCCGTGAAGCTCGATCCATTCGTGCCTGCCGACCGGTCGCCGGTGGAGCCGCACGTCGGCCCGTCGTGTCTGTCGTCTCGAAGGCAGGGTGAACTCATGGATGTCCGCCGGGAGATGGCCGAGGCCGTAGAGCGCCGCGGCCGAGCGGTGCGACACGACTCCCTGGTCTGGTGTGCGTTCCCATGCCGTGATGTCGGGGGCGAGTTGGAGCCAAGCGGCACGCAGCGCGGCGTGATCCGGCAGGGGAGCCCCCGCGAGGTGGTACACCCCGTGGGCGACCCGCTCCAGGATCGATCCGTCCGCGGCGAGTCGGTCGAACGTCGATCGCGGCACGCCGGCCTTCTCGGCCTGGGCGCGAGTGACCAGGCCCCATTGGTCCTCGGCGAGTTCCGCGAGGCGACGGACGGTACTGGTTCGAGCCATAGCTGCACAATACCTCATAAATGGATGATATTGAAGTATCGGCTGGTGCATGCTTCTGCGATATCTGTCATATATGGGGGTAACCGCAGTACAGCTAAGGGGCACCACCAACCTCACGTCTCGATCCCGATGACCGCGGACGCGGCCCGAGTCGGCCGGGGACTCGAGAGATCGTCTTCTCGCCGCCTCGAGGGCGTTGGCCGCCTCACGGTCTCTGCCTTCGAACAGGTGCCCGTACACGTCGTAGGTGGTCCGAATCGAAGCGTGCCCAAGCCGTTGGGAGATGACGTAGGGGTCTTCTCCCTCGGCGATGAGGAGGGCGACATGGGTGTGGCGGAGGTCGTGGGGACGCATCGGTGCACCCACGGAGTCACGCACGGCCGGGTACCAGACCCGCCGGCGGAACAGGTGCAGGCGCAGCGGTCCGCCTTCCGGAGCGGTGAACACGAGTCGGTTTCGACCCGGGTAGGTCGCCAGGTGAGCGGCGAGCTCGTCGGCGAGGAACGCAGGGAAGGTCACCGTTCGACGGGAGGCCGCCGTCTTGAGCGGCTCCTCTACACGCAGCTGGCGACGCAGCAGGTCGAGCCGGTCGACGCGTAGGGCGGCCAGCTCGCCGGGACGGAGTCCGGTGTAGGCGCCGGTAAGCACAAAGGCCCGGTACCGGGGCCGGATGGTCTCGGCGAGCTGCTCGATCTCCTCGACCAAGCCGCCGGTGAGATCCTGACCTTCA
>DRQR01000183.1 GCA_011371355.1 Actinomycetota bacterium
CGAAGGCGAGGTGGTCGTTCCCTTCGGCCGCGGCGAGGAGCTCGGGGTGCACCGGCATCCGTGCGGCCACGCCGACGAGGACGAGGGCGGAGATCCGGTCGGGCCACCGTCCGGCGACGTCGAGGGCGACGAGGGCGCCCATCGAGTGCCCGACGACGATCGCTCGATCCAGCCCGGCGACCTCGAGGAAGGCGACGAGCCAATCGGCGTAGCCGCCGATCGTGGTCGGCGCCGGCCCTTCGGAGAGGCCGTGGCCGGGGAGGTCGACGGCGTAGACGTCGTGGCCGGCGGCGGCGAGGGCCCGGGTCTGGAACTGCCAGACGGTGCGGTCCATCCCGGCGCCGTGGACGAGGACCATCGGGGCGCGTCCCCGAGGCTCCCTCCCCGCGGTTCCCACGTGCACGCGACGTCCGTCGACGACGAACTCCACGACTACGTCTCCCGCTGGGAGGCTCGGAGGGCCCGGCGGAGGTCGGCGACGAGGTCGCGGGGGTCCTCGAGGCCGATGGAGAGGCGGACGAGGTCTTCGCCGACGCCGACGGCGTCGAGCTCGGCGGGGCTCATCGTGGCATGGGTGGTGGAGGCGGGATGGATGACGAGGGACTTCGCGTCGCCGACGTTGGCGAGGTGGGAGAAGAGGCGAAGCCCTTCGATGAAACGCCTCCCGGCCTCCCGGCCCCCGCGGATCCCGAAGGAGAGGATCGCCCCGGCCCCGTCGGGGAGGAGCCGCCTGGCGAGTTCGTGGTCGGGATGGTCGGGAAGCTCCGGGTGGGAGACCCAGGCGACCTCGGGGGCGTCGGCGAGGAACTCGAGGACGGCCCGGGTGTTCTCGACGTGCCGCCGCATCCGCACCGTGAGGGTCTCGACGCCCTGGAGCAGGTAGAAGGCGGTCTGCGGCGCCATCGACGCCCCGAAATCCCGGAGCCCTTCGACCCGGGCCCGCATGAGGAAGGCCTGGGTGCCGAACTCCTCGACGAACCGGAGCCCGTGGTAGGAGGGGTAGGGCTCGGTCAGCGTCGGGAACTTGCCCGATGCGGCCCAGTCGAAGGTGCCGCCGTCGACGAGGACGCCCCCGATGGCGATCCCGTGGCCGCCGAGGAACTTCGTCGCCGAGTGGAGGACGAGATCGGCGCCGTGGTCGAGGGGCCGGAAGAGATACGGGGTGGCGAAGGTGTTGTCGACGAGGAGCGGGAGCCCGTGGTCGTGGGCGATCCGGGCCACCTCGGGGACGTCCAGCACCTCGAGCCCGGGGTTGCCGAGGGTCTCGCCGAAGACGAGGCGGGTGTCGTCGGTGATCGCCGCGGCGAAGGCGTTGGGGTCGCGGGGGTCGACGAAGGTCGTGGTGATCCCGGCGAACCGGGGCAGGGTGTGGGTGAAGAGGTTGCGGCTCCCGCCGTAGATCGACGCTGACGAGACGATGTGACCGCCCTGGCCCATGAGGGTGAGGACCGCGAGGACGAGGGCCGCCTGTCCCGAGGCGGTGGCGAGGGCCCCGACGCCGCCTTCGAGGGCGGCGATGCGTTCTTCGAGCACGGCGACGGTGGGGTTCGAGATCCGGGAGTAGAGGTGGCCCTGGCGTGCGAGGTCGAAGAGACCGGCGGCCCGGTCGACGTCGTCGAAGACGTAGGAGGTCGTCTGGTAGATGGGGACGGCCCGGGCCCCGTACTCGGGGTCGGGACGCTGGCCGGCGTGGAGCTCGAGGGTGTCGAAGCGGTAGAAGTCGGGTTCGACCATCAGGCGACGACGAACATCGTCAACGGCTCGGCGACGAGCGCCGGCCGGTCGGCGCCGCGGATCTCCACGGTGACCTCGGTCTTCAGGAGCCAGCGACCGGCGCCCTTGTCGGTGACGTCGACGAGCCGCACGTGGGCCCGGACGGCGGAGTCGACCTTGACCGCCTCGAGGAACCGGACCTTGTCGAGCCCGTAGTTGATCCCCATCACCGTGCCCTCGGGGGCGATCATCACCCCGTCCATGAGGTGCGGCAGCAGGGAGAGGGTGAGGAACCCATGGGCGATCGTCGTCCCCCACGGCGTCCGCTTCGCCGCCTCGGGGTCGACGTGGATGTACTGGTGATCCAACGTGGCGTCGGCGAAGGCGTCGATGCGGGCCTGGTCGATGACGAACCACTCCGAGGTGCCGAGATCCTCCCCCACGTGGGCGACGAGCTCGTCGATGGGCACGGTCTTCATCCTTCGCCTCCTCTCCGTCGTCGTCCGCAGGGTAGGCATGCCGACACCGCCCCGAGGACGTCCTCACCCGACAGCACATCCGCCCCGTTGGAGGCCATCGGCCACTTCGCGTCGGGAGCGTCCCCCAGGGAACCCGAGGACCCAATCGCGACGGCGGGGACGGAGAACGATCCGGGAACCCGGGCGCGTCGGGACGCGGTCGGATCTCCTGCCGTCGGCGGCGGGCGCTGATCCGCAGCGGTGGTGCGGCGGGTTCGGGCCGGCGAACGTCGGGTCGGCTTCGCTGCGTGGGGTCGACGGCCGCTCCTCGAGGAATCGGAAGCACCGGAAGGAGGCCCCGAGGGCGCCAACGGCGAGCGGGATCCCCTGGACACTCCCGCCCCTCATACAGATAATGCTTATTGCCTGTCTTGTTGCGTCCAAGGGCCATCTCGAGTCCTCGACGGCGGCAAGCCCCGACATGGGAACGGACCGGAGTGGCCGAGCGGTGGCCACACGAAAGGCACGGGATGTGGACACACGGTGGCGGCGGTTCACCGTCCTCATCTGGGTCACCCTGCTCGTTCTCCCCCTCCCGGCGGCCGAGGGGCACGACCTCGACGACTGCCTCGCTGATACGCTGTACGGATCGGATCCCAACTGCGAGGCGCACTGGCAGAACTGGCATACCTATTACCACTGGGGTTCCGAGCTGGCCAAGTCGCACCACTCGGGGGAACGGTCCAGGTTCTCCTCGGCCGTCGGCAGCTGGCAGGGGGCTACCAACCCCGACAGCCCGTGGCATACCCACTACAGCAGCTCGGCCCCCACCCATCCCAACATGGTGAACTGGACGGGCACGGCCCTGGGCATGGGCCGCATCGCCCAGGAAAACGGCGCCGATCACATCCCTCGAGTTCTCGACCTCTGGCTCCGACACGACATCTACGAGCTCGGCCGGCAGTTCTGCGGCAACATCGATCGGGACTGCGAGTGGTACACGGGCACGGCCTCCAGCGGACTTCCCGCCAACAGTTTCGACGCTTGGAGCGTGTGGACGGAAGAGCTGGGACACGTCCAGAACATCACCCACCACACGCCTGCGGGACATGGATCCCACCAGGGAGATCACACGATGAGCGGCCAGACCTTCGCCGGATCGGCGGGGACCGGCAAGCGCGTCCCGGATGGCCACGCAGCGCTCCACGCATGTATCCCCTTCCGAAACACCCACGGGAACTGTTGAGGGAATCCTCATGACGATGGGCCGCATCGCGACGATCGCATGCTCCGCCCTGGTCCTGGCCGCATGCGCCGGCACCGGCTCCCAGCTCGACATTTCGAACAGTGCGGCGATCGAGGTTCCGACGGCAAACGAAGGGCCGCGCATCTCCGTCCTCGACGATCCTCCGCCGATGCCGGTACCCGGAGCCGAGGTGAGTCCGGCCTTGGACAGGATCCTCACCGCCTACCCTCCCCGGATCGAGACCGACTTCGGGACCACGGACACGAGTCGGTTCCGGCTCCTCGACGGCGCGGCCCTCTCGGATCGGCCCTACGGCGTCGCCGACGGCACGCTGGTCACGACGGTCGCTTCGTACGCCGTTCCCGACGACCTCGACGTCATCCCCGCCACGGCACCCATCGTCGTCGAAGGGGAGGTGTTGGCCCTGGGTCGGCCGCACTTCAACACCTCCGACGGTGGCTTCTGGGACCCCGCGTTCCTCGATCTCGAGGGGACGACGCCGGTGCCGTCGGTTCTCCTGCGAGACGTCGCCCTCCGAATCGACCGAGTCTGGCGGGGGAACGAAGCCGTCGCCGACGGTGACGTCTTGGCGGTCACCGTTCCCGCCGGCCAGGCGCTCGTCGAGCTCACCCCGGCTCAGCGGGCAACGCTGGGCCTGCCGGGTGAGGGACCCGTCGTGTTCCAGGTGGAGTCGCCGAGGATCGACCTCACGGTCGGAACCCGTGGCGTGTTCCTCATCACCAAAGTCTGGCTGGACGGCTTCTTCGACGGTGCGCTCGGCCAACGGCTCGTCTTCTGGCCCGCCCACGAGCTGTATTGGCGACTCTCGCTCGAGCCCGATGGCGGGATCGTCGGACTCCAAGGTCCGAAGCCATCGGTCTGGAGCGAGGCAGAGTTCCGGCAGCTCCTCGAGACCACCGCACCCGTCGCGCTTCCCGGCGGCGCGATCGGAACGATCCGCCCGGCACCTCCCCATCCGCCGGCAACCGA
>DRQR01000184.1 GCA_011371355.1 Actinomycetota bacterium
GATACAACCCCGGGGTCTCCACCCCGTCACAATCCCAATCCCCATAGATCGGATAATCCCCCGGATTCCCGAAATAGAACGACGACACCAACACCCCGTTCGCATCGTAGAGATACCACTTCCCCTGGGCCGGATCCACCAACCCGACGGTGTGGGCCTTCGAGGTGATGGTCAGGGTCACGGTGGCCACGTTCGACTCCATGGCGCCGGAGTCCTTCGCCTTGTACGTGAAGGTGTCGGTCGTCCCCTTCGTCCCGTCGTGGACGTAGGTGAACGACCCGTCGCCGTTGAGGGTGAAGGACGTGGCGTGGCTGGGTCCGGAGACGAGGACCGCGGTGCCGGGCGTGCCGTCCTCGGCGTCGGTGTCGTTCTGCAACACCCCGGGAGCGGCCACGGTGAGGGTCTCGCCCCGCTCCACGGAGTAGGCGTCGTCCATCGCCACGGGCGCCGCGTTCGTCGGGGCGTCGAGGGTGACGGTCGCGACGTTCGAGAGGTTGCCGCCGGCGTCGGTCACCTGGTAGGTGAAGGTGTCGTCGTTCGGCGTGCCGTCGTGGGTGTAGGTGAAGGACCCGTCCGGGTTGAAGGTGAAGGAGGCCGCGTGGCTGGGCGGCGTCACCACCGAGGCGGTGACCAGCGGGTTGCCGGCGAGGCCTTCGTCGTTGGCGAGGACGCCGGGGGCCGCGGCGTTCACGCTGCCGCCGACGGCGACCGCGTAAACGTCGTCGGTCGCCACGAAGTCCCGTCGCCAGGCCCCGCGGTATTGGTCGTCGTCACCGCTGAGCTCGTCGGCGCCGTCCAATCCCCAGCTCCCGTCGGCCCCGATCACAAAGAGCCACATCCCTTGGGGAGTCGGCCGTTGGAAGAGGATGACGCCTCCGTCCGGCGACCAGGAGGGGAACTCGTCTGCCAACGAGGTCGCCTCCGTGAGCTGGAGCGGGCTGGTGCCGTCGGCGCCGATCGTCCAGATGTTCGCCGGGGTCGGCGAGCCGGTCGACTTCTGGCTCTGGAAGGCGATCCGCGTGGCGTCGGGCGACCAGGAGGGATGCTCCGCACGCTCGACCCAGCCGGGGTCGGGGGTGAGGTTCGTGAGGTTCGACAGCGGCGTCGCCGCGGTCGGGTCGATGTCGGCGACGTAGAGGTCGACGGACGCGGTGGCGTCGTCGGCGCCGACCTGGCGTCCGAAGGCGATCTTGTCGCCCTTCGGCGACCAGTCGGGGTCGACGTCGCTGTAGTAGGCGTTCGCGGGGAGGTCGACCGAGATCTTCTGCAAGCCGGTGCCGTCGGCCTTGACGAGGTAGAGGCGGTAGCGGTCCTTCGAGATCTCGTAGCTCGAGCCGTCGCTGAGCCCGACGAGGCCGACGTCGAGGGTGATCTTCGTCTCGGAGTCGACCGAGGCGACCGTCGAGGTCCCGACCCCGGGCACGTCGACCGTCATCCCCTTCTCGACGCCGTCGCTGATGAAGGTGGCGGTGGCGTCGATGAGGGTCGTCGCCGTGGTCCCGGCGGTCGCGGTCCCCGTCAGGGAGAAGGGCTCGAGGCTCGAGAAGACGAGCCATTGGCCGTCGGGCGACCAGCTCGGGTCGAAGAACCCGTCGGAGACGCTCCCGGGGGCGTTGTGATCCTCGGTGGTGATCGGCGTCGCCCCGGTCCCGTCGGCGTTCACGACCCAGATGTTCGGGCCGCTCATGCCCGGTCCCGACTTGTCCGAGGAGAAGGCGACCTTCGTCCCGTCGGGCGACCAGGCCGGGGCCCGCTCGATGCTCCCGGCGCTCGTGTAGAGGGGTGCCGGCAGGTTTCCGTACTTGTTCATCGTCCACAGGTCGTCGTTGTACTCGTAGACGACGTCCCCCCTGCTGCCCGGTGGGGTGGCGTCGGCCGGCGCCGTGGTCACGGCGACGGTGGCGGCGACGGCCACGGCGAGTGCCAGCAGCCCGCCGCGGCGGTGGATCGAAGCCCTCATGTGCCCTCCTGCTCTTCCGTCCCTACCCAGGGGAGCACCTCGCCCCCCTCCCCGCCACTGTAGCACCCTCTACGAATAGTGGGCATGGCTACTCGGCGTAGTCGAGGGTCATCCCGTCCCGGCGATGGGGATCCAGGTGGATCCTCCGGCGGTCCACTGGGCGTCGGCAACGCCTTGGGTGTTCGAATGCCGGAAGTACATCGTGGTGTCCGAAGGACGGAACAGCGCCGGGGTGAAGACCCCATCCCCAGTCCAGTCCCCGGCCACCAGCCGATCCCCGGGATCCCCGAAGATGAAGGAATGGTCGGCCACCCCCTGGGTATGGGAGTTCCGGAAATACACCAGCCCGGTGGACTCCCGATGCAACCCGACCGTCTCCTCCCCGTCCCCGTCGAAGTCCCCCACGAAGGGCTTGTCCCCGGGATTCCCGAAGTAGTACTCCACCTCGGCCGCCCCGAGACCCCCGTCGTCCTCCCCGAGTTCGTTGATGATGTACACCTTGCCTTCCGACGGCCGGTAGATCGACACCGTGTCACACCCATCCCCATCGAAGTCCCCCGCCAGAGGGACGTCCCCGGGGTTGCCGAAGAAGAACCGGATGTCCGCCACCCCTTGGGTGTTCTCGTTCCGCAGATACACGTACCCATCCGACCGGCGATACATCCCCGGGGTCTCCACCCCGTCACAATCCCAATCCCCATAGATCGGATAATCCCCCGGATTCCCGAAATAGAA
>DRQR01000185.1 GCA_011371355.1 Actinomycetota bacterium
GAACGACGAGCAGTTCTTCGGGAGGGTGAGTATGGGCCCGCCGCCACCTCCGCCCCCGGGGGCGACGAAGTCGTCGATGGGGCCGCCCTCGGGATAGGGATCGTCGGGGAACGCCGAACCCCGGCAGAGGACCTTCTCGGTACCTCGGTCGCTCGTCGCGACCCAGCGGAAGCGGACCCCCGAGAGCTCGCCGTCGCTCGTCACGTCGACGGCCTTCCCGGAGAACTCGATGATCACCGGGCCGCCCGTGGAGCCGAAGACCGCACCGGGCTCGGGGGCGAGAATGGACGGGTTCGGTGGCGCCTCTCCGGGCGGCACCGCGAGGACGGTGAAGTCGCTCGAGGCGGCGACCGAGTTCGAGCCGTCCTCGCCGCGGAGCGTCACCTCGTACTTCCCGGGGGGCAGGTAGCCGTCGACGGTGTAGAAGTGGCCGAAGCCCGCGTCGTACTGGACGCCGCTCGCCTTCGACGTCACCGTCCAGTACACCCCCTTCGACGGCAGCGGCCCGAAGAGGTCCGGGTCGTAGCTCTTCCCGACGAGGTCGACCTCCTGGCCGGCGTACACCTTCGTGCCGGGCTGGGGCCAGGCGATGGACACCTCGGGAGGCTGGTCGACCACCTCGATGGTGATCTCGGCGGTGCCGACCTGGCCGAGCACGTCGACGGCGGTGGCGGTGATGGTGTGGACCCCGGTGGTGAGGTCGGCGCCGGCCACGGTGTCGAAGGTGGGCCCGTCGGTCAGGGGACCGTCGACGTTCGACTCCCAGCGGACCGGGAGGAGGAAGGCGGTGAACTCGGTGGCCAGGGCGGAGAACTCGGGGAACTCGTTGAGAACGAACTGCTCGCCGTCGGCGGGCTCGGTGATCGTCACCCTCGGGGGAGCGATCTCCACGCCGAGGGCCTTCGCCACCGCAGCGGCGGCGTCGATCCGTAGCTGGTGTCCTCCGATCGGTCCGTCGAGGTCGACGCCTCCCCGATGGGCGGTGTCGCGGAGGATCTCCCAGATGTCGTCGGGACCGAGGTTGGGGTCGGCGGCCTTCACGAGGGCGGCCACACCGGCGACGAAGGGCGACGCGAAGCTCGTCCCGCACACCTTCCTCACGTCGTTGTTCGCATAGGGGGTCGACGGGTCTCCGATCGAGTAGACGCAGTAGGGACCGTAGATGTCGACGCTGCGGCCGTCGGTCTTCGATCCGTAGTTGCTGGGTTTCGCTCTCGCCGTGGTGTCCCAGCCCATCCCACCGACGCAGATCGCCGCCTCGGTCTCGCAGGGCAGCAGGACGAAGGCTTCGCGGCACTCGCCGTTCCTGCAGCGGATCCGGTCGACGTCCTCGCCGGAGTTGCCGGCGGAGGCGAAGACGATCGCTCCGGCCTCGACGATGTTCCCGATGAGGCGTTCGGCTCGGCGTTCCGCGGCCTTGCGGAAGGCCGTCACCTTCCCGCTGAAGCTCATGTTCACGACGTCGATTCCCTCGTCTTCCACGGCCTTCCCGACCTTGCGGAAGGTCGCCCAACGACTCATGGGGCTCTCCAGGACGTAGAGCTCCGCCACCGGCCCGGCCGGCCCGGCCGCCCCGTACTCGTTGTCCGGGATGCCGACGGCGGCGACGGCGACGTCGGTGCCGTGCCACGGGCAGGGAGGGCCCCCGGAGCATTCGACGCGATTCGTCTCACCCCAGTCGCCTCGGAGGATCTTCGCGCCGTCGGGGAAGTCGGGGTTGCGGTTGAAGCCCTGGTCGACGACGAGGACCTTCACCCGGTTGTCGAGTCGGCCGTAGCCGGTGAGGAGCCGCCAGGCGACGTCGACGCCGATGTCCTGGGCGGTGCCGGAGGCCATGTACGGCCAGCTCAGGGCGTCCCGAGGGACGCCGTCCTTCGGGGCTTCCCGGGTGGAACCCTCGGCGATCCCCGTGGGTACGTCCACCCAGTTGAGGCCGATGAGCAGGTCGTCGCCGTCGGTCTCGGCGGCGGCGACCGCCATGAGGCCCAGCAGGTCGGCGTTCGTGGCGGTGAACCGGCCCTCGTGGTCGGGTTCGAGGGCCACGAGATCGTCGGCGAGCCGCGCCAGGTCGGGCCGAGGCGGGGTGAGACGAACGAGGTAGTCGCCGGGTTCGCCCTCGTCGCCGGGGAGTTCGTCGACGATCTCCCCGCCGTAGCGCCGGGCGAGCTCCTCGACCCGGTTCCGGTCCCTGGAGCTGACCACGAGCTCGGCGAGGACCACGTCGGAGGCGATGCCGTCGGGACTCACCAGACGTCCCACCGGGCGGGGTGGATCGCCCGCCTCGAGGCCCGGCACCTCGTCGATGGCGGGAGCGAGGTTCGGGTCGACGACGAAGACCACCTGGTCGTTCCCGAGGGCGGTCGAGGGCGGATCCGGGTCGGAGGTGGTCGTCGGCACCGCATCGGCGACCGGCATCGGCTCGCGGGAGCCGAGCGCCATCCCCGAGAGGAACCCGAGCGCGGCCACCACGAGGCCGCCGGCGATGAACTTCCAGTGGCGTCGCATCTCCCCAGACTCGTCTCGCCGTCGTGGGGCATTCTGCCGGAGTTCGTCACCTGGGCGTGGTTTCAGGAGTGGGGCCCCGCAGGGACCCGACCGGCTCGGTGGGCGCCGGTCGGGGAGCGGCGGGGGGGAGGGCCGCGGGCGGCACCGGCTCCCGGGGCGTCGTGGGGTGCCTCGGGATCCGCGACCTCCCGATCGGCGGCTCCGACGGTTCACGGGGCCCGGGTCCGGGCCCCCGTCGGGCCGTGGCCGATGCCTCGGCGAGGGGCTCTCCTCCCCGGCGGCTCGACGACGACCCGGGCGGCCTGGTGCTCAGGCGGAGACGGGTACGTGGTCGGGACATCGGACTCGGAGGTTCTCGGGTCGCAGCGCGATGCCGAGGAGGGCACAGGAGGGCCCGGCGGGACCGGCCTCGTAGTGATCGCAGGTCAGGCAGCTCTCGTCGACCGAGATGAGCCCCGCTCGGTAGAGGGAGGCGATCATCTCGAGGATCGCCTCGAGTGCGGCGCCGCGCCTCGCCGGCGCCACCGCCCTCGCGGCGTCGAGGATCGGGCCCAGCGCGGCGTCGGCGTCTGCGGCGACGTGGCGTCCCTCGGGGGTGAGGGTCAGGATCGACGCCCGGCCGTCGTCGGGGTCGGGGGAACGGCGGAGGAGCCCCTTGGCCTCGAGGGACGCCACGGCGTCGCTCAACGTCGGCGAGGAGACGCCGAGTTCGGCGGCGAGGGTTCCCACTCGGGCCCTGGGGTCCGCCTCGTGGCCGAGGAGCTCGACGACCTGGAGCTGGAGGAGGCTGAGGCCGTGGGCGGTGGCGAACCGTCGGCGGGCGGCACGGACGGCGTTGCCGAGGCGGTCCACCGCGGCGTAGAGCTTGTGTTCGAGTCCGGGCCCATCCACCGGCCCATGGTGCCACACCTACCAGGTGTCCGGGGCGTAGGGGCGACACCACAGCGTCACCGACAGCGTCACCGCCTTGAACCACGCCTGGTACATGCGTTCGACCTCGTCGGGATCGTGACCCCGGTTGGCGAGGAACTCCCGGATCGTGGCGGTGATCGGCCAGATGAACGCCACGAGGTAGCGAAGCGGGACGTGGGGTTCGGTGGATGCGATTCCGTCGGTGCGGCCCTTCTTCGCGGCGGTGTGGCGGAGGGCGATCTCCTCCTGGTAGGCGAGCCAGTCGGCGTCCCGGGGCCTCGTGCAGAGGTCCCGGATCCACTGGCCGAAGCGTTCCCGCACCCGTTCGAGGTACTCGGTGCTCGGAGCCCCGTCGGGGCCGTTGAAGTACCTCACGAGGTGGGGATGGGATCCGACGAAGCCGTACCA
>DRQR01000186.1 GCA_011371355.1 Actinomycetota bacterium
GGCGTCTACCGGGTGGGACCCGCCCGGATCACCACCCGCGACCCCCTCGGCCTCGCCGAGCGGAGCCGCAGCGTGGGGGCACCCGATCGTCTCGTCGTCTACCCCCGGGTGGATCCCCTCGAAGGGCTCCCGCTCGGACGAGGCCAGGACCCCACCACCCAGGCGGCCAAGGTGTCCTTCTCCCAGACGTCGGGAGAGGACTTCTACACCCTTCGCGAGTACCGCCACGGCGACGACCTGCGACGGGTCCACTGGCCGTCGTCGGCCAAACGGGACGAGCTCATGATCCGGCAGCTCGAGATCCCCTGGACCTCGAGAGCCCTCGTCCTCCTCGACCCCCGCAACGACCGGTACCGGGGTCCCGACGCCTTCGAGCAGGCGGTGCGCGGCGCCGCGTCGGTCCTCCGGCATCTCTATCGGTCCGGGTACAGCCCTCGGCTCTGGACCGGACCCGGCGCCGTCGGCGCACCGATCTCGACCGCCACCGCCTACGACCTCGCCATGGAGGAGCTCGCCACGGTCCGCACCCTGGGCGGCCTCGACCTCGCGGCCGCCGTCGGACGGCTCCGACGCACCGGGATGGCGGGCGGCATCCTCGTCGTGGTCACCGGGACCCCCGACGAGACCGTCGGCGCTCTCCACCGGAGCCTCGGGGAGGCCTTCCACCGCTCGATCGTCCTCGTCGTCGACGACGGGAACCTCGAGGGTCCCGCCAGGCTCGCCCGGGGCGGTGCGCTCGTGGTCAGGGCCGCCCCCGGCGACGCGTGGACGGTGCCCTGGAGAACGACGATGGAGTCGGCATGGTCTACCGCTACGGCTGGCTGAGCGGCGCGGCGAACCTCCTGTTCGCCCTCTTCCTCCTCGACCGGCTCCTCCGCGGCAGCGTCGCCGGACCTCCGTGGCAGGTCGTCGTCGGCGGCGCCGCGGTCGTCGGCGGCGCGCTCACCTGGCTGCTCCTCGCGCTCCCCCGCAGGATCCCCCTCCCGGCCCTCGCCGTCGTCCACGGGGCGGTCTTCGCCCTCGTCGTCGTCGCCGTCCTCGGGGGGCTCCCCACCGACGGCGACGCCTGGATCGCCGCCACCGAGCAGCTCTCCCGCGCCGTGGCCCTCGTCCGCAACGGAGTCGAGCCCGTCGTTCCCCTGCCCGGACTCGTCGCGATCCTCGCCGGGCTCTTCTGGGCCGTGGGCGCCCTCGCCGTCTGGGGACTGCGTACCGGCCACCCCTTCGTCGCCCTCCTCCCACCCCTCGCCCTCGCCGCCCAGTTCGTGACCATCGACCGGGCCGCGACCTCCCTCGTCCTCGTGGCCGTCTTCGTCGGCCTCGTCGCGGCCACGATCCTCGCCGTCGACGCGGACGAACGCGGCCGAGGGGCAGGAACGATGGCCGCCCTCACCACGGAACGGACCCGGCGACGCCTCCCCGGGCTCGGGAGCGTCCTCGTCGTCGGCCTCTCGTTCTTCGGCGCCCTCACCGCCTCGACGGTCCTCGCCGACGTCGTGCCCCGCGACGGCGCCCTCGAGTGGCGCACCGCCACCGGCCTCACCGGCGACTTCTTCGGGTCGGTCGCCTACAACCCCTTCGTCGACATCCAGAAGGGACTCGTCTCGCGGGAGGGCATCCCCCTCTTCGCCGCCCGGATCGAGGGCGAGGCCCGACCCTCCGAGATCTACTTCCGCCTCCTCACCCTGGAGACCTACGAGGACGGGCGGTGGTTCGCGGACCGCCCGAAGGTCTACCCCCTCGACGAGCGCCCCTGGGAGGATCCCGCCGCCGCCTTCGCCGGCCCCACCGCCCAGGTCGTCGCCGACGTCGAGATCCTCGGGCTCGCGATGGACTGGCTGCCCGCTCCCTACCTCCCGGTCGCCTTCGAGGCCCGCAGCTCGACCCTCGAGGGGAACGTCCTCGTCCGTCGGTTCGACGGATCCCTCGTCTTCGAGGGCGGCCGTACCGCCACCGGCGATCGCTACACCGTCGTCGCCGAGATCCCCCGCCCCGACCTCGCCGCCCTCGCGGCCGAGCCCGACGGGGACCTCTCGCCCCTCTTCGCCACCGCGAGCGCCGAGCACCCGGTGCCCGAACCCGCGGCCCTCCCACGCCGCGAGCCCCCCGGCCGGGCCCGTCTCGTCGACGTGCCGGCGGACCTCGACCCCCGCATCGGGGCCAAGGCACGGGAGCTGACCGAGCGCCTCACCACCCCCTTCGAGAAGGGCCTCGCGCTCGAGAAGTGGTTCCGCTCCTCGGGAGGCTTCGTCTACGACGTCGAGGTCACCCCCGGCCACGACGTCGAATCGGTCGGCGCGTGGCTCTTCGACGCCACCGACAACCCCGACTACCGGCGCGGGTACTGCGAGCAGTTCGCCACGGCGATGGCGCTCATGGCCCGCACCCTCGACATCCCCTCCCGGGTGGTCCTCGGGTTCACCCCGGGAACGCCGGCCGGCGACGGGGTGGTCGTCGTCCTCGACAACAACGCCCACGCCTGGGTGGAGCTGTGGATGCCGACCCAGGGGTGGGTCCGCTTCGATCCCACGCCGCGCTCGGACGGCGCGAACCCGATCACCTACGAGACGGTGAACGCCGCCTTGGGCTTCGACCTCACCGAGTACCTCGATCAGGTCCCCGAGCCCATCCGACCCCGCATCGAGACGCCGGGCGCGGCCCCGCCGGTGATCGCGAGGGACGACGAGCCCGA
>DRQR01000187.1 GCA_011371355.1 Actinomycetota bacterium
GACGAGGGCGAGGATCGAGGCGAGCACGGCGGCGCCGAAGGCGAGGTAGGCCGACCGGAACCCGGCGAGCCGTCGCCGGATGCTCGGCGGGGCGCCGACGGCGACGAGGAGCGCGACTTCCCGGTCGGTCTCGGCGACGGTGAGCGCGGCGACCGCACCGGCGACGACGAGAGCGACGAGGGTCGCCGCCCCCACGGTGAGGAGCATCCCCTGCCACCAGGGCAGGGGCGGCGAGCTCCCGACCTCGATCACGAAGTCCAGGGCGTAGAGCCGAGCACGTTCCCGGCCCGTGAGGGGACGTTCGAGCGCGAAGACGTACCGGGTGTCCGTCGGGAGGTCGCGTTCGGCCACCCACGCCGGGTCGACGAGCACGTGGGGGAGCCCGGCGATCTGATGGTCGACCGCCACGACCGGAGCCTCGCCGATCCGGTCGCCGTCTACGACGACGGCGTCGACCACGTCGGCCCGGCTTCCGAGGACGACGACGGGCGTCTCGGGTCCCACGGACCGCGCGTCGAGGCCGAGGAGATCGACGAGCGTCGGGACGGCGACCGTGGCTCCCTCCACGAGCAAGCGAAGCTCCTCTCCGCCGTCGTGCACGAGGACCTCGACGGGGACGGTGACGACGGGAACGTCGAGGCGGACGGCATCTGGGAGGATCGCGGCCACAGCCTCGGCCTGATCCGGCGTCGCCTCCCAGTCGGCGACCGCCGGTGGGCCGTCGAAGGGATCGGGCCAGGAGCCGACGACGGTGGCAACCGCGGGGTTCCGTGGTGGGCCGGCGAGGGCGCTTCGAGCGGCCTGATCGGTGGCCGAGACCACGCCCCACAGGGCGGGTCCCACGAAGACGATCGTCATCGCCGCCATAGCCGCGGCGGCCTTCGTCCGGGTTCGGGCCGCCTCCCGAACGGCGAGTCGCGGCGTCGTGGGCAGGCGGCCTGCGATCCGGCCGCCCACCTCGACGATCTTCGCCGTCAGGAGCAGCCATCCCGCCACGGTGAGGACCACACCGGCGGCACCGAGGGCGACGAGCCCCCCGCTGTCGAGGGAGGTGGGGGCGAGGGCGAGGAGGATGCCGACCCCCGCGGCGGCCATGGCTCCGGCGACGGGCACGAGACGGCGGGGCACGGCACCCACCGGCATCCGTCCCCGCAGGGCGGCGAGGGGAGGGAGAGCGGCGGCGGTCCGAGCCGGAAGCCAGGCGGCGACCAGCGTGGCGGCGACCCCAACGACCGCCGGGCCCAGCAGGTCGCCGACGTCGACCCGAGGACCCTGGACGGTCCGGTCGGCGAGGAGGACGATCAAGGGGTCGGCGAGGTGGGCGACGCCGACGGCGAGGGCGAGGCCCACGGCGGCGCCCAGGCCGGCGACGACCCCCGCCTCGGCGAGGACGAGGCGTCGGATCTGGAACGCGGTGGCGCCGTTGGCGACGAGGAGCCCGAGCTCCCGAAGCCGACGCCGGGTCCCCACGGCGTAGGCGGCCGCGGCGAGGAGCCCGACCTCGACGAGGAGGAGCGCGGCGACGGCGATCCCGACGAGGGAGGGCGGCGGCACATCGTCCTCGGCTCGCGCCGCGATCCATTCTCGAGGCTCATACCCGAGACCCGCGGGCTCCGCCATGGCCTCCGGCGCACCTTCCGACGGCAACTCCGCGGGGAATCGGGCGGCGAAGGCCCGCTCGAGTCGAGCCCCGAGCCCCGCCGGGTCGTCGGTGGCGACGTGGGCGACGATCCCTCCCGAACCGTGCCCGGGGAGCGCGACGAGCCGGTCGAAGGTATCGGGGGCCACGAGGAGGAGCGGGAACGAGCGCGAGTCCACGCGGGAGGCGGTCCCGACGATCTCGAAGGGAACGACACCCGCGTCGGTGCGGAGGAGCAGTTCGTCACCGACGGTCAGTCCCATCTGACGGAGGAGCCCTGGGGAGGCGAGCACCTCGCCCAGGCCCGGCCGGTCTCCCTCGACGAGGAGGGTGTCGGCGACGAGCGGGTCGTTCGGATCGAGATCGACGGCGAGGCCCGGCCCCACCCACGCCTCACGGTGGATGGCCGCGTCGAGCCCGGCGAGCTCCTGAGCGAGCCACTCCTCGACCGCCTCGAGCTCACCTGTGGGAGGGTCCACCGAGATGCGAAGGTCGGCGTCGCCGAACCTGGCGGCCACGCGTTCCTCCGGCGTGAGCGCCATGGTGCGCACCACGATGGCCGTGAAGGCGGCGACGCCGACGCCGAGGGCCACGAGCACGGCCACGAACGAGGTGCGACCGGGATGCCGCCGGGCGGTGCGGCGAGCGAGGCGCAGGAGCGCGAGCCCGGCGCTCACGCCCGGAGCTCCGCGGGGGTCGGTGGGGTGGCAGACCGCTCGGTGACCGACTCGATGCGTCCGCTGCGGAGGAGCACGACCCGGTCGGCCCAGGCGGCCCACCCCGGGTCGTGGGTGACGAGGAGCCCGGCTGCGCCGGCGTCGCAGCGGCTCCGGAGGAGTCGCAGGATCGCCTCGCCGGTGAGCTCGTCCAACGCCCCGGTGGGCTCGTCGGCGAGGAGCAACGTGCGGGTGCCCACCAGTCCTCGGGCGATGGCCACCCGCTGCTGCTCTCCCCCCGACAGCTCGTCGGGATACCGATCCACCATGGCGCCGAGACCCACCTCGTCGAGGGCGGCTTCCGCGGCCTGCCGGGCGACCCGCAGGTCGGTCCCGTCGAGCTCGAGCGGCAAGGCCACGTTCTCGGCGGCGGTGAGCGAAGGGATGAGGTTGAGCTCTTGGAAGACGATCCCGATCGTGCGCCGCCGCAGCTCGGCGAGGCGGCGAGGCCCGAGATCGCCGAGGTGCCGACCGTCGACCTCGATGGTGCCGGTGGTGGGACGGTCGAGAGTACCGGCGAGGTTGAGGAGGGTGGACTTGCCCGACCCGCTCCTGCCGGTGACGGCGACGAGCTCTCCGGGGGCGACGTCGAGGTCGACGTCGACGAGGGCGTCGACCCGCCGGGAGCCTTCGCCGTAGGTGCGACCCACCCGTCGCATCCGGAGTATCACCTCGGTCATCCGGTCACCTCCTCGGTCTCGGCGGGCTCGTGGACGGCGGCCGGTCGGCGCCGTCGCTCGGGTAGGCGATCTTCGACGAGGTCGAGCCAGCGCAGCTCGGCCTCGGCGCGGAGGATGAGGCGGTCGAGGTGGAGGAGCCAGGGCAGGTCGTCGGGGTCGGTCTCCTGCTTGAGCCGGTGGAGGTCCTGGAGGGCGGTCATCGTCGCCGCCCGCTGCGTGTCGACGACGGCGAGGGGGTCGGCCACCCCGGCGAAGAGGGTGAGGAGGAGCTTCATCGACAGCTCGTCGCGGGCGTCGAGCCGATGGTCGACGGGTCGGGTGAGCCAGTCTCGGACCTCGGCCCGTCCGGCCTTGGTGAGGCGGTAGACCTTGCGCCCTTCGGAGTCGGTGGTGTCGAGCTCGACGAGGCCGTCGCGTTCGAGCCGGCCGAGGGTCGTGTAGACCTGGCCGATGTTGAGGGGCCAGGCCTGGCCGGTCGCCTCCTCGAACTCGCCCTTGAGGCGATAGCCGTGCTTGGGTCCGTCGGCGAGGAGGACCAGCAGCCCTTCTCTGATGCCCATCAGACCTCCTGATACCTACCGAGTATGCATCCAGGCTACATACGCAGTAGGTATCCGTCAAACGCTCCGGTCCCGCCCCTCCGATCGCGGTCGGAACCCCACCATCACGACGCCCTCGGCCAGCCTGCGCCGGGCCCGGTCGGTGACGTCGTAGTCGGGGTCGAGCCTCCGGAAGAACACCCCCGCGGCCCGCCGGTGGCGCCGCTCGTACTCGGCGAGGATCTCCTCGCGTTCGTCGACGTCGGGGAACCGCCAGGTCGCCGGGAACCGCCGTCGACCGTCCCAGACCTCCTCGAGCCCACCCGCCTCGAGGTTGCGGACCCAGTCGGCCCGCCGTCCCCAGGCCGAGACCACGAAGAGCTCGTCCCCACGACGCCCCACCACCTCCAAGGGCGTCTCGTACCGCCGGCCGCTGCGACGACCCCGGTGGACCACCACCACGAACCGGCCTCGGAGGAACCTGCCCAACCCGATCCCGAACACCCACGCCGGCGCCCTCAGCAGCCGCCGCAGGAACCCACCCGGTCGTCGACCCCGCCAGCGGAGCTCGCCGTCAGTCGTCTCCGAGCCCATGCTCGTACACCTCGATCGGTGGGCAGGCGCAGACCACGTGCCGATCGCCCCAGGCGTTGTCGATCCGACTCACCGGCACCCAGTACTTGTGCCGGCGCAGCCCCTCCACCGGGTAGGCGGCCTCCCGAGGCGAATAGGGGCGGTCCCACCGGTCGTCGAGGAGATCCTCGGCGGGGTGCGGGGCCCGGCGAAGCACGCTCTCCTCCACCTCGACGCGGCCGGCGGCGACCTCGTCGATCTCACGCCGGATCGCCCACATCGCCTCGACGAACCGGTCGAGTTCTCGGCGAGACTCCGACTCGGTGGGCTCCACCATGAGCGTCCCGGCCACCGGGAACGACATCGTCGGCGCGTGGAAGCCGTAGTCGATGAGTCGCTTCGCCACGTCCTCGTTCGTCACGTGGGTCTCCCGCTGGATCCCCCGGAGGTCGAGGATGCATTCGTGGGCCACGAGCCCCGACGTTCCCTTGTAGAGGACCGGGAAGGCGTCCTCGAGGCGCCGGGCGACGTAGTTCGCGTTGAGGATCGCCACCTGCGAGGCCTTCCGCAGACCGGCCGCTCCCATGAGCACGATGTAGGCCCACGAGATCGGCAGGATCCCCGCCGAGCCCCACGGAGCCGCGGCGACGGCGGGGCCGCTTCGACCGGTGGCGACCACGGGATGCCCGGGAAGGAAGGGCGCGAGGTGCGCCTTGCAGGCCACCGGACCCACCCCCGGACCCCCACCGCCGTGGGGGATGGCGAAGGTCTTGTGGAGGTTGAGGTGGGAGACGTCGCCGCCGAACCGACCCGGCGCGGCGAGGCCCACCATGGCGTTGAGGTTCGCCCCGTCGATGTAGACCTGCCCGCCGTGTTCGTGGACCACGTCGCAGACCTCGACGACCTCGGGCTCGAACACGCCGTGGGTGGAGGGATAGGTGATCATGATCGCCGCGAGGCGATCCGCGTGCTCGGCGGCCTTGGCCCGGAGGTCGTCGAGGTCGATGGAGCCGTCCTCCGCGGTCCCGACGACGACCACTCGGAGCCCCGCCATCGTCGCCGAGGCCGGGTTCGTCCCATGCGCCGACGCCGGGATGAGGCAGACGTCCCGGTGCCCCTCGCCCCGGGACTCGTGGTAGGCACGGATCATGAGGAGGCCGGTGAGCTCACCCTGGGCACCGGAGTTCGGTTGGAGGCTCACCGCGTCGTACCCGGTGAGCTCGGCGAGCCACCGCTCGAGGTCGCCGATGAGCTCCAGGTAGCCGCGGGCCTGGTCGACGGGCGCGAAGGGATGCAGGTCCGCGAACTCCGGCCAGGTGATCGCGAGCATCTCCGTCGTCGCGTTGAGCTTCATCGTGCACGACCCCAGCGGGATCATCGTCCGGTCGAGGGCGAGGTCCTTGTCCTGGAGCCATCGGAGATACCGGAGCATCTCGGTCTCGGACCGGTACCGGTGGAACACGGGATGGGTGAGGTAGTCGGACGTCCGCCGCAACGAGGCGGGGATCCCCGTCGGGGCGGTGTTGAGGTACACCCCGACCGCGGCCGGATCGCCGCCGAAGACCTCCACGACCGTGGCGAGGAGCTCATCGGTGCTCGTCTCGTCGAAGGCGACGCCGACGGTACGGTCGTCCACCCGGCGGAGGTTGATCCGCCGCTCGCGAGCCGCCTCGAGCACCGCGTCGGCGTCGTCGACGACGACGGTGACCGTGTCGAACCAGGTGTCGTTCACGAGGGCGAACCCGGCGGCGCGAACGGCCGCGGCGAAGGCGGAGGCGAGCCGGTGGGTGCGCTCGGCGATCCGCCGCAGCCCCTCGGGACCGTGGTAGACGGCGTAGAACGCGGCGAGCACGGCGAGGAGCACCTGGGCGGTACAGATGTTCGAGGTGGCCTTCTCCCGGCGGATGTGCTGCTCCCGGGTCTGGAGCGCGAGCCGCAGCGCCATCCGCCCCGCGGCGTCCTTCGAGACCCCGACGATCCGCCCCGGCATCTGCCGCCGATGGGCCTCCTTCGCGGCGAGGAAGGCGGCGTGGGGCCCGCCGAACATCATGGGAACGCCGAACCGCTGGGACGATCCCACGGCGGCGTCGGCACCGAGCTCGCCGGGAGGGACGACGAGGGTCATGGCGAGGAGGTCCACGGCGAAGGCCACGAGCCCACCGGCCTCGTGGACGGCGTCGACGAGCCCGCGGTGGTCCCGCAGATCGCCGTGCGTACCCGGATACTGGACGAGGACCCCGAAGGGGTCGTGGGCCACGGCCTCGTCGAGGGGCCCGACGACCACGTCGATGCCGATCGGCCGCGCCCGGGTCTCGAGGACGGCGAGGGTCTGAGGGTGAACCTCGGCGTCGACGTAGAACACCGACGATCCCTTCCGGGAGACCCGTCGGAACATCGCCATCGCCTCGGCGGCCGCGGTCGCCTCGTCGAGGAGGGAGGCGTTGGCGATCTCCATGCCGGTGAGGTCCGCCACCATCGTCTGAAAGGTCAAGAGCGCCTCGAGACGGCCCTGGGAGATCTCGGGCTGGTACGGGGTGTAGGCGGTGTACCAGCCCGGGTTCTCGAGGACGTTGCGGCGGATCACCGGCGGGAGGAACGTGCCGTGATAGCCCATGCCGATGAGCGAGGTGTACACCTCGTTCCCGGCGGCGAGCTCGGCGAGGCGGGCGACGACCTCCGCCTCCGACCACGGACCCGGCACGTCGGGACGGTCGTCGATCCGGATCGAAGCGGGGACGACGGCCTCGGTCAGCTCCTCGAGGTCGGCGAAGCCGAGTTCGGCGAGCATCGCCGCCACGTCGTCGTCCGAGGGTCCGAGGTGGCGGCGAAGGAACTCCCCCGCCGAGGTGAGCTCGCTGTAGGGGACGTCGGACATGTCGGAGGCTCCTTGCTCGCGTTCGAGTCTCGGGCCCCGTCTGTCGTACGACCTGAGAGATTCACCGCCGACGGCGGCTTTCCCCTTCGGTGGGGACCCGAGGGTCCCGCTCTCCAGAGTCGCCTCTTCCCCGCGGTCCTGGTGCCTGAGAGTTTCCCGGGGCGGTTGCTCCTTCGGCGCCGGTCGTACCGGACTCTCCCGTGGGGCGTCATCGGCGATCCAAGGGTACCAGCGGCCGGCCCGGGCGACCCGGTCGAAGGTCCCCATCGACGCGTCCGGGACGTGGCACACTGACGCGAGCCGACCCGGGAGGGACATGACCCGCCACATCCTCGTCGCCGTCGACGGCTCCGAACACGCCGACCGTGCCGTCGAGTTCACCGCCGACCTCGCCGGCTGCGTCGGCGCCCCGGTGACGGTGCTCCACGTCGTGCCGACCACCTCCCCGGCCCCGACGATCGTCGGCACCTACGCCGAGCTCGAGCAGATCTGGCTCAACGCCCGCGACGCCCTCGAGGAGGCGGGCCGGGAGCTCGTCGCCCGGGTGGCCGAACGTCTCCGACGTGCGGGTGTCGAGGACGTACGGACCCGCGTCGAGCTCGGCCCGCCGGCGCGGACGATCGTGGACGTGGCTCGGGAGGTCGGCGCCGACGTCATCGTCATGGGTCGCCGGGGCCTCGGCGACCTCAAGGGCCTCTTGCTGGGCAGTGTCAGCCACAAGGTGGCCCAGATCGCCGAGGCCACCGTGGTCACCGTGCGGTGATCAACCCCCGAGGAAGTGGGCGACGCCGGTCGTCCCCTCGAACTCGCCGCTCATGACCAAGACGATGATCGCCACGAACCACAGGGCGGTGAGGATGAGCCCGATGAGGGTGAGCACCCCGTAGATGGTGAACAGCGTGCCGAGCTTCCCGAGGGCTTCGGTGGCCGCCTCCTCCGAGCCGGTGGCCTCCGCCTCCTCGACCCGCTTCGCCGCCTGCCACAGGAGCACCCCGATCCAGATCGGCAGCCAGGCGATGACGAGCCCGATGATCGTCAGTGCATAGAGCACCCCGCCGACGAACGACACCCCGGCGACGAGCTTGATCCAGAACTTCGCCGAGGCGAGGGGCCGTACGACCCGTCTGACGGTGTCGTCGACAGGGGCCGGCGGTGTCGTGCCTTCGATCGTCACGGTGTGCTCCCTCCACTCGTCGTCACGAGAGCCTACCCGACGGCCGGGCCGCGCCCACGGCGATACACTGGCCGAACCGGGAGAGGAGGACGATGACCAGCACGACCGTTCGACTCGACACCGACGGGCCGGTGGCCACGATCACCCTGGCGAACCCACAGAAGCGGAACGCCCTGAGCCTCGAGACCCTCCACGAGCTCACCGACGCCATCCACGCCGTCCCCGACGACGCCAGGGTGGTCGTCCTCGCCGCCGAAGGTCCGGTCTTCTCCGCCGGCCACGACCTCGGGGAGATGATCGACCGGCCCGCCGCGTTCTACGACCGGCTCTTCGCCGACTGCACGACGATGATGGAGTCCCTCCATCGGATCCCCCAGCCGGTGATCGCCAAGGTCCAGGGACCGGCCACCGCCGCCGGCTGCCAGCTCGTCGCCTCTTGCGACCTGGCGGTGGCCGCCGAGGAGGCCTGGTTCGCCACCCCAGGGGTGCGCATCGGGTTGTTCTGCACCACGCCGATGGTGCCGATCGTCCGTTCGATCGGCCGGAAGCGGGCGATGCAGATGCTCCTCACCGGCGAACCCGTCGACGCGCACACCGCCGCAGAGTGGGGCCTCGTCAACACCGTCGTCCCCGTCGACGAGCTCGACAAAGCCGTGGACGAGCTCGTGGCGACGATCCTCCGCTGGTCGGCCGAGACGATCGCGATCGGCAAACGGGCCTTCTACGCCCAGGTGGATCTCCCCGAGCCGGCCGCCTACGAGGTCGCGCAGCCGATCATGGCGCAGAACGCGGCGATCCCCGACGCCCAGGAGGGGATGTCGGCGTTCCTGGAGAAGCGTCCCCCGATGTGGAAGGGGCTGTCGTGACGACCTACCGCACGGAGCTGACGCCGCTGGCGTTCCTCGAACGATCGGCCGACGTCTTCGCCGGCAAGACGGCGATCTCCTACGGGGACCGCTCGTGGACCTACGCCGAGATGGCGACACTCACCACCCGCTTCGCGAACGCCCTCCGAGCCTCGGGCGTCGATGCGGGGGATCGGGTCGCCGTCCTCCTCCCGAACGTGCCCGAGATGCTCCTCGCCCACTTCGCCGTGCCCCTCGCCGGTGCCGTCCTCGTGTCGATCAACACCCGCCTGTCTCCCGAGGAGATCCGCTACATCTGCGACCACAGCGGCGCCAAGGTCCTCGTCGGCGACACCGAGCTCCTTCCCGCCCTCGCCGGGGTGGTCGGGGAGCTCGAGACCGTCGCGGAGGTGATCGCCGTCGACGACCTCGGCCTCGAGGTGCCGTATCCGACGACGCCCTGGGACGAGTTCCTCGGCCGCGGCTCGGACGCCGCCTTGGATTGGCGGGTCGACGACGAGGAGGCGACGATCTCGATCAACTACACCTCGGGAACCACGGGTCGCCCCAAGGGCGTGATGTACACCCACCGCGGTGCCTACCTCAACGCCCTGGCCGAGATCGTCCATTCACGACACACCCCCGACTCGGTCTACCTGTGGACCCTGCCGATGTTCCACTGCAACGGCTGGTGCACCACCTGGGGCGTGACGGCGATCGGCGGCCGGCACGTGTGCCTGCGCAAGGTGGAGGCCTCCGAGATCTGGCGGCTCATCGACGCCGAGGGCGTCACCCATCTCAACGGCGCCCCGACGGTCCTCCTCATGATCGCCACCGCCGAGGAGGCCCACCCCCTCCCCCGACCCCTCGTGATCACCACCGCGGCGGCCCCGCCGAACCCGAAGATCCTCGCCGCCCTGGAAGAGCTCGGTGCCCAGATCGTCCACGTCTACGGCCTCACCGAGACCTACGGACCCCACACGGTCTGCGAGTACCAGCCGGGCATCGCCGACGCCGCACCGGCGGAACGGGCCAGGTTCCTCGCCCGCCAAGGGGTCGCCTACATCCACGCCGATCCGATCCGGGTCGTCGACGAGGACATGAACGACGTGCCCCGAGACGGCACGACGATGGGTGAGGTCGTCATGCGCGGCAACAACGTCATGAAGGGCTACTTCGCCGACCCCGAGGCGACCGCCGAGGCGTTCCGGGGTGGCTGGTTCCACTCGGGGGACCTGGCGGTGTGGCATCCCGACGGCTACATCGAGCTGCGGGACCGGGCGAAGGACATCATCATCTCCGGAGGGGAGAACATCTCGACGATCGAGGTCGAACAGGCCATCGGCTCGCACCCTGCGGTCCTCGAATGCACGGTGATCGCCATCCCCGACGACACGTGGGGCGAACGGCCGAAGGCCTTCGTGATCCTCCGGGAGGGGGCCGAGGCAACCGAGGAGGAGATCATCGCCCACGTCCGGGAACGGCTCGCCCACTTCAAGGCCCCCGACGTCGTCGAGTTCGTCGAGGACCTGCCCCGCACCTCGACGGGGAAGATCCAGAAGTACGTCCTCAGGGAACGCGAGTGGGCCGGCCGCGACGGCAGGATCCACGGCGCCGGCTGAGGAGGGGGAGACGAGCCGCGAGCATGGATCCATGAGCGACGTCCCCCTCGCGCCGCCGACCCGCGACGTCTACGCGAACCGGACCTTGAACCTCCGGTCGATCGCGGCGATCGGCTACGACATGGACTACACCCTCGTCCACTACAACGTGGGCGAGTGGGAACAGATGGCCTTCGACGCCGGGAAGCAGAAGCTCGGCGAGCTGGGTTGGCCCACCGAGGGGATCGAGTTCGACCCGACGACGGTGATCCGGGGCCTCGTCATCGACGTCGAGGCGGGGAACCTCCTCAAGGCAACGAGGTTCGGGTACGTCATCCGGGCCGCCCACGGCAGCCGGATGCTCTCGTACAACGAGCTGAGGGACGCCTACGCCGAGACCTTCGTCGATCTCGGCTCCGAACGCTTCGAGTTCATGAACACGCTCTTCTCCCTCTCCGAGGCGAGCCTCTACGCCCAGTACATCGACCGGCTCGAGGCCGGGGAACTGCCGCCGGGCATCGGCCACGCCGACGTCTACCACCTCGTCCGGGAGGCCATCGACCGTGCCCATGCCGACGGCGTCCTCAAGGAGCGGATCCTCGCCGAGCCGGAGCGGTTCATCGAGCTCGATCCCGACCTCGTCCTCACCC
>DRQR01000188.1 GCA_011371355.1 Actinomycetota bacterium
ACGAAGAGCACCGTGGCGGCGACGAGGCCCGCCACGACCGCCGTCGCCACCCCCGACGCCCACAGGCGTCCCCCGTCGACCTTCCAATCACCGGCCATCGTCGCCTCCCCTCATCGGACCGCCAACACGATCTTGCCCACGACCCGCCGGGAGGCCAACCGCTCGAGGGCCGCCGCGGCCTCCTCGAGGGGGAGGACCTCGGTGACCGTGGGCCGAAGCCGACCCTCGGCCACCCACTCGAGGATCGTGGCGAAGTTCCGTCGGTTCGCCTCGGGATCCTCCCGAGCGAACCGGCCCCAGAACACCCCGAGGGCGGCGGTCTCGTTGAGGAGCAGCCGATTCGCCGGGATGTCGGGGATGCGACCCGAGGTGAAGCCGATGACGAGCATCCGGCCCTGCCAGGCCATCGCCCGGAGCGCCGCGTCGAAGGGATCCCCGCCCACCGGGTCGTAGAGGACGTCGACGCCGCGGCCCCCGGTGAGCTCCCGGACTCGGGTGCGGAGATCGCCGTAGCCGACGAGGACGTGGTCGGCGCCCTTGTCTCGGACCGCGTCCACCTTCCGCTCCGAGCCGACGACCCCCACGACCACCGCGCCGAGGAGGTGCCCGAGCTCCACCGCGGCGGTACCCACGCCGCCGGAGGCGCCGAGCACGAGGAGGACCTCCCCTTCGGCGAGCCGAGCCCGATCGACGAGGGCGTGGTAGCCGGTCCCGTAGGCGATCGGCAAGACGGCGGCCTCGTCGAAGCCCACCTCGTCGGGGATCGGCGTCACCGAGTCGGCGGGAGCCACCACCCGCTCGGCGTAGCCGCCGTGGTCGACGAAGGCGACGACCCGGTCTCCGACGGCGACGTGGTCGACGCCGTCGCCGATGGCGGCGACGACGCCGGCCACCTCGAAGCCGGGCCCGAAGGGCGGCTCGGGTCGGGCCTGGTAGAGCCCCTGGATGAGCAGCAGGTCGGGGAAGTTCACCCCGGCGCGGTGAACGTCGACGAGCACCTCGCCGGGTCCCACTTCCGGCTCGGGCGCCTCGACGAGCCGGAGCGGCTCGCCGTAGGCGGCGACCTGCATCGCCCGCATCACTTCACGAACTGGATGTTGAAGGGGTAGCGGTAGGGCTCGCCGTTGGCCGCCTTGATCCCGGCGATGATGACGAGGACGAAGTTGACGATCGCGATGACGAACAAGAGCAGGAACCCGATGAGGATGAGCACCAGGAACAGCGAGATCACCACGGCGATGAGCACCACGATCTGGAAGTTCAGCGCCTCTCGGGCGTGCTCCCTGACGAACGGGTCCTCGTCCTTCTTCATGACGTAGACGATGAGCGGCGCGAGGAACCCGAGGATGAGCGCTCCGAGATGGGCGATCGCCGCCCAGGTCTTCGCGTCGGGGGTCTGCGGCTCGGGGAACGTCGCGCCCGCGCCTCCCGCCGATTCGCTCGCACCCGTCGTATCGTCCATGGTCCCTCTCCTTTCCTCGGAACGTTGCCGTCCCCTACGCTACCCGCCGAGCCCGTCCCGTCGAAGCTCCACCCGGGGACCGGCGAGCGCCACGTCGACCGGGACTCGACCGACCGCCCGGACCCATGTCGTCCACCGCGACGCCCCTCAGTTCGAGTACGTGAGGGCCTGATGCGGAGCCCACCGGGTCGCCGCGGCCAGGTAGCGATCACCCGCCTCGTCGACGTCCCCCCGTTCGAGGGCGAGGAGACTCTCGCGCACCTCGGCGCAGGTCTCGTCGGCGACGAGCGCCTCGGCGGTGAAGAGCTCGGCGACCGAGCCGTAGTCGAGCTCGACGATCGCCTCCGCCGGGAACTCGGTGAGCCAACGCTCGAGGTCCCGGACCTGGTCGACCACCGGCTCGGAGAAACCGGCCGCGTCGAGGACCGCCGCCGCCCAGGCCAGCCGTTCGACCGCCCGGGCGAGCGAACCTCGATACCGGATCGACGGCCGCCCCGCGTCGGCGTAGAGCTCCCGATCTTCCGGCGAGAACGCGGCGAACCACCGCAGCGGCACGTGCCACGGTGAGCTGAGGATGTGCGACCGCGCCCCTTCCCGGCGGCGCAGCGCCTCGAGTTCACGGACGTAGGGATCGAGCCGTCCGCCGGCGACGAGGGGCATCGTCGGGAAGTCGGCGGCGAAGGCCATGAGCCCCTCGAGCATCCGCAGGCGGGGATGACGCGGGCAGACGTAGGACCTGCCGCCGTGTTCGAGGAGGAACGCGTCGTCGTCGATCGGCTCGTCCCAGACGAACGACTCGGTGCTGCGAACCACCCGGTGCCGCGGTCCTCCGCCGTAGGGGGGCCACCGCCGCCCGTCGGCGGGGACGTAGACGCGGAGGTAGGCCGTCTTGATCATCCGCGGCGATCCTAGAGACCGCCGAGCGCCGAGCCGACGGGCCACGACCCGCACCCCACCCACCCCCGCCCGCCGGCGCGACCCGGTAGAATCGAAGACGTCCCCGAGACCCGGTTCGGCCGACCGCGTCCACCGAAAGGAGGGCTCTTGGGAGTATTCGAGGCGATCGCCTCCCACGAGCAGGTCGTCTTCGGCGTGGATCCCGCCAGCGGTCTCCGGACGATCATCGCCATCCACTCGACGGCCCTCGGTCCCGCCCTCGGCGGGACCCGCTTCCATCCGTACGATTCCGAGGAGGCGGCGCTCGACGACGTCCTTCGCCTCTCCGAGGGGATGACCCTGAAGTCCGCCGCCGCGGGCCTCGACCTCGGGGGCGGCAAGGCGGTGATCATCGGCGATCCGCGGACGATGAAGAGCGAACGGCTCTTCAGGGCCTACGGAAGGCTCGTCGACTCCCTCGGAGGTCGCTACATCACCGCCGAGGACGTCGGCACGACGACCGAGGACATGGTCCTCATCGCCCGGGAGACCCCCTTCGTCACGGGCCTCCCCCTCGCCCACGGCGGCTCGGGTGACCCCTCCCCGGCGACGGCGCGCGGCGTCGTCGCCGCCCAGCAGGCCGTGGCCGAGCGCCTCTGGGGGACCCGAGACCTCGGCGGGAAGACCGTGGCCATCCAGGGCGTGGGGAAGGTCGGAACGAACCTCGCCGAGCGCCTCCACGCCCTCGGCGCCGAGCTCATCGTGGCCGACGTCGACCCCGCCGCCACCCGTCGGGCCGCCAACCGGTTCGGCGCCAAGGTCGTCGACCTCGACGAGATCTACGAGGTCGAATGCGACATCTTCGCCCCCTGCGCGCTCGGCGGGATCCTCGACGAGTCCACGATCCCGCGGCTGCGGGCCCAGGCGGTCTGCGGCTCGGCGAACAACCAGCTCGCCACCGACGAGGACGCCGAACGGCTCGAAGGCCGCGGGATCCTCTACGCACCCGACTTCGTCGTCAACGCCGGCGGCGTCATCAACATCGCCGTGGAGATGGAGGGATACTCCGAGGCGCGGGCCGCGGCGATGGTGGACCGTATCTACGAGAACCTCCGTCGGGTGTTCACCATCGCCGACGAGGAGCGGATCAACCCCCATGAGGCCGCCGTCCGTCTCGCCCGACGTCGCATCGACGAGATCGGCACCCTGCGCCTCCGCCAACGAAGGGACCGCGCATGAAGGAGCACGACATGACCCTCGGACTGGACTCCATCCTCGACCACGGATCCCTGGGGCTGTCGGACGAGGAGATCCTCGAGATCTACCGAACGATGCTCCTCGCCCGGAAGCTCGACGAGCGGATGTGGGCCCTCAACCGTCAGGGACGGGTCCCCTTCGTGGTGTCCGTCGCCGGACACGAGGCGACCCAGGTCGGCGCCGCCTGGGCCCTCGATCCCGAGCGCGACTGGTCGCTGCCCTACTATCGGGACACCGCGTTCAACCTCGCCCTCGGCGTACCCGCCCGCGACGTCTTCCTCGGGATCTTCGCGAAGGCCACCGACCCCGCCAGCGGGGGCCGGCAGATGCCGAACCACTGGTCGGACCCCGACCGCCACATCTTCACCCACTCGTCGGTCATCGCCACCCAGTTCCCTCACGCCTGCGGCATCGCCTACGAGCTGGCCCGGACGGGCTCCGATGGGGTGGTCTGCGTCAGCTCGGGGGAGGGAGCCACGTCGGAGGGCGACTGGCACGAGGCGATGAACTTCGCCGGGATCCACCGGCTCCCGATCGTCTTCCTCATCGAGAACAACCTCTACGCGATCTCCGTGCCCCAAGCCGAGGAGGTCGCCGGGACCGTCGCCGACCGGGCCCAGGGCTACGGCATCACGGGCGTCGTCGTCGACGGCAACGACGTGCTCGCCGTCTACGGGGCGATGGCCGCCGCCGTCGAGCGAGCCCGGGCCGGGGAGGGCCCGACGCTCATCGAGGCGAAGACCTACCGCTACTACGCCCACACCTCCGACGACGACGACAAGCTCTACCGAACCCGGGAGGAGGTGGAGCTCTGGCGGCGCAAGGACCCGATCCCGAACCTGCGCCAGTACCTCGTCGAGAAGCGGTTGCTCGACGCCGCCACCGAGGAGCGAATCGACCGGGAGGTCGAGGAGGAGATCGCCCGCGCGGTGGCGGAGGCCGAAGCGGCCCCCGATCCCACGGACGCGACCGGTCGGGTCTACGCGCTCCCGATCGAGCCGTCCGAGCCCGTCACCGAGGTCGAGGAGGACCGGGGCACCGACCGGGTGAACCTCATCACGGCGATCAACCGCGCCCTCCACGAGATCATGGAGGCCCACCCCGACACCCTCGTCTTCGGCGAAGACGTCGCCGACCCCAAGGGCGGGGTCTTCAAGGCCACCGTCGGGCTCACGGACGAGTTCGGTCACGACCGGGCCTTCAACGCGCCCCTGTCCGAGTCCCTCATCGTCGGCGTCGCGATCGGGCTGGCGGCGACCGGAGCCAAGGCCATCCCCGAGATCCAGTTCGCCGACTTCATCCACCCCGCCTTCGACCAGATCGTCTCGGAGGCGGCACGGATCCACTACCGGTCCAACGGACGATGGTCGTGCCCCATCGTGATCCGGACCCCCTACGGGGGCGGCATCCACGGCGCCCTCTACCACTCCCAGTCGGTCGAGGCGTTCTACGCCCACGTCCCCGGCCTCAAGGTCGTCGTCCCCTCGACGCCGGCCGATGCGAAGGGCCTGCTCTGGTCCGCGGTCGAGGATCCCGACCCGGTGCTGTTCCTCGAACCGAAGAAGCTCTACCGGCTCGTCGAGGGTCCCTACCCCGACGGTGTGCACCGGGTCCCCCTCGGCAGGGCCCGGTTGCGCCGCGCCGGGCGGGATCTGACGATCATCGCCTACGGGACGATGGCGCACTTCGCCGTGGAGGCCGCCGATCGACTCGCCGAGGAGGGCCTCGAGGTCGGGGTGCTCGACCTGCGCAGCCTCAAGCCCCTCGACTGGCCCTCGATCGAAGCCCAGGTGCAGACGACCTCCAAGGTCCTCATCGTCCACGAGGACAACGAGTTCGTCGGCTACGGAGCCGAGATCGCCGCCCAGATCGCCGCCAAGGCCTTCGACTGGCTCGACGCCCCGATCGAGCGATACGCCGCTCCCGACGTGCCCACCTTCCCGTACGCCGCGTCCTTGGAGGAGCAGATCCTCCCCTCCGTCGACGGCATCGTCGAACGGGCTCGCCGGCTCGCCCGCTACTGAAGGCGAGATGGTCGAGATCCGGCCGGCGACCACCGGCGACATCCCGGCGATCGTCGCCTTCACCACCGACACCTTCGACTGGGGCGACTACATCCCCGAGGTCCTCCCCCGGTGGATCGACGACGACGAGGGCATCCTCCTCGTCGCGGTGGAGGACGAACGGCCGATCGGCATCGCCCGAGGCGAGCTCCTCTCACCCACCGAGGCCTGGTTCCACGCGGCCCGGGTCCATCCCGACCACCGGGGCCGGGGAGTGGCCGTCACCCTCGCCCATCGTCTCTTCGCCTGGGCCCGCGCCGAGGGCGCCGAGGTCGGCCGTCTCCTCGTCGAGGACTGGAACGAGCCGTCGATCCGCAACGTGACGAAGCTCGGGATGCGCCCCGCCGCCCGGTTCCATCGGGCGGTGCGGGCCGTCGGGGAGGCCTCGGTGAGGACCGAGGGGAACGGCGGGAGGATCGTCCCGGCCCGCATTCGGCTCGCGCCCTCCGCCGAGGCCCAGCCTGCCTTCACGTCGTGGTCCGGCGGGGTCCTCGGCAGGGTCTCGAGGATGCTCTACGAGTGCCGACCCTGGACGTTCCGCCGGCTCCGGCCCGACGATCTCGCCGACGCCGCGAAGCGGGAGCACTTCTGGGAGGTGGGATCCGGGTGGGCGCTCGTGACCCCCGCCGACGACGCCCTCGAGGTCGGCTGGCTCGAGACCACCCCCGACGAGGCGACGGCGTTCCTCGGGGCGACGGCGGCCCTCGCCGCCGAACGTCGACGCGACGAGGTCGTCTGGTGGCTCCCCGACGTCGACTGGCTCGTCGACGCGGCGAGACGGCTCGGCGCCGAGATCCGACGCTTGACGGTCTACACGATCGGTCTCGAGCCTCGGTAGGGTTCGCGCCGCAGCCGAGGAAGGTCTCCATGCACCCTCGCCCGATCCTCGCCCTGGTGGCGGTCGTCGTCGTCGCCTGCGGCGGCTCGGCCGCCTCGACGCCCGACGTGGTCGCCACGACGACGATCCTCGGGGACGTCGTCGCCCACACCGTGGAAGGCTGCGGCCTCGTCGTCGAATCGCTCATGGGGGTCGGCCAGGACCCCCACGCCTATCAGGCCTCTCCCCGACAGGTGACCCGACTCCACGAAGCCGATCTCGTCGTCGCCAACGGCCTCGGACTCGAAGCCCATCTCGGGGACGTCCTCGACGCCGTGGCACGAGAGGGAACCCCGGTGCTGCGGCTCGGACCCCACCTCGACCCCGTCGCTCGGGACGGCGCCGATCCCTCCGTCGATCCCCACGTGTGGATGGATCCGCTGCGCATGGCCGACGGTGTCGAGCTCGTCGCCGAGACCCTCGGCGGCCTCCGGCCCGACGCGGCGGACTGCATCCGGCAGGCCGGGGCACACTACCGCGGGGAGGTCGTGGCGACCCACGGCCGGATCGAAGCGCTCCTCGCCGCCGTGCCGGTGGAGCGGCGGCTCCTCGTCACCGACCATCGCTCCCTCGGCTACTTCGCCGAACGCTACGGCTTCGTCGAGGTGGGCGCCCTCGTCCCGTCGACGTCGACCCTCGCCGAGCCGACCCCGGCCGATCTCGAGGCGCTCGTCGAGGCGATGGAGACGGCCGACGTCTCGGTGATCTTCACCGAGGTCGGCGAGCCGAGCCGACTCGCCGAGGCCGTCGCCGCCGAGCTGGGGAGGCCGGTGGAGGTCGTCCCGCTCTACGTGGGCTCCCTGGGACCTCCGGGCAGCGGCGCCGACAGCTACCTCGGGATGCTCGAGACCGACGCCCGGCTCGTCGCCGAGGCCCTCACGCCGTGAGCTCGTCGAGGAGGGCGTCCCGGTAGAGCTCGATGGGATGCCGAACCTCGATCCCGACGTCGAGGTGGCCGCGGAGCTGGAGTTCGCACCCGGGATTCGCCGAAGCGACGACCGACGCGCCGGAGTCACGCACCTGCGCCGCCTTCCGTCGGCCGAGCTCGGCGGAGGTGTCGGGATACGACAACCCGTAGATCCCGGCGGCGCCGCAGCACAGGCCGAGGTCGTCGATCTCGACGGGCACGTAGCCGGCCGCTCGGAGGACCCGCCGCGGTTCCTCGACGATCCGCTGGGCATGGCGGAGATGACAGGGATCCTGCACGGCGACCTCGCCCCGGTCGCCCTCGAGCTCCGGCAGCGCCCCGTCGTCGAGGAGCCGGGCGACGAGGACGGTGGCGTCGACGGTCTTCGCGGCGAGCTCGGCGCCTCCATCGACCCAGTGGCCGTAGTCACGGAGATGCGCGCCGCAGCCCGCGGCGTCGACGACGACGAGATCCACCTCGGCGAAGGCCCGGACGTTGTGGGCGGCCATGCGGACCGCATCGAACGCAGCGCCGTCGTGAGCGGCGAGGGCGCCGCAGCAGACCTGCGAGGCCGGGGCGACGACCCGATACCCGGCGACCCTGAGCACGTCGACGAGCGCCTCGTGCACCGGGGTGAACCACACGTCCATCACACAGCCCGAGAACAGTGCCACGGTGCCCACCGGCGTGCCCCTCGGTTCCCAGCTCCGGCCTCGGGTCGGCCGCAAGGGGAGGGAGACGCGCCGGAGCGCCCGGAGGCTCCGACCGGTCGGGCCGCCGACGAGCCTCGTGAGCCCGAGGCGTTGGGCGACGGCCACGCCGATCCCGGCCGTGCGGAGCATCGTGGGGGACGCGAGGCCGCGTCCGAGCACGAGACGGCGGAGGAAGCGCCGCAACGACGGGCGCTGGACGAGCAGCTCGGCGCGAACCCGCTCTTGGATCTTCCCGTAGGGCACCATCGACGGGCACGGGGGTTCGCAGGCGCGGCATTGGAGGCAGAAGCTCATCATCTCGTCGAACCGCTCGTCGACGGGCTGCTCCCCGCGGGCGACGGCGAGGATCGCCGCCAGGCGGCCCCGCGGCGAGGCCGTCTCGTCTCCCGTGAGCCGGAAGGTCGGGCAGAAGGGCAGGCACAACCCGCAGGTGACGCAGGAGTCGAGGTCGTCCCGTTCGGGCGCGAAGTCCGTCACCCAGCTCACCGCAGCCCTCCGGGGAGCTTGCCGGGCGCGAGCACGCCCGCGGGGTCGAAGGCGGCGACCACTCGCCGCTGGAGCCCCGCCCACGGCGGAGGGGCGCCCCACGGTGGGAACTCCGAAGCCGAGAGCACGTCGTAGCCGCCGAGACGCACGACGACCCCACCGGCGCGCTCCGCCCAGCGCCGCAGGGTTCGGAACTCCTCGTCGGCATCGGCGGGCCCGGCGAGATGCACCACACCGACGCCGTGTTCGGCGACGAAGGGAGCTTCGGGGAGCAGCCGCCGGACGGTACGGACCGCCTCGGGCAGCGCCCGGGCGGGGACCCGCAGCTCGACGGGCACCGGCCCCGTGGGGCGGTCCGGCCAGGCGAGGCCGACCCGGACGCCGGCTCCCAGCGCGGCGGCCTGGGCCCCGACCTGGGCCTCGGTGCCGCCGAGGTAGACGAAGCCGCCTTCGCGAGTCTCGAGCACGGCGAGCGGCCGGTAGGTGGCGGCGAGGGCGGCGGCCGGGTCGGTGACGGGCACCGTGGCGTGGACGGGTGGCTCGGGCCAGAGCTTGAGGCAGATCCGGGCGACGAACCCGAGGGAGCCGAGGGATCCGACGACGAGGCGGGACAGGTCGTAGCCGGTGACGTTCTTGACCAACGGAGCGCCGGCCCGGACGACCTCGCCGTAGCCGGTGGCGAGGACGACCTCGAGGACGCGATCCCGGGTGGGGCCGTACCGGAGCCGTCGGAATCCGCTCGCCCCGGCGGCGACGACTCCGCCGATGGTCTCCTCCGGACGACCCTCGGGGAGGATCGCCGACTGGCGATGGGCCCCGAGGAGCTCCTCGATCTCCCCGAGGGTCACCCCGGGCTCCACGGTGAGGGTGAGATCCGCGGGCTGGTGGTCGACGACCCGTGCCATACGGCTCGACGACACCCAGAGGTCGGGTTCGAGGGGACCGCCCAGGCCGAGCCGGGTCCCGGCACCCACGAACCCCACGGTCAGTCCCTCCTCGGCGGCGTGGCGCAGGACCTCGGCGGCCTCGTCGGCGGTGCTCGGCGCCACGACCGGCGCGTCGCCGATCGCCTCGGGGACGTCGTCGGGCCGGAGTCGTTCGAGGAGCCGACGGGTCACCTCCCGGAGGGCGGTCACCGGCCCGTCCCTCCCGACACCGCGGCCCGATCGAAGCAGCGGGACCCCTCCGGGAGCACCTTGCCCGGGTTCATCCTCCCCGTCGGATCGAAGGCCTCCCGGAGGCGCGCCTGCGCGTCGAGGTCGTCGGCCGAGAACACGAGCCCCATGAGGTCGCGCTTCTCGAGCCCGATGCCGTGCTCACCCGACAGGGTGCCCCCCGCCTCGACGGAGACCCGCACCATCTCGTCGGCCGCGGCGAGGACCCGGTCGAGCTCCCCCGGCCGAGACGCGTCGAAGGACACGAGGGGGTGGAGGTTGCCGTCTCCGGCGTGGAACACGTTGAGGAGGGAGATGCCGTGCCGAGCGGCGATCTCGTAGATGGCGTCGAGGACCTCGACGAGCCGGGTGCGGGGCACGACCGTGTCGTGGAGGTAGTAGTCGGGCGCCGACTGGGCGATCGCTCCGAAGGCCGATTTCCGGCCCTTCCACAGCAGGGCCCGCTCGGCGTCGTCGGCCGCAGTCCGCACCGACGTGGCTCCGTGGGATCGGGCGATCCGCTCGATCATCTCGGCCTCGGCCCGCACGCCCTCGGGGTGCCCGGCCACCTCGGCGAGGAGCACGGCCGCCGCGTCGGTGGGATAGCCCGCGTGGACGAAGTTCTCGACGGCTCGGACCATGGGTCGGTCCATCATCTCGAGCGCGGCCGGGACGAGGCCGGAGGCGATGATCTCCGAGACCGTGGCCGCGGCCGCGTCGACGGTGGGGAAGCCGAGCAGGAGCGTGCCGACCGCGGGCGGGTTCTCGGTGAGCTTGACGAGGACCCGGGTCACGATCCCCAACGTGCCCTCCGAGCCGACGATCACGGCGCGGAGATCGAGGCCGATCGGGTCGGGATACTCGGCGCCGACGACGACGATCTCCCCGTCGACGGTGACGAGCTCGACGGCGAGGATGTGGGCCACCGTCGTGCCCTCGGCGAGACAGTGGGGGCCCCCGGCGTTGGTCCCCACGTTGCCGCCGATCGTGCAGGACTGCTGCGAGGAGGGGTCGGGAGCGAAGTGGAGCCCGGTCGAGGCGAGCTGCTTGGACAGTTCGAGGTTGATGACGCCGGGACCGACCCAGGCCGTACGCCCCTGCTCGTCGACCTCGAAGATCCGGTTCATCCGGGTCATCACCACGAGGAGCGCGGGCTCGACGGGCACGGCCCCGCCGGCGAGACCGGTTCCCGCGCCGCGGGGGACGACCGGGATCCCGGCCTCGGCGGCGATCCGTACGCAGGAGGCCGTCTCCTCGGCGGTCTCGGGGAACACGATCGCCGCCACCGGCCCGGTCTTCACCCCCGCGTCCTTCGCGAACACGCGACGGTCGAGGGGATGTGCCCGCACCCGCTCACTCCCCAGGACGGACTCCAGCTCGGCGACGAGGTCCATCGACGGCAGCCTACCGCCGCCTCGCAGGGTCCATCCGAGTCTCCAGGTCCTCCTTCGGTTCCCGTCGCCCCGTCCGGGCGACTACCGTCCGAGGTCGAAGACCACCCTCCGCGATCTCGAGGAGCGACCATGGCTCCCATCCCCCAGCGGCGTGCCCTCCCCACCCTCGTCCTCTGGACGGCGCTCGCATGGCTCCTCACCGCCGGCGGCGCGTCGGCCGCCGACGGGGTGGGGCTCGTCGATCCGGAGACCGGGCGGTGGCACCTTCGGGACGCCGCCGGTGCCACGTCGAGCTTCTACTACGGCGATCCCGGCGACGTGCCCTTCGTCGGGGACTGGGACTGCGACGGGATCGACAC
>DRQR01000189.1 GCA_011371355.1 Actinomycetota bacterium
CAGGGGAGGGTCCCACCCTCATCGAGGCCGTCTGCTATCGCTTCGGACCCCACGCCACCGCCGACGATCCGCACCTCTACCGGACCCGAGAGGAGGAGGAGGCCTTCCGTCCCTACGACCCCCTCGTGCGGATGGAGCGGTTCCTCCGCGACCGTGGTCTGTGGGACGACGACCGGCAGGAAGACCTCGAAGCCGCCGCGCAGCGGGAGGTCGACGAGGGGATCGCCGCGGCCGAGGCGCTCCCCGAGCCGGGCCGCGACGCGATCGTCCGCCACGCCTACGCCCGGATCCCGCGGCTGCTCGTCGACGAGCTCCATCGGCTCCAACGCGGCGCGGGGGAGGAACCGACGGTGTTCTCCGCCGAGGAGCTGTGGGAGGTGGGCGACGAACCGGCGCCCTCGGGTCCCACGGAACGGTGGACGATGGCCGACGCGATCAACGCCGCCCTCCACGACGAGATGGCCGCCGACGACCGGATCGTCGTCCTCGGTGAGGACGTGGGCGTCGCGGGCGGCGTCTTCCGGATCACCGCCGGCCTCTACGAGCGCTTCGGTCCCGAGCGGGTCATCGACACGCCCCTCGACGAGGCGGGGATCGTGGGGACCGCGGTGGGGATGGCCGTGGCCGGGGGCCGTCCGATCGCCGAGATCCAGTTCGACGGGTTCGTGTACCCGGCCTTCGACCAGATCGTCAGCCACGTGGGCCGGATGCGGTTCCGGACCCGGGGGCACGTGACGCTCCCGATGGTGATCCGGTTCCCGAACGGCGCCGGGATCGGCGCCCACGAGCTCCACTGCGACAGTCCCGAGGCCTACTTCTGTCACGCCGCCGGGCTCGTCGTCGTCGTGCCCTCCACCCCCTACGACGCCAAGGGGCTCCTCACCGCCGCGATCCGGTCGGAGGATCCGGTGCTCTTCCTCGAACCGAAGGTCCTCTACCGGTCGTTCCGGGAGGAGGTCCCGGTGGAACCCTACGAGATCCCCCTCGGCAAGGCCCGGGTTCGTCGGCGGGGGACGGACCTGACGATCGTCACCTACGGCGGCATGGTGCCGGTGAGTCTCCGGGCCGCCGAGGCGGCGGCGGCCGAGGGGATCGACGTCGAGGTCGTCGATCTCCGCACGGTCTTCCCCTGGGACGTCGAGACCGTGACCGCCTCGGTGGAGGGCACCGGGCGGCTCCTCGCCGTCCAGGAGCCGCAGCGGTCGATGGGCGTCCTCGCCGAGGTCGTCGCCGAGGTGGCGGAACGGTGCGGGTATGCCCTCGAGGCCCCGCCCCGGCGGCTCACCGGCGTCGACGCGCCGTGGCCGTCCTTCGGGATCGAGCCCCACGGGCTCGTGAACGACGCCATGGTGCTCGCCGAGATCCGGGCGACGATGGCGGGCTGACCGTCGCGAGGTCGGTCAGTCGTCGTCCTCTTCGTCGATCTCGATCTCGAGGGTGCCGTGCTCCCACTCCGCCTTGAACTTCGAGCGGTGCCCCTCGGTGCGGAATTCGACCTCGACCTTCGAGGGACCTCTGTGCTCGACCTCGACCTCGTATCCGGATTTCGCGGACGCGCTCTGGAAGGAGACGGTGGTGCCGGGACCGACGGCGATGACGACCGTGCCCCCGACGAGGTCGTAGCTGCGGATCTCGGTGGGGAGCGTCGTCGTGGTCGTGGTGGTGGTGGTGCTCGTCGTCGTGCTCGGTGTCGTCGTCGGGGGCGGAGGCGTCGTGGTGCTGGTCGGCGTGGGGTCGGGGACCGAGGTGCTCGTCGGCGGTTCCACCGTCGTGGAAGTCGTGCTCGTCGCCGGGTCGACGGCGGTGGTCGTCACCGGGTCGAGGGTCGTCGTGGTGGTGTCGGGGAGCGACGGGGAGGTCGAGGGGGTGGGCGGGACCGTGGTCGGCGCGCTCGCCGTCGAACCGGCGGCGCGGCTCGGGGCCTCGGTGACGCGCCCGCGGACGGTGCCCACCGCCGCGGTGGCGATGAGGACCGACACGAGCGTCGCCGCCGCCCAGGCGGCGCTGAGACCGAGGAACCGTCGCATGGTCCCCATGATGCCGGAGATCCGCCGACCGTGGGTTAAGGGGAGGCTAAGCCAGGGTGAAGCCTCGGTATGGGCGGGGCCGAAGGCGCCGTCCCGTCGCCGTCGGCGGTACATTGTCGTCGTGGTCTCCGTGCTCCTCATCGAAGACGAACAGCGGATCCGCCAGGTCCTCGCCACCCGGCTCGCCGAACGCGGCCACGCCGTCGAGTCGGTGGGTCGCGGCCTCGACGGGGTCTCGAAGGCCGTCGAGGGCGACTTCGACGTCGTCGTCCTCGACCTCGGCCTCCCCGACATCGACGGCACCGAGGCGCTGCGGATGATCCGGGCCGTCAGCGACACCCCGATCGTCGTGGCGACGGCGCGGGACGACGAGGACGAGATCGTCGCCGTCCTCGACGCCGGCGCCGACGACTACGTCGTCAAGCCCTACTCGGCCCATCATCTCGAGGCCCGGATCCGGGCCGTGCTCCGACGGGCCGGCACGGGAGGCGGGAGTCGCACGCTCACCGTGGGGGACCTCGTCATCGACCTCGACGCCCACGAGGCGCGTCTCGACGGTGAGCCCCTCGAGCTGTCCTCGAAGGAGTTCGACCTCCTCGCCTACCTCGCCGAGCGGCCGGGCGTCTACGTCTCGAAGCGGGAACTCCTCGCCGCGGTGTGGAAGCAGCCCTACGGTGGGGCGGACAAGACCATCGACGTCCACCTCTCCTGGCTGCGGCGGAAGCTCGGCGAGTCCGCCGCCGAGCCGAGGTACCTCCAGACGAAGCGAGGGGTGGGGATCCGGCTCGTCGATCCTGCCGCATGAGGCGCCGGCTCGTCTGGCTGTCCTTCGCGGTGACCTCGATGGTCGCCCTCGCCTTCCTCGTCCCCCTCGGGATCCTCGTCCGCGACCTCGCTCGCGACCGGGCCCTCGTCGCCGCGGAGCGGGAGGCCGAGGGCGTCGCCCGGTTCCTCGCCCTCGCCGTCGGCGGTCGGGACCTGGAGGCGTCGGTGGAGATCCTCGGACTCGACCGGGGGGCGACGCGGTTCGAGGTGTCGGTGATCGCCCCCGACGGCACGGTCTTCGGCGCCGATCCCCTGCCGGAGGAGGATCTCGACGCCGCCCGCTCGGGTCGGTCCTTCCGGATCCGGGTCTCCGGCGGGGAGGTCGCCTACGTCCCGGTCGTCCTCGGAGACGGCGGCGTCGCCGCGGTGCGGGTCTTCGTCCCCGATGCGGTCCTCACCGAGGGCGTCGCCCGTTCCTGGGTGACCCTCGGGCTCCTCGGCCTCGTCCTCGTCTCGGTCGCGGTCGCCATCGCCGATCGGCTGGGGCGCTCCATGGTCGAGCCCGTCCGTGACCTCTCCCGGGTGGCACGGCGGCTCGGTGAAGGGGATCTCGACGCGCGGGTCGAGCCGTCGGGTCCCGAGGAGCTCGTCGAGGTGGGCACCGAGCTCAACCAGCTCGCCGGTCGGATCCGCCGTCTCCTCCAGGAGGAGCGGGAGACGGCCGCGGACCTCTCCCATCGACTCCGGACGCCCCTGACGGTGCTCGGCCTCGACGTGGAGG
>DRQR01000190.1 GCA_011371355.1 Actinomycetota bacterium
CCGCCGAGATCGGCCCGCCGGCGACGGCGAAGCCTCCGGGATTCGGAACCCGACTCATGGCCTGGCTGACCACCGGCGGAGGCCTCGTCCAAGTCGGCGTCGTGGTCCTCTTCGTCGGCGCCGCCCTCTTCGTGGGCTACGCAGCCGACCGCGGCTGGTATCCCCTCGAGGCGCGGCTCGCCACCGCCGCCCTCGGCGGGTTCGTCCTCGTCGTCGTCGGCCACCGGCTCGTCCCTCGGCGTCGCATCTACGGCTTGGCGCTCCAGGGCGGGGGCCTGGCGATCGTCTACGTGACGGTCTTCGCGGCCACGGTGCGGTACGGCATGCTCCCCGCACCGTCGGCGTTCGTCGTCTTCGTCGGGATCGCCGCCGTCGCCGGCGCCCTCGCCGCCGCCGAGGACTCCCGGGTGCTCGCCCACCTCGCGGTGCTCGGCGCCGTCGCGGCGCCCCTCGTCGTCGGGGTGGGCGGGACGCCGGCGCCCCTCCTCTTCGGGTATCTCCTCGCCGTCGACGTCGCCGTGGTGTCCCTCGGCGCGTGGCGGGGATGGACGGAGCTGCCGCCGCTGGGCTCGGCCGGGAGCTTCGTCGTGACGACCGCCTGGTGGCTGGGGAACCACCGGCCGGAGCTGTTCTGGGAGGTCGAGCCGTTCCTCGTCGCGATCCTCGTCGTCTTCGTCGTCGGCACGGTCGTCGGGGCGGCCCGCTCCGGCCGACCCGACCGGGTTCGGGTGGGCGTGATCTTCGGTACCCCGGTGTGGCTCTTCGTGTACCTCGGCCTCGGCGCCGCCCATCTGCCCCACGGCCTGGGCTGGACCGCCCTCGGGCTCGCCCTCCTCTACGGCCTCGCCACGGGCGTGGTGGGGCGAGCTCGCCGCCTCCGACCCGTCGCCGAGGCCTTCGGGTTCCTCGCCGTGGTCTTCGCCCTCGTCGCCGTCCCGGCGTTCTTCGACGACCGGATCACCGCCGCCATCTGGGCCGTGGCGGGAGCGGCCCTCGTCTGGGGGGGAGCCCGGGATCGGCGAACCTGGGCTCGAGTCGTCGGCTACGGGGTGCTGGCGATCCCCAACCTCACCTTCGTCGCGGGCGTGTGGGGGGAACCGGGTCCTCGTCCCCTCCTCGACGCCGCCTTCGTGGGTCGGATCCTCCTCGGGGGAACCGCCCTCGTCGCCGGCCGAGCCGTCGCGAGACCCTCGCTCCCGCCGGTCGAGCGAGGAATCGGCGCCCTCCTCGGCATCTGGGCGGTGACGATGGGATACCTCGTGGGTCTCGTCGAGATCTGGGCCCACGTGGACGACTGGCCGGGGCCGAGCCTGGGATACGCGGCGGCGGTGACGGCGGCCTGGGTGGCCGCAGCCCGGTTCCTGGAGTGGCCGCTCCTCGGGTTCCCGGCCCGCGGTTTCTTCTGGGCGCTCTTCGGGATCGCCGGGATCTGGGCGGGGACCCTCGGGCCACCCTCGGCGGCCGGTGGCTGGCTCGGGTGGCCGCTCGCGGTCGCGACCTGGATCTGGGTTCTATGGGATCGAGCGCGAACCGGGGATGACGGCGAGCCGGGCCACGTCGGTCTCCTGCTCCTCGGAACCCTGCTCGCGGCCTGGGAGCTCGGACATCGAGTCGCGGGAGGCGACGCCGCGAGCTCCTGGCGCGGCTTCGTCCATCTCGCGATCCCGGCGATCGTCGTCGTGCTCCTCGAGGGGCTTCGCACCGACCGATGGCCCTTGGGTCCCCACGGCCGGACCTACCGGGTCGTCGGTGGGGGGCTCGTCCTCGTCTTCGCCGGGGCCTGGGCCGCGCTCGTCCTCGCCGCGACCCCGGGGAGTCCCCCGCGCCTCGCCGTCGTCGATCCCCTCGACCTCGGTGCCCTCGTACTCGGCGTCGCCGCCTTCACCTGGCTGCGCGGCCGGGACACGCCGGAGCCGGCCCGACGGGCAGGGGCGTGGATCCTCGGGGGGTGGGGGTTCTGGATGACCCACGTGACGATCGCCCGGGCGGTGCACCGCCTCACCGGGGTCCCCTACGAAGCCGAGGCGATCGTCGGCTCCGACCTCTTCCAGACCACGGTCTCGATCTTCTGGAGCGGCCTCGCCCTCGTGCTCATGTTCGCCGCCACCCGCCGACGGTCCCGCCCGGTCTGGCTCACCGGCATGAGCCTGCTGGGCCTCACCGTGGTGAAGCTCTTCGTCGTCGACCTCGCGAACGTGGGCACCGGATGGCGGATCGTCTCGTTCCTCGGCGTCGGCGCGCTCATCCTCACCGTCGCCTACCTCGCTCCGCTCCCGCCCGACGAAGCCACCGACGAGGAAGCGACGGCCCCGACCGAGGCCCTCAACCGGCCGTGAACTCGATCGTGTGCCAGCCGGTGGCGCCGTCGGGGTCGGGCGGGGTCCGCTCCTCGGGTTGGGTGACGCCGTCCCCGTCGGTCGCCCGCACTCGCAGCCGGTGGCGGCCCGGGGTCACCTCGAGGGGGAGTCGCCACTGGACCCAGGCGTCCGCCGAGAGGGGCTCGGTGAGCTCGGCCTCCCGCCACGGCCCTTCGTCGAGCTGGACCTCGACCCGAGCGATCCCGCGGGTGGGCGCCCAGGCGACGCCGGCGGCGACGACGGCCCCGGGGACGCGCTCGCCGGCGGCCGGTCGGTCGATGCGCGACTGGGTCTTGATCGGTCCCTCCTTCGCCCAGCCGCGTGGGATCCAGTAGGCGTCGAACCCCTCCCAGGTGGTGAGTTCGATCTCGGCGAGCCACTTCGTCGCCGACACGTACCCGTAGAGGCCGGGCACGATGAGTCGGGCGGGATGGCCGTGGCGACGAGGGAGCGGCCGCCCGTTCATGCCGACGACGATCAAGGGATCCCGCCCGTCGAAGACCACCTCGGTCGGGAACCCGGCGGTCCACCCGTCGACGGAGCGGCCGACGACCTGGGTGGCCTCGGGCGCCACCCCGGCCATCTCGAGAACCTCGGCGAGCCGAACCCCCTGCCACTTCGCGTTGCCGACGAGGTCGCCGCCCACCTCGTTGGAGACGCAGGCGATGGTGACGTGGCGCTCCACCTGGGGCATGGCGAGGAGATCGGCGTAGGAGAGCTCGAGCGGTCGCTCCACCATGCCGAGGACCCGCAGGGTCCACGATTCGACGTCGACGGCGGGGACCACGAGGGCGGTGTCGATGCGGTAGAAGTCGGGTGGGTCGACGACGATGGGGGTCAGCCCCTCCAGGTCGAATCGGTGACGGGGACCGACCTCGACGGCCCGCACGATCGGCTCGGGGAGCACGACGTCGGTGGCGGCCCGCCGGCTCCGGGCGACGAGAGCGGTCCGGCCGAAGATCGCGGCGGCGAGGGCACCGGCGGCGACGCCGCCGGCGATGCCGAGGAAACGTCGGCGGTCGACGTCGACGACGTCCGGTCCCTCGGCGACGGTGGACGGGAGACGGCTCAGGACCCAGCGACCCAGCCCCGCCGCCGCGGCCGTGGAGACCACGACCGGCACGACGGCCGCCTCGGGTCGAAGGAGCTGGGCGGCGATACCGACGAGGGCGAAGCCGAAGAAGGCCGCGTCGGCGAGTCGAGGGTGACGCCGGGCCCGGGCGCCGACGGCCGCGCCGATCCCGAGGGCGACGAGGACGATGCCGAGCCCGAGGACGGCCTTGTCGGCCGTACCGAACAGGGCGATGGCGAACCGGACGAGCCAGCCGGGTGCGACGGAGACGACGACGGCGCCGACCGCGGCGATCGCCGAGGGCACCGAGGCGGCGAGCCCGGCGAAGAGCTCGGTGAGCCCGAGCGAGAGGGCCACGGCGACGATGCCGGCGATCCTGGAGGTCCGATCGGGATCCATCGACGCCAGTCAACCACGTCTCGGCGACGAAGCCGACGACGTCGCCGTCGGCTCAACGCCGCTTCCGACGTGCCCAGGCGAGGAAACGCCGGGGCGGCCAGGTGTTCACGACCCGGTCACGGGCGACCCAGCCGCGCTGGGCCACCCGGACGCCGTAGCGGAGGTTCTCGAAGTCCGAGACGTGGTGGGCGTCCGAGTCGATGACGACGAGGACGTCGTCGCGGTCCCGCACCGTCCACAGGAGGTCGGCGGGCACGTCGAGACGGCTGAGATGGCCGTTGATCTCGAGCGCGGTGCCCGTGGCCGCGGCGGCATCGGCGATCGCGGCGAAGTCGAGCTCGATCCCGGGTCGGGTGCCGATGAGTCTCCCGGTGAGGTGCCCGACGGCGTTGACGGCGGGATGGTGCATCGCGGTGACGATCCGCTCGGTCTGCTCGGCCTGGGGCAGGTCGAAGTGCGAGTGCACCGACGCGACGCACCAGTCGAAACCCGCGAGGAACTCGTCGTCGTAGTCGAGGCCACCGTCCCGGCCGATGTTGAGCTCGGAACCGTGGAGGATCACCATGTCCGGATATCGCTCCCGGAATGCCTCGATCTCCTCGCGTTCGGCGAGGACCCGGTCCCGGTCGAGCCCGTTGATCGTGAGGTTCTCCCCGTGTTCGGTGATCGCCACGTAGCGCAGGCCGCGACGGTGGGCGGCCTCGAGGATCTCGGCCAGGGAGCTTCGGCCGTCGCCCGACCAGGTCGTGTGGACGTGGAGGTCGCCGATCACGTCGGCGTCGGTGACGACCTCGGGGAGCGTCCCCTCGAGCGCGGCTTCGATCTCCCCCCGGTCCTCTCGCAGCGGTGGGAGGACGAAGGACAGTCCGAGGGCCTCGTAGATGTCCTCCTCGGTGCGGGAGGCGACCACCTCCCCGGTGTCGGCGTCGGCGAGGGCGTACTCGTTGAGGGTCCAGGAGCGCTCGATGGCGAGTTGCCGGAGACGGATGTTGTGGGCCTTCGACCCGGTGAAGTACAAGAGCGCGGCGCCGTACTGCTCGGGTTCGACGACCCGGACGTCCACCTGCATCCCCGCGGTGGCGACGAAGGAGGTCTTCGTCTCCCCGGAGAGGAGGAGCTCGTCGACCTGGGGCAGTTCCCGCACCGCCGCCATCACCGTGGCCGGATCCCTCGAGGCGACGACGACGTCGAGATCCCCGATCGTGTCCCGGAACCGCCGGAGGCTGCCCGCGTAGGCGACCTCGACCACTGCGTCGAGACCTCGGAGCTCGGCCACGAGCTCCTCGGCGAGCGGGAGCGCCTCGCCGATGGGGAAACGATGTTCCTCGGCGTGGAGCCCGAGGCGTTCGATCGCCTTCGCGAGCTTCGCCTCCATCCGCTCGGACATCCGGGGCAGCTCACGAACCCGGTGCTCGTCGAGGGCCCGACGGAGATCGTCGACGGTCGCCACCCCCAGCTCGTTCCAGAGCCGGAGCACGGTCTTCGGCCCGAGGCCGGGGATCTTGAGGAGCTCGAGGAGCCCCGGCGGATACTTCGCCCGGAGCTCCTCGAGCCTGTCGATGCGACCCGTCTCCACGTACGCTCGGATCCGACGGGCGATGTGATCGCCGATGCCGTCGACGGCCCGGAGCTCCTCGAGGGAGAGGTCGGCGACGTCCCGGCCGAGCGACCGCACCGCGTCGACGGCCTTCTCGTAGGCGCGCACCCGGAAGGACTGGGCCGATCCCTCCTCGAGCTTCTCGTACTCGATGAGCTCGCGGAGGACTCGAACGACCTCGTCGTTCGTGGGCTTGCGTCGTGCCATCCCCTGAAGGTACCCCAGAGGATCCTCGGCCGTCAGTACAACACCACCGAGTAGGCGACGAACCCGGCGAGGAGCACCGCGCCTTCGAGGCGGACGACTCGCTGACCGCTGAAGGCGAAGAACCCGGCGGCGAAGACCGCGGCGACCATGAGGGCCACGACCCCGGGGGTCATGGCGACGAGCACGGCCGGTCGCAGGGCGATGGCGAGCCCCGCGACCCCGAGGGAGTTGAAGATGTTCGAACCGAGGACGTTGCCGAGCACGAGATCGCCCTCCCCGTGGCGGGAGGCGGCGACGGCGGCGGCGAGCTCCGGGAGGCTCGTCCCCACCCCGGTCATGAGCCCGATGAAGGTCGCCGACAGCCCGATGTGGGTGCCGAGACCGACGGCGCCGTCGAGGAGCTGATCGGCGGCGACGAGGGTGATCACGAGGGCGACGAGCCCGATGAGGAGCTCTCGCCCCACCTCGGAGCGGAGCCGTCGAAGGCGGCCCTCGACGAGGCGCTCGACGGCCTCCTCGTTCCCGTCGCCGTCGGGGAGCTCGGCGAGCTCCTCCAGCTCGGCGAGGACGAACTCGGGGTCCTCCCGAGCCCAGCGGGTCATGAGCGTCGTCGCGCCGACGAGCCCGGCGAACAGGACGACGCCCTGCCACAGCCGGGGATGGCCGCCGGCGAGGACGGCGGCGAGCGCGACGACGGCGACGATCATGAGCGCGCCCTCCCGGCGGATGACTCCCCGCCGGGCGGCGACCGGCGAGATGACCGCGGCGACGCCGAGGACCAAGGTGACGTTCGCCGCGTTCGAGCTCGTCACGTTCGACATGGCGAGGTCGAGGTTGCCCTCCAAGGACGCGAGGCCGGAGACGAGGAACTCGGGCACCGAGGTCCCGAACCCGACGATGACGGCGCCGATGAGGATGGCCGAGACGCCGAGGGCGTTCGAGACCCGGATCGTGGACCGCACCATCCGATCGGAGGCGACGACGAGCAGGCCGAGGCCGACGACGGCCTGGACGCCATCGACGATCATCGGAGGCCTCCGCGCATGGCGGCATGGTAGGCGGCGACTCGATGCCCCTTACCCGGGCGCCGAAAGCGCCGACGACTCCCGTAGCTATCCTCGAGGAGATCGTGCACACCGAAGAACGGATCCATCGCACCTGGCTCCACTCGGACCGCTACGTCCCACGCCGGTTCGTCCGCCCCGCCCTCGCCTTCATGGAGACGGAATCGGCGGGCGGGATCGTGCTCCTCGCCGCCGCGCTCCTGGCGATCCTCTGGGCGAATTCGCCGTGGTGGCACGGCTACTTCTCCCTGTGGGAGACCCACCTGACCATCGAGCTCGGCGGCTGGTTCCACTTCAGCCACTCGTTGAAGGACATCGTCAACGACGGCCTCATGGCGATCTTCTTCTTCGTCGTCGGTCTCGAGATCAAGCGGGAGCTCGTCGTCGGCGAGCTCAACGAGCCGAAGAAGGCCGCCCTCCCCGCCATGGCGGCCCTCGGCGGCATGATCGTCCCGGCCCTCATCTACGTCGCCTTCGTGGGATCGAACGGCGGGGGGGACGCGATGGCCGGCTGGGGAATCCCCATGGCGACGGACATCGCCTTCTCCGTCGGGATCCTCGCCCTGCTCGGGTCGCGGATCTCCCTCGGTGCCAAGCTCTTCCTCCTCGCCCTGGCGATCGTCGACGACCTCGGGGCGATCGCGGTGATCGCGATCTTCTACACGGAGTCCCTCGAGTTCGGCTGGTTGCTGGCCGCCGCCGCCGGCCTCGTGGTCACCGCGGTGGCGGCCCGGGTGGGGATCCGGAGCCTGCTCTTCTACGGCGTGATCGCCGTGGGCGTGTGGTTCGCCGTCTTGGAGTCCGGGGTGCACGCCACGATCGCCGGCGTCGCCCTCGGCCTCCTCACCCCGGTCCACGCCCTCTACTCCGACGAGGAGTTCCGTCGTAAGGCCCGGTGGATCCTCGAGCGGTTCGAGATGAGCGCCGCCGCGCCCGACGCTCGTTCCCGGCTGGATTCCGACGCCCTCCAGCTCGCCGCGGTCGCCACCGAGTCGGTGCCTCCCCTCCGTCGCCTCGAGCACCGCCTCCACGGCTGGTCGTCCTTCGCGATCGTCCCGATCTTCGCCCTGGCGAACGCCGGCGTTCGGTTCGTGGGCCTCGACCTGGGCGAGGTGGCGACGAGCCCGGTGACCCTCGGCGTCGCCGTCGGGCTCATGGTCGGCAAGCCCGTGGGGATCGCCACCGCCACGTGGCTCGCCGTCCGCAGCGGCCTCGGCGAGCTGCCTCGCCGAACGGACTTCCGGCGGGTCGTGGGCCTCGGGTTCATCGCCGGGATCGGCTTCACGGTCTCGCTCTTCATCACCGAGCTCGCCTTCCGGGGCTCGGAGATCGGGGAGCTCCTCGGCGACGAGGCGAAGATCGGCATCTTCGCGGGCTCGATCGTCGCCGGGGTCGTCGGCTACCTGCTGCTCCGGTCGGCGAAGACCGTCGAAGAGGAGCTCGACGCCGCCCGGGAGGCCGTCGGCGCCCCGGTGCCCACACCCTGACCGGTCGCCGCCGCAGGAGCCGCCGACGTCCTCGTCGCGACGACGGAGTCGTGCCCCGACCCGCCGGGGTCACGAACCGAAGGCGAGCTGGGCGCCGTCGCCCCCGGCGTCGAGTCGGTGGTAGCCGGGAACCTCGTGATGAGGGGTGTCGAGGTAGACCTTCGCCTCGGGAACCTGGGCGAACCGACCGTGGCTCCATCGCACCTCGACGTGGCCGCGCACCTCCCGGTCGGTCCCGCGGGCTCGGTCGGCGACGACGGCTCGCCACCCGACGACGGGCTGGTCGCGAGCCGTCTCGGCCTCGACTCGGAAGGAACGGAGCCTGAAGCGGGTCCGGAAGTCCCAGGGAGTCCCGACGCGGAATCGGAGCGGCTCCCCGGCCGCGGACTCGCCGAGGACGAAGTAGGGAGCGCTCTGGAGCCGGAGCAGCCGCCACAGCATCTCCTCGCGGCGAGCCCGCGTCGACAGGCTCCGTCGCCACCGAGCCGCGGAGGCCTCGGCGACGGCGTGGGCGAACTGCCGGTAGGCCTCCCGGGGCACGAGGCGACGGGGGAGATGCTCCTTGAGCACCCGACGGTCCTCCGGCCGGAGGTCGACGACCCGGGCCGGGAGCTCGACGTGGGCGCCGCCGAGCCGCTCGGCGAGGGCGCGCCGACACGCGTCGTAGAAGACCTGGTAGGCCTCCGGCGCCACCTCGGCGAACCAGTCGAGTCCCCGATGGTGACGGTCGGCGAGGCGGCGGTCGAAGAGGTTCGCCGGCGACGAGTTCGTCAGGATGTTCGACCCGTACTTGCAGGAAACGAGGTAGACGTGGTCGACGCGGAGATCGGCCGGGATCTGTTCGTAGCGGGGCGGACGGTGGTTGCCCTTCCACTCGATCCACCACGGCGGCCGACCCCGGAGCCCCTCGGGGGCGCGGGCGAACTCGACGCCGTTGGCCCACGAGACCGCGAAGGCGGTGCGGAACCGACCGTCCCGCCGGGCTTCGAGGAGGCGGTCGTAGTGTTCGTCGGTGACGTTCGCGATCGCACGCGGGCGGGCTTCGAGGGCGCGGTCGAGGTCCCGGAACCCGAGCATCCCGAGGCCGGTGACGATCTCGGTGATGAGGGTGAGGATCGCCGCCACGTCAAGCTCCCCGGAACAGGGGGGTGAACTGGAGCTGCGCGCCGATGAGTCCGGGCGGGACGTCCTCGTCGGTGGCCACCCGTTCGGTGTAGACGTCCACGGGGATGCCGACGTGGCGGATCCACCGGGCGACGGCGTCGCCCCAGCGTTCCTCGAGGAGCGCGGTGCGCAGGTAGGCGACCTCGGCGGGCGGGAGCCGAGCCGTGTCGGTCCGGGCGACGACCTTGAGGGCGAGGAGCCGCTGGAGGACGTCGAGATCCTCGGCGACGAAGACCGTCGGCGGGTCGTCTCTGACGATCGCGAAGGCCACGAGGGATCCGCTCACGACAGGCGCTCGATCTCGGCTTCGGACCAGAAGCCGGGGAGCGGTCGGTCGTGGTCGCCCGAGGCGTAGGCGCAGAGCCGAGCGCGACCGGCCTCCGAGAGCATCTCGACGGCGTCCCAGAACGAAGCGGTGCCGGCGGCGTGGAGGGCCTTGTCCCCCTCCGAGCCGCGCTTGGGCAGGTGGGAGGTGAGGAGGAGCAGCCGAGGCGGGCTGCCGGCGGCTCCCTGGCGCTCGAGTTCCTCTCGGAGGACGAGGGCGCGCCCGAGGGTCTTCCAGACCGAGTCGGTCCTCAGGAGCCCGCCCCGGGTGGTCGTGAAGGCCCCGGTGACGTCGACGTACCACTGGGTGCCCTTCCGGTCGGTGACGAGGAAGTTGAACTGCACCCCGAGACCTCGGAGCCGATGCCCCTTCTCGACGACGACGAACCCGGCGTCCTCGAGGACCTTCCGAGCGATCTCCTGGGCGACCCGCCCCTGCTGGGTGGCCCGGGCCTGGAAGTTCTCCGCCGGTTCGGCGACGTCCCGAGGCACCTCGAGGCTCCCGGGCCGCTTCGCGTCGACGACGGGGACGGCCCTCCGGGCCTCCCGACGGATCCGTTCCCGGGCGATCTCGACGTAGCGGGGATCGAGGTCGTACCCGACGGCCCGACGCCCCTCCTTCATGGCGGCCACGAGGGTCGTCCCCGAGCCCATGAAGGGATCGAGGACGAGGTCGCCCTCGTAGGTGTAGAGCTTGATGAGCCGCTGGGGCAGCTCGACGGGGAAGGGCGCCGGATGGTTGACCCGCCGTGCGCTCTCGGCGGCGATCTCCCAGACGTCGAGGGTGGCGGCGAGGAACTCGTCGGCGGTCGTGTTCGTCTCGTGGGGAAGGCCCTCCGCCGCCCGCTGCTTCGGGGTGCGGGCCCGGTCGAACCGTCCCTTCGAGGCGATGATCACCCGCTCGGTGACGTCCCGGAGCACCGGGTTCGCCGCCGATCGGTAGGAACCCCACGCCACCGAGCCGACGGCCCCCTTCGCCTTGACCCAGATGACCTCGCCGCGGAGGAGGAGTCGGAGGTCGTCCTGGAGGATGCGGATGACGTCCGCCGACAGACTCCGGTACGGCTTCCGTCCCAGGTTGGCGACGTTGACGGCGATGCGCCCACCCGGCTCGAGGACGCGGACGCACTCGGCGAAGACGTCGCGGAGCAGCTCGAGATACTCGACGTAGGAGGCGGGGACGCCGTCGACCCCGAGGTGCTCCTCGTACTCCTTCCCGGCGAAGTACGGCGGCGAGGTGACCACGAGGGCCACCGACTTGTCGGGGAGCTCGGGCATGTGACGGGAGTCGCCGACGAAGCAGGGATCCTCGAAGTCGGGGGCGACGACGACCTCGTCGTCGTCGGAGATCTCGGGCGCGGGGAACCGCTCGTAGAAGGGCGTCGCGTCGTGGCTCTCCCGACGACTCGTCCCGAACGACGACGTCGTCGTGCCCCGACGCGTGACCTCCTCCGATCCCATGTCGGGCACGATACCGCTCCCCGACGACAGGAACCGGGACTCAGGCCGAGCGATAGGACCCGAGGATCTCGAAGTGGTCGCAGGTCGCCGGCGGCGGGTCGACGACCGCGGCGAGGCCGTCGGGACCCGGCTCGTGGACGAGATCGACGAAGAACCGGTAGGTCCAGGCCTCCTCGGAGGGTCGAGACTCGATCCTCGTGAGGTTCGCCCCCCGGAGGCCCAGCTCGGTGAGGGCGAGGGCCAGGGCGCCGGGGCGATGGGCGGTGGTGAACACCACCGTCGTCTTGTCGTCGTCGGGGCCCACCTGGGGCGTGCCCCGGGCCACGACGAAGAACCGGGTGGTGTTGTGGAGCCGGTCGGTGACGTCCCTGGCGAGGACGACGAGACCGTGGGCCGATCCGGCCTCCTCGGGGGCGAGCGCCGCGATCGACGGATCGGCTCGCTCGGCGACGAGCCGCACCGCCCCGGCGGTGTCGTGCGCCGGTACCGGCTCGATGCCCCACGCGGCGAGCCGTTCCTCGGCCTGGGCGAGGGCCTCGGCGTGGGACCACACCTGGCGGATGCCCTCGAGCCCGGCGCCGGGGACGCCGAGGAGCGCGTGACGCACCTCGACCCGGTGTTCGGCGACGACGGTGAGCCGTACCCGGCCCTCCCGATGGGGGAGCCGGTCGAGGACGGGGAGCACCGAGCCGGTGGTCGAGTTCTCCACCGGCACGACGAGCCGATCCACCACGCCCTCCTCGAGGGCCGCGAAGGCCTCGGCGAAGCTCGCCAGGCCCACCGGTTCGCCCTCGGGGAACAGCTCCCTGGCCGCCCGATGCGAGTAGCTGAGCTCCTCGCCCTGGTACCCGATCTTCATCCGTCGCGCCTCCTCCACCGGGACGATAGACCCCCGAGCCCGAGGGTCCGTCCTCCCCGTCCTCACTCCCCGAGACCGGCGATCCGAGCGGGCCGGAACCGGCCCTCCGGGATCGGCGCTCCCACCCGGCGCAGGGCCCGGTACCACGCCGGCGAGGCGCCGAGGGCCCACCGCAGCCCGGCCACCGCCAGACGACCGGCCGGGCGGGCTCCGGGCCTCGCGACGAGACCGAGGATCCGTCGGATCCGCTCGGGGATCGTGACCACCGCAGCCTCGGCGAGGAGCCGATAGGCCACCCGCACCCCCCGGGACAGCGGCGGATGGAGGACGAAACCGACGGTCTCGGCGATCCCGTCGCCCCGGCCGAGGTCGGGATGCTCCTCGATCCACCGGTGGAGCGCCGCGGCCGTGTCGACGAGGGGTGCCGCACCGAGGAGCCGACCGAGCTCGACCTGCTCGGCGACGAACCGATCCGCCTCGCCGGCCTCGAGGGCCCGTGGGCCGTAGGTCTCGAAGGCGACGAGGAACGACTCGACGAGGACCTGATGCACCCAGGCGGCGTGACCGGGGTCGTCGGCGGCGTAGGGTCGTCCCCGTGACGACCTCCCCACGACGCCGCGGTGGGCTCGCCGCACCGCGGCGATCGCCGCCTCCACCTCGGCCATCGCCCCGTAGGTCGTGGCCGTCACGTACGCCGAGGTGCGAGACAGACGTCCCAGGGGATCCTCCCGGAAACGGGAATGGTCGACGACCCCGGCGAGGACCTCGGGATGGGCGGCCTGGACGAGGAGCGCCCGGATCCCGCCCACGAAGGCCGCAGGATCGCCGAGGAGCTCCCACGTCGTCGATCCGGGGCCGAACAGCCCCGGATCGCCCCGGTAGCTCTGGGTCGAGGAGAGCGGGTCGGGCGCGTGGGAGAACAGCTCGGTGGTCCTCTCGACGACCCGTGCCTGCAAGGAACCCATCACCACGACCCGGAGCGTAGGCGCAGGTCGCGGTCTGGTTCCCCCCCGGCCGTGCGGCCGACGGCGGCGGCGATGGACGCGGCGAGGGCGAGCGCCGCGGCGACGACGAGCCACACCGCGGTGAAGGACCAGCGCTCGGCCATGGCCCCGACGGCGGGTGGTCCGAGCCCGGCGCCGACGAACACCCCCGCCTGGGTCACCGCGGTCGACGCCGCCGCCGAGGTGCGGTTGGCGTCCACCACGATGAAGGTCAGGAGGCCCGGCCACGCCCAGCCGGTGGCGAAGGCGACGACGACGCACACGGCGAACCAGAGCCCCTGCGCCACGGCCAGACCGACGAACGCCCCCGAGCCGAGCGCCATCACCGTCGCCGCCGATCCGAAACCCCTGCCCGCGAACCGATCGGTCACCCATCCGGCGACGATCCGACCGGCGATGCTCGCCAGCGACCCGGCGGAGAGGAGCCAACCGGCGGCGGCGGGTTCGAACCCCCGCTCCACCGCCGCGGCCACGGTGAACCCGCCGAGGGACCGAAATCACATCGGTGTGATCCGCCGGGGATACCATGGTGGCCATGCCACGCGCGCCGTCGGAGCGGCTCCCCGAGATCGATCCCCAGGGCCCCAACGCCTGGCTCGTGGACGAACTCCACCGGCGCTACCTGGAGGACCCGGGGTCGGTGAGCGACGCCTGGCGCCGCTACTTCGCCGCCCACGGCACGCCCCCGACGCCCCCGCCCGCGCCCCCCGGTCCCGAGCCCCACCTCCTCGCCGAGGCCGCCCCGGCCCCGATCGAGGCCCCGACACCGCCGATGGGACCACCCGAGGTCCCCGACGCCGAGGTCGTCCCCCTCCGA
>DRQR01000191.1 GCA_011371355.1 Actinomycetota bacterium
CCCGCTCCTCGGGCCGCACCCCGGGGCGGCACTCCCGCGGTCCGCCCCGGGGATCTACGCCGACCCGAGGAGCGGCCCGAGCCGACGTCGGACGATCTCGTAGGAGAAGTGGCGCCGCCCCACCTCGTAGTTCCGCTCCACCGCGGCCGCCGCCCCCTCGGGGTCCTCGAGCCAGCGGGCGACCCGCGCGACGGCGTCGTCGTCGACCCGACCGTCGATCTCGATGCACTCGACCCCGGTGGGAGCGATGTCCCGGACGTAGACCGGGTAGCGGTTCACGAACACCGGCCGGCGGTAGAAGAAGGCCTCGAGGAGGGCGTTGCCGAACCCTTCCCAGAGGCTCGGATAGCACACGAGGTCGGCCGCGGCGTAGGCGTCGGCGAGCCGAGGATCCCCCAGGTCGCCGGGTACGGCGGGCACGAGCCGAAGGTCGACGTCCCGTTCCTCGGCGAGGCGGCGCAGCTTCGCCCAATAGGCCTCGTCGAGGTCGTCGGCGTGGCTGACGAGGACCCGGATCCGGGGATCGGCGAGACGATGGGCCAGCTCGATGGTCAGCTCGATGCCCTTGCGGGGGATGACCCGTGTGGGCTGGAGGAGCACCACGTCGTCGTCCTCGAGGCCCGCCGCCCGCCGGTAGGCCTCCGCCCGCCCTGCCCGTACCGGACCGGTCTCGAAGTCCATGACGTTCGGCAACACGATCGCCTCGGTACCGGTGCGGTCGTAGAGGGCGTCCCGAGCGTCGAGGTTGATGACGACGTGGTGGACGCCCGCGAGGGTCGGGGGGAAGGCGAGGTCGAGGATCCCGGGGAGGGCACACCGGGCGTAGTGGACCCGTTCCCAGGAGAAGTCGTGGTGGTGCCCGATGGTCGGGATCCCGGTGATCGCGGCGACCTGGGTGATGGCGAGTCCCAGGGGGAGCTGCATGGGGATCGCGAGGGCGTTCTCCACCACGAGTACGTCGACGCCGTGCTCGGCGACGAACCGCAAGAGCGCCTCGGTCAACTCGGCGACCATGGCGGCGAGCCGCGCCGACACGGCGAGCTCCACCGCCTCGGTGCCGAAGATCGCGGCCTGGAGGTCGAGGTTCTCCGGGGTGTCGAAGAAGGCCGAGGGCACGTGCATGCCCGGCGAGAAAGACGGATCGAGCTCGCCGGCGAACCAGGCGAAGGTGTGGCCGTCTCGCCCGAGCGCCTCGGCGATCTTCCGGGCCTCCAGGGTCACGCCGTCGAGGCCCGCGAAGCGGGTGGACACCATGCCGATCCTCATCGGGTCATCCCTTGACGCCGCCCGCGGTCAGGCCCTCGGTGAGGAACCGCTCCGCCGCGAAGAAGAGGACGATCACCGGCAGGGTGATGATCACCGACCCCGCCATGAGCATCGTCTTCGGCACCTCCTGGCTGTCGAGCTGCTGGAGGCCCAGGGAGAGGGTCCACAGCTCCCGATTCTCGAGGACGAAGAGGAGCGCGTAGAGGAATTCGTTCCAGGCGATCATGAACACGTAGAGCGCGGTCGCGGCGACCGCCGGCGCGGCGAGGGGGAAGGTGATCCGCCAGATGACGCCGAAGCGCGAGAGGCCGTCGACGAGCCCGGCCTCCTCGAGCTCCTGCGGGATCGACAGGAAGTAGCCCCGGAGCATGTAGAGGGTCACCGGGAGCGTCGAGGCGAGGTAGACGACGATGAGGCCGAGGAGCGAGCTGCGGAGCCCGATCCTCGAGAACATCACGAACAGGGGGATCGAGATCACCACGGCGGGGAAGAGGTAGACGAGGATGATGCCGAGGCTCACCGCCCGCTTCCCGAAGAAGCGGAGACGGGCGGCCGAATACGCCGCCAGGATCCCGACGCCGAGGGTGATGAGGACGGTGGAGACCGCCACGATCGTCGAGTTCCGGATGAAGAGGAGGAAGCCCTGCCCGCCGCGCGCTTGGGGGAGGAGCACCGCCCGATAGGTGTCGAACCCCGCGACCTGCTCCCAGGTGGGCCAGAAGCGCATCGGATCCCGCAGGAGGTCCTGGATCGGCTTGAAGGACAACCCGACCATGTAGACGAGGGGAAAGAGGGACATCGCCACGAGCAGGACGATCGAGATCGCCTTGAGGACGCCGAAGAGCCGTTCCTCGAACACCGCCCGGGTCATGCGACCTCCTCCTGGTAGAACCACCGGAAGTAGACGGCCATGAGGACGAGGAGGACGGCGGCGAGGATCATCCCGAGGGCCGCCGCAGCCCCGACGTCACCCCGCCCGAGGAGCCAGTCGACGATCTTGACGGTGATCACCTCCGTCCCGGCCCCACCGCCGGTGAGGAGGTAGACGTCGTCGAACTTGTTGAACGTCCAGATGAACCGGAGGAGGAAGAGCACCGAGAGCACCGGGCGGAGCTGGGGCAGGGTGATGTACCAGAACCGCTGACTCGGGGTGGCCCCGTCGACGATGGCCGCTTCCTCGACGTCCTGGGGGAGGGCTTGGAGCGCGGCGAGGATGAAGAGGAACGCGAAGGGGAAGTACCGCCATCCCTCGAAGAGGATCACCATCACGAGTGCGAGGGGGATCGACAGGGTGAGCCCGAAGACGTGGACGTCGTGGGAGAGGGTCCCGAGGAAGTCGACGCGCCGGCCTCCGAGGACGTCGATCCACTCGTTGACGATCCCGAAGGTCGGGTTCAGCATCGTCTTCCACACGAACGCCGCGGCGATGACCGGCACGACGTAGGGGAAGAGGGTGAGCCCCCGGACGAGCCCGCGTCCCCGGAAGGGCCTCCGGAGGGTGAGGGCGGCCCACATCCCCCCGACGATCGACAGGATCGTGCCGGCGACCGTGTAGACGAACGTGGTCCGGAAGACCGCCCAGAACTCGAGATCGGAGACGACGACCCGGTAGTTCCTCAGCGTCGGCATGAACCCGAAGAGTCCGACCTCGCGGATGTTGAGGAGCCGCGCCGGCTGGATGGAGAGGGCGACGTTCCACAGCAGCGGGAAGAGGACGAGCCCGCCGACGACGAGGACGGCGGGGAGGATGAGGGCCACCCCGAGCCGGGCCTCCCGCCGGGCGAGCCCCGACCTCTGCGACCTTGCGACCACCCGCTCCCTCCGTGGGCCCGGTCGGGGGTCGGCCCGGAGGCCGACCCCCGAGGCGCCGTGCGCTCAGTCCTGTTGCTCGAGGAGCTGCTGCTCCTGGAGGACGAGCTCCTGCATGGTCTTCGCCGCCTCGGCCGGCGTGAGCTGGCCCTGGAAGACCTGATCGAGGGTCTGGGGCACGATGAGGGTGGCGTAGACCTGGGCGACGAGCTCGCCCTGGCCCTGCTTGAAGCCCCAGCGGTCGAAGTTGTTCGACCCCTCGACGAGCTCGTCGATGACCTCCTCGGAGTAGTAGTCGCTCAGCGGCGCCTTCCGGTCGACGCCGGTCTCCAACGCGCGCCAGCCGTCGATGAACTTCGTCGGGTCGTCGGCGTCGCCTCGCCGCATCGGGAACTTCCCCTCGGGAGCCACCGACAACCAATCGAGGTACCCCTCCGAGAGCCAGAACTCGACGAACTGCTTCGCCGCGGCGACGTTCTCGGTCTTGCCGATCCCCATGTAGGACACCTGGCCGTACTGGGCGGGAGCGCCGTCGGGACCGGCGAAGGACGGCACGAACCCGCTGTTCTTCGCCAGGTAGGCGAGGTCGTCGCCGCACTCCGGGCAGGTCGGCAGCGCGGCGTCGCGCAGACCCGCCATCTCGTCGAGGATGAAGGGCGACCAGACGATCATCGCCGCCTGGCCGGCGAAGTACGTCGCTCGGGTCGACACGACGTCCTGGGTGCCGCCGGGGCTGTAGTTCTCGAGGAGCCGGGTGAAGAAGTCGATCGCCCCGACGCAGTTCGGGGTGTCCAGGGTGACGCCCCCGGCGTCGTCGACGAGCTGACAGCCGTTGGCGAGGGCGAAGTGCTCGAAGGTCTGCTGGGTGAAGACCGCTCCCGGGTCGTTCGCCGCGGTGATCCCGTAGAAGTCGTTCGCCGGGTCGTGGAGGGCCTTCGCCGCGGCCTCGATCTTCTCGAAGGTGTCGGGGCGTTCGAGCCCCGCGGCGTCGAAGAGGTCCTTCCGGTAGATGAGGAGCTGTCCCCACCCGTCGGAGGGCACCGCGGCGACCTTGCCGTCCACGGTGGCGAGCTCCAGGGCCCCTTGGGAGAAGGTGTCCCGACCGAGCTTCTCGACGACCTCGTTCGCCGCGTCCACGTCGAGGAGCCCGGCGTTCGCCCAGCCGATGGTGAAGTCAAGGGGGTGGAAGACGACGTCGGGGAGGGTGCCCGAGGCCGCGTTCGTCAGCATGAGCTGAGGCAACGCGTCTTCCTGGGTGGCGGTGAGCTGGACCTGGATGCCGGTCTGCTCGGTGAACCGGTCGATGATCTCCTGGGTCTTGGCGAGCCGCTCGGGCTGGGTCTCGGTGCTCCAGAACTTGATCGTGACCCCGGCCTCGGGGCCTCCGCCGCCTCCCGCCGTCGTCGTCGTGGCCGCCGTGGAGCACGCGGCGGCGACGAGGGCGAAGACGGCGAGCAGGAGGAACATGGGTCGTGTGCGCTGCATCGTTTCCCCTCCGTGTCTCGTGGGGCTCGGGGAACCGCGCCCTATTGCCGTACCTTAGCCTCAATACATGCGAGCAGACAACCGCAGTCGAGATCCTTTGCGGCCATATTTGTCATTCTATGATACTGAATACGATGCCGCTCGACCTCGAACGCCTGCCCCCCGTCGACCCCACGTCGCCGGTCCCCCTCTACCACCAGATCAAGCTCGTGGTCCTCGAGGCGATCGGCCGCGGGCTCCTCCGCCCCGGCGAGCGGCTCCCCACCGAGCACGAGCTCTGCGAGCTCCTCGGGGTCTCCAGGACCCCCACCACCCGAGCCCTCGGCGAGCTCGCCGACGAGGGCGTCCTCATCCGCATGCGCCGCCGCGGCACCTTCGTCAATCCCCACTGGGCACCCCGAGCCGACCCCCACGAACTCCGCATCGTGGTCTCGGATCCCACGACCGCCGAACGGATCCGAGCCACCCCGGTCCCCGACGTCCGCCTCAACGTGGCCGTCGTCGAGTACGGGGAGCTCCACCGGACCCTCACCCGAGCGGTGGGCGAGGGCCGGGCACCCGACCTCGCCCTCATCGACGAGGTGTGGATCGCCGACTTCGCCCACGCCGGCTTCCTCGTCCCCCTCGACGAGCTCGACCCCGACTGGATCGCTCGCGAGTACCGGCGGGACTTCGTCGCCGCCTTCGTGCGAGACCGCGAGTACGAGGGCCGCATCTACGCGGTGCCCGAGGAGATCAACCTCGGAGGTCTCTGGCTCCGCCGCGACCTGCTCGAGCGGGTCGGCGGGCGTCCCCCGGAGTCCTGGAGTGACCTGCTTCGCCTCGCCCGCGACCTCCAGGCGACCCTGCCCCGGGGCCACGACGCCTTCATGGCCCCTGGCGGCTACGCGGCCGCGGAGACCACCACCTACACCCTCGCCACCGTCCTCGCCTCGAACGGCGCCGCGGTGATCGACGACGGCAGGGTGGTCCTCGACTCGGGAGCGGCGGTGGAGGCCCTGCGGCTCTATCGGCGGCTCGTCGAGCACGGCACGATGAGTCCCGACGTCGTCGCCCACGACTGGCTCGAGGCCCCCAGGGCCCTCGGCGGCGGTCGGGCGGCGATGACCCTCGGGGGGAGCTACGAGGCCGAGGTCATCGCCGACGCCGCCGGGATCCCCCTCCGGGCACTGTGGCGACGCTTCGCCTTCCTGCCCTTCCCCGAGGGACCCCGTGGCCAGGCCGGCCCGGTCGCCGGCGGGATGGCCTACACGGTGTTCCGCCAGTCGGCCGATCCCGCCGCGGCCATGCGGGTCATCGAACACCTGACGACGACGCCGCTCCTCGCCGCCCGCGCCCACGGTCGGCCCCTCATCCCCCCGAGACGCTCCGCGATGGCGCTGGCGGCCTCCGAATCGGACTTCGTCGCGGCGATGGTGCAGCGGTTCGACCGGGTCACGACCCGGCCGGCGATTCCCCACTATCACATGGTGAGCATCCAGCTCCAGCACATGGTCGAGGCGGTGATCACCGGCACGCTGCGACCGGCGGCCGCCGCCGAGCGAACCGCCGAGGTGATCAGCGCGATCACCGGGCTACCCGTCGTTCACGCCTCCACGAGCCAGCAGGCCTCGTAGCCGGCCAGGGTCCCGAACGGCGCTCCGCCGTCGGCGAGCCGGCGCCAGCCTCCGAGGTCGACGGTCGCCTCCTCCGAGCCGAGGTTCACCACCACCCGGACCCGGCGACCATCGGCGGCGATCCGCTCCACGCCGAACAGGCCCGACGGCAGGTCGAGGATCCGCTGGGCCGCCTCGGGATGGAACGCCGGGTGCGACGAGCGGAGCCGAACGAGACGCCGGATCCCGCCGAGGGCCCGAGCCGGGCGGCTGCGAGGATCGTCGAGCCGTTCGACGAGGTCGTCGACGTCGAAACGTCGCCGGTTGAGGCGACGGGGAATGCCGGAACGGCGATACCCCTCCTGGTCGTTCGAGCTCGCGAAGAGCGAGTGGACGTAGATCGCGGCCACCCCACCGAGGGCGAGCATGACGGCGTGGGAGGCGAGGTGCCGGGCGAGGGCGACCTCCTCGTCGACGTCGACGGCCATGAGGTCGAACCAGGTCGAATCGAGTTCGTAGGGCGCCTCCGACCCGTCCTCCGCCCGACGGAACCCCACCTCGCCGCCGGCGGCTCGGGTGTGCCGCACGAGGAACTCGACGTCGGCGGCCGGGAGCAGGCCCTCGAGTGGACGGAGACCGATCCCGTCGTGGGAGGCGAGGAAGTTGAGGAAGCTCGTTCCCGGCGGCGGGGCCTCGAGGTCCGCCGCCCAGGCCACGAGGGCGTCGGTCCTCCCGGTGAGCACGGCGTGGAGCACGAGGGGAGGGAGGGGGAACTGGTAGACGAGCTGGGCTTCGGGCATCGTGCCGTCCCCGAAGTAGCGAACGTTCTCGTCGTGAGGCACGTTCGTCTCGGTGACGAGGAGCACCTCGGGATGGGTGTCGTCGAGGATGGCCCGGAAGAGCCGAACGAGGTCGTGGGTCTCGGGACGATGGAGGCAGGTGGTGCCCTCCTCCTTCCAGAGGAACCCCACCGCGTCGAGCCGGATGACCCCCGCGCCGCGGCGGGCATAGCGCAGGAGGACCTCGACGATCGCCAGGAGCGTCGACGGTTCCCGGTAGTCGAAGTCGGCCTGGTCCGGACCGAAGGTCGTCCAGACCCAGACCTTCGTACCGTCGGGTCGCTCGAAGGGCGTGAGCAGCGGGGTGGTCCGGGGCCGGACGCAGCGAGAGAGGTCGGCGTGCGGATCACCGACCCGGAAACGACGCTCGTACCCCGGCGCTCCCCGGAGGAAGCGGGCGAACCAGTCGGACTCGACGGACATGTGGTTGACGACCCCGTCGACCATGAGCCGACGATGCCGGCCGATACGCTCGAGGTCCTCCCAGTCGCCGTAGCGCGGATCGACCCGCTCGTAGTCGCAGACCGCGAAGCCGTCGTCGGAGGACCAGGGGTGGAAGGGGAGGACGTGGAGGCCGGGGAGGAAGGACAGGCGGGCGCCGTGGAACTCGTCGAGGACGCGGAGCGGGGGATCCCCCGGGCGCCGGAACTGGTCCGGATAGGCGATGAGCCACACGTCGGTCTCGTCCCATCCCGTCCGCCGGCCCGCCGTGGACGGTTCCTCGTCGATGAGGCGTTCGAGCGGCCCGACGAGCTCGGCGGCCACCTCCGGACCGTAGATCCGCTCGAGGAGCCGGCGTCGATCCTCCCTGCGGCTCCTGGGGCTGCCCTCCGACATACGCCGCGCGATGGTACCGAGACGACGGTCGCCCGGTACCATTCCGATCCGACGCGGAAAGGACGCTCGATGGCGAATCCGGCACTCGATCGACGGTTCGGAGGACCGGCGGGTCCCCTCCCTGCCG
>DRQR01000192.1 GCA_011371355.1 Actinomycetota bacterium
CGACCTCGTCGACGACGTCGAACCACCGGGCGAGGAGCCGCCGCAGCTCTGGCTCGGTGTAGTCCCGGTGGACCTCGTGGGCGCGCTTGTTGCGGGTGAGGGCCTCGACCATGGGGTCGGAGGGCGGCACCCACTCGAGGACGACCCGGGCGTCGAAGGATCCGAGCCAGGCGACCACCTCGGCCAGGGGCAGGTTCCTGCCGACCACGAGGTGGTGGACCACGGCGAGGGCGAGGACGGCGTCGGGTCGGGCGCGTTCGTCGAGGGGTGGGCGTTCCCGGCGGCGCCAGCCGAGGCCGGGTGAGGGGTCGGCGAGGTCCTGGAGGAGGGGGAGCACCGCCGTCACCTCCTCGGCGGCGAGGGCCCGGTAGAGGTCGTCGACGACCGCCGCGTCGGCGTCGAGGGCGACGACCTGGTCGGCGTGGCGGGCGGCGAGGCGGGCGAAGTGGCCGTCGTTCGTGCCGAGGTCCCACACGAGCCGAGGAGCCCAAGCTCCCAGGTGGCGTTCCACGAAGGCCCGCTTCGTCTCCCGCTGGGCGGCGACGTGGGGGCGTTCGGCGTAGCCGCTCCATCCCGTCGACGGGGGCCGCCACTCGAGGCGCTCGACGGCGCGGCGGAGCCGGGCGACGTTCGCGGCGATGAGCTCGGGGGAGAAGCCGGATCGGGCGAGGTCGTCGCGGACCCGACGGTCGCTGCGGGAGGCCCGACGCTCGGCCCGGGCGACGAGCCGGACGTGGAGGAGGACGTCCCGGCTCCACCCCGCCCGGCCGCGGAGGAGACGATCGGCCTCGGCGGGCTCGATGCCCTCGGTGCGGCCCCGCAGCCACGGCTGGAACGGGACCCCGGTGCGGGCGGCGACGAGGAGCGGATAGAGGAACTGGGTGAGGAACTGGCGGTGGCCCATCCAGACGTCGCCTTCGCCGAGGGGCTCGAAGGAGCCCACGTCGATGAAGGTGGGGGTGGTCCCCCGGAACTGGACGTTGTAGGGGGTGGCGTCCTTGAGGATCCAGCCCTCGGCGAGGGCGGCGTCGAGGACGTCGAGCTGGAGGAGGGCCGCCGCCTTCAGCATGGCGAAGGGCCACTCGTAGGGATAAGACACGACGGGGATCGGCTCGTGGGCCAAGACGAGCTCCCAGTCCCCCTCGGGTGGAGGGACGTCGGCGGGCTCGGTGGCGACGACCTTGCCGTCGGCGACGAGCCGTCGGAAGAAGTCGGTCTCGGCGAGCCGGGCCCAGGTGGCCGCTCCCCGTCGGTCGAGGGCCCGATAGACCGCCCCGTTTCGGCGGAACACCCGGTTCGACGGGTCGCGGAAGGACCCCGGGTCCAACCCCGACCCTCGCCCCTCGTCGGTCGGAGGTGCCACCGGCGGGGTTCAGTCCTCGCGGATCGAGGCGGGGTCGTCGAGCGGCCGGTCGGCGCCCTCGTCGGCGTCGTCGCCGGAACGTCGACCGAAGAGCCGCCGGCCCATCGTCTTGAAGAGGACGGCGACGCCGGCGACGCCGCCGAGGAGCGCCTGGACGATGAGGGTGCCGGAGCCGGGGTCGAGATAGGCGAGTACGGGCATCGGGCCTCCTTCGTGGAGAGGCGAAGGCTACCCGGAAGCGCCGGAAGTCGAACGCCGGTTACCGCGAGGCTCCGGACGCGTCACCCCTCGGCGGCCTCGCGGATGGCGTCGACGAGGGTGCGGAGCGTCTCGTCGTCGAGGCCCCCGGGGCGGGTGTAGAAGCTGATCCGGTCGGCGAGGTCGCCGTAGCGGGCGACGATCTCCCGGCCGACGGCGGCGGGTTCCCCGACGACGGCGAAGGTGGCGAGCATCTCGTCGTCGACGAGGTCGGCCATCTCCTGCCACTCGCCCCGCTTCGACATCGCGGTGAGCTCTCCCTGGAGGTCGCCCCAGCCGTGGTGGTCGAGGACGCCGCGGTAGGCCGGCGTCGAGGCGTAGAAGGCGATCTGCTGGCGGACCGCCGCCGCGGAGGCCGCGAGGTCCTCCTCGTTCCGGCCGGTGACGACGAACACCGGCAGGGCCACCTCGACGTCGCCGGGGTTCCGCCCGGCGGCCTCCGCGCCCTCCCGCAGGGTCGGGATCGTCACCTCCCGCAGATAGGCCTCGGTGGTGAATCCGTGGGCCATGAGCCCGTCGGCCACCTCCCCGGCCACCCTGGTCATGAGCGGCCCCACCGCGGCGAGGAACACCCGGGGCTTGCCGTGGGGACTCGGCGGTGGGGAGAAGAAGGGGGTCATGAGCAGGTGGGTGTAGAAGTCGCCCTTGAAGCGGAGCTGCGTCCCCTCGTTCCAGGCGTCCCAGATCGCATGGAGGGCCTGGATGTACTCCTTCATCCGACGGGCCGGCGACGACCACGGCATCGAGAAGCGCTTCTCGATGTGGGGCTTGATCTGGGACCCCAACCCGAGGATGAACCGGCCCGAATAGGCGTGGAGATCGTGGGCGAGGTAGGCCATCGACATCGGATTCCGGGCGAAGGCCACCGCGATGGCCGTCCCCAGCTCGATCGTCTCGGAGTGCTCGGCGGCCAACACGAGGGGCAAGAACGGGTCGTGGCCGGTCTCGGCCGACCAGAAGCCGTCGTAGCCGAACCCCTCGGCGCCGGTCACCTGGCCGGCCACGGTGTGGAGCCGGGCGTCGAAGAGGATGGTGTCGATCTTCATGGGCCGAGTTTCGACGCCACCGGACCGTCGCGCAACTCGGGACGTCCCCACCTCCCGAGCCCCCGGTACACTCCTGCGCGTCCTCCCGTGGGGGGTGGTGTAACTGGCAGCACTGGTGGTTTTGGTCCACCCGGTACGGGTTCGAGTCCTGTCCCCCCAGCCGCCACGTCGAAGGAGCACTCGGCCATGACCACCGCGATCGTCCTCGCCGCGGGGAAGGGCACTCGGATGCGATCCGACCTCCCCAAGGTCGCCCACCGGGCGATGGGCCGCACCCTCGTGGGCTGGGTGCTCGCCGCGCTCGAGCCCCTCCACCTCGACGAGACCGTCGTCGTCGTCGGCCACGGCGCCGACGAGGTCCGTGCGGTGCTCCCCGACGAGGTGACCGTCGCCGTCCAGGAGCCCCAGCGAGGCACCGCCGACGCCGTCGAGGTCGGCCTCGCCGCCGCGGCCCCCACCGAGCGGGTCCTCGTGATCCCCGGGGACATGCCCCTCCTCACCACCGCCACCCTCGAAGGGCTCCTCGCCGCCCACGCCGACGCCGAGGCGGCCGCGACGATGCTCACCGCCGTCCTCGACGACCCCACCGGGTACGGTCGGGTCGTCCGCGACGACGCCGGGCGGGTCCTCGCCGTCGTCGAGGAACGCGACGCCGATGCCGCCACCCGGGCGATCCACGAGATGAACACCTCGGTGTACGTTTTCGACACCGCCGCCCTCGCCGCCGTCCTCCCACGGATCGGCGACGCGAACCACCAGGGGGAGCGGTACCTCACCGACGCCGTCGGGCTCCTCGTCGCCGACGGCGCCACGATCGCCACCCTCACCACCGATCCCGAGGAGGCCGAGGGCGTCAACACCCACGTCCAGCTCGCCCACGTCGCCGCGGTGCTCCGGCGCCGGATCAACCGCCGGCTCATGGAGGCCGGCGTGGCGATGGTGGACCCCGACCGCATCCACGTCGAGGCCGACGTCGCCGTCGCCCCCGGCGCGACCCTCTGGCCGAACGTCTACCTCCGGGGTGCCACCGAGATCGCCGCCGGCGCCGAGGTGGGCCCCGACGTCGACGCCCTCGACACGACGATCGCCGAAGGGGCCCGGGTGCGCAACGCGGTGCTCGACGGCGCGGTCGTCGGTCCCCGGGCCACGGTCGGCCCCTACGCCTACCTCCGGCCCGGCGCCGTCCTCGAGGAGGGGGCGAAGGCGGGCTGCCACGTCGAGATCAAGAACTCCGTCGTCGGGCGAGGCTCGAAGGTCCCCCACCTCGCCTACGTCGGCGACGCCACGATCGGCGAGGACTCGAACCTCGGCGCCGGGACGGTCACCGTCAACTACGACGGCTACGAGAAACATCGGACGATCATCGGCGACCGGGTCCGGATCGGCTCGGACACCATGCTCGTTGCCCCCGTCGAGATCGGCGACGAGGCCTACACCGGCGCCGGCTCGGTGATCACCCGGGACGTACCCCCCGGCACCCTCGCCGTCGAGCGTTCGCCGCAGACCCACGTCGAGGGCTACGCTGAGCGTCGCAAGCGCAGGGCGCAGGAGAAGCGGGGCTGATGGAGCTCCCGAGTCGCAAGCGGTTGATGATCTTCTCGGGCTCGTCGAACGAGCCGCTCGCCGAGGAGGTCGCGAAGATCCTCGGGGTCCACCTCGGGGGGGTCGAACGATCGGTCTTCGCCAACGGCGAGATCTACATCCACTACACCGAGTCGGTGCGCGGCGCCGACTGCTTCGTCATCCAGTCCCACTGCCATCCCATCAACTTCCACATCATGGAGCAGCTCATCATGATCGATGCGCTGCGACGGGCCTCGGCGAAGCGCATCACCGCCGTGCTCCCCTTCTACGGGTACTCCCGTCAGGACAAGAAGGGACGGCCCCGCGAGCCGATCTCGGCGCGGTTGGTCGGGAACCTCTTCCTCGCCGCCGGCGCCGATCGGATCGCCTCCGTCGACCTCCACACCGGCCAGATCCAGGGCTTCGTGGACGTGCCCTTCGACCACCTCACCGCCCTCCACCTCTTCACCGACTACCTGTCGGGTACCCTCGACGGGCCCACGACGATCGTCTCCCCCGACTCGGGACGGGTGAAGCTCGCCGCCCGGTACGCCGGACACCTCGGCGCCCTCGTCGCCTTCATCCACAAGCGCCGCAGCCTCGACGCCCGCAACGAGGTGGCCGCCCTCGAGGTCGTCGGCGACGTCGAAGGGCGTCACTGCATCATCGTCGACGACATGATCGACACCGCCGGCACCGTCACCGCCGCCGCCGAGCTGCTCAAGGAACGGGGTGCGCTCTCGATCCGGGTCGTCGCCACCCACGGCGTGCTCTCCCCCCCGGCCGTGGACCGCCTCAAGAACGCCCCGATCGCCGAGACGATCATCACGAACACCCTGCCGGTCCCCGCCGACGCCCACGAGCTCGGCAACCTCACCGTGCTGTCGATCGGACCGATCCTCGCCGGGGTCATCGACGCGATCTTCGCCGACGCCTCGGTGAGCGCGATCTTCAAGGGCGAGAACACCTGACGCCCCCGATGGCCCGTTCCCGCCGACCGGCGTCGGGGTCGGTCCCGACGACCGAACGTCACCTCGCCATCCGGGTCGCCCATGCGATCGTCGAGCCCTTCCGGGTCTATCGGCGACGATTCGCCTCGATCACCCGGAGGGCCGCCGAACGGTTCGAGGCCCGCGACTGGCGGGGCCTCCAGCGGGACGCCGTCGAGCGGATGGACCTCTACGAGGAGACGGTCTCGGGGGCGGTCGGCTCGGTGCGGACCCTGCTCGGGGACCGGCTCGACGACCGGACCATCTGGCGGCTCGCCCGGGAGGAGTACCGGAAGCTCGCCCTGGGCATGCCCGACGCCGAGATCGCCGAGACCTTCTTCAACTCGACGACCCGGCGCATCTTCGACACCCACGGCGTCGATCCCGACATCGAGTTCCTCGAACCCGAGGAGCGACCGAGCTCCTGGGACGCCGCCGTCCGTCGCCTCGAGGCCCCCGCCTCCTCGAGGGCGATCCTCGACGACCTCGTCCGGCACTGCCGGTTCCAGTCGACGTGGCAGGACCTCCACGGCGACCTCACCGCCGGGGCGGCGGTCCTCGACGACGCCCTCGCCCGCCACGGCTTCGGCGGCATGCCCGACCGCGTCGAGGTCTTCGACCGCGTCTTCTACCGGGGGCAGGGGGCGTACGTCGTCGCCCGGGCCACGGCGGGGCGGCGGGCGATGCCCCTCGTCGTCGCCCTCCACCACGAACGGGCGGGACTCCGCCTCGGGGCGGTGATCACCGACCTCGACGACGTGTCGATCCTCTTCTCCTACACCCACTCGGCCTTCCACGTCGACGCGCCGGAGCCGGCACTCCTCGTCCGGTTCCTCGCCGCGCTCCTGCCCCACCGTCGGCTCGCCGAGCTCTACGGTGCGATCGGCCACCGCAAGCACGGCAAGACCGAGCTCTACCGGGACCTCATGCGTCACGTGCTCGAGACCGAGGAGCGGTTCGTCCACGCGCCGGGCGTCCCCGGGCTCGTGATGCTCGTCTTCACCCTCCCCGACCAGGACCTCGTCTTCAAGGTCATCCGGGACCGATTCCCTCCCCAGAAGCAGATCACCCCGAAGCAGGTGCGGGAGAAGTACCGGCTCGTCGCCCGCCACGACCGGGCCGGCCGGCTCATCGACGCCCAGGAGTTCGAGCACCTCGAGATCCCCCTCGACCGGTTCGATCCCCGGCTCCTCGACGAACTCCGGCGAGACGCCTCCCGATCCACGTCGGTGCGGGGCGGCGCCCTCGTCCTCCACCGGGTCTACGTCGAACGCCAGGTCGTGCCCCTCGACCTCTACCTCGCCCGGGCGACCCCCGACGAGGCGCGGCGGGCGATCCTGGACTACGGCACGGCGATCAAGAACCTCGCGGCGACGAACATCTTCCCCGGCGACATGCTCATCAAGAACTTCGGGGTCACCCGCCGTCGCCGGGTGGTCTTCTACGACTACGACGAGCTGCGGTTCCTCACCGAGATGAACTTCCGCCGGATGCCCGTCTCCGACGATCCCCACGACGAGCTCGCCGAGACCCCCTGGTTCGGGGTGGGGGAGAACGACGTCTTCCCCGAGGAGCTCCGGAACTTCCTCGGCGTGGGGCCCGAGCTCAGGGCCGCCTTCGAGGAGCGGCACGGCGACCTCTACGACGTCGAGTTCTGGCGCCGGATCCAGCGCCGCATCGAGGCGGGCGAGGTCATCGAGATCCGTCCCTACCGACGCAGCCTCGCCCTGCGCCGGCGGTAGGCTCGACGACGATGGACAGCGTCGTCGTCACCGTCGAGACCGGTCGCCGTCGGGGGGTCTTCGACCTCACCGACGACGTCGCCGCCTTCGTGGCCGACAAGGGGGACGGGCTCGTCAACGTCTTCGCCGCCCACGCCACCTGCGGGATCGCGCTCGTCGAGCTCGGCGCCGGCTCCGACCTCGACCTCATGGACCGGATCGACGCGATCCTGCCCCG
>DRQR01000193.1 GCA_011371355.1 Actinomycetota bacterium
ATGTCGACGTGCTCCTCTACGACGACCTCGAGGTCCGCGAGCGGGACCTCGAGATCCCCCATCCTCGACTCGTAGGTCGCCGCTTCGCCCTCGAGCCGCTCCTCCTCGTCTGGCCCGACGCCCGGCTCCCCGACGGGCGGTCCCTCGAGGAGCTCCTCCCCGACGTCGCCGGACAGCGGCTCCGGCCGGTCACCGGCGGCTGGGCCGACGGTCGCTGGATGGCCTCCCTCGAGGAAGCCCTCGCCCTCGACGGAGACGGTCCCGCCTACCGGGCCGTGGCCCATCCGGACTGGCAGAACACCCTCGGGCGGCTCTTCGGTGGGGTCCAGGCCGGCCTCGCCCTCCGCGCCGCCGGCCGAGCGCGTCCGGATCTCGATCCGGCGGCGATCTCCTGGGGCTTCCTCGCCCCGGTGCCGGGCGGTGCCGAGCTCGACGTCGCCGTCGAGCGGGAACGCGACCGTGCACGCGCCGCCTCGATCCGGGTCCGGCTCCTCGTCGGCGCCGAGGTCGCGGGGTCGGGGCGGGTCCGGATGGCCGCGACCCGGCCGGGACCCGCCCTGGGTCCCCCGCGCCCGGCGGTGCTGTCTCGGGCCGCCTGCCGTCGACTCGACGAGCTCCTCGCCTCCTGGGGCGTCGACGGCCCGGCGATCCGCAACTGGCAGATCCGGGAGCGATGGGACGTGCCGTCCCTCGACCCGGCTCGGCCCGACTCGCCGTTCCGGGCCTGGTCCCAGGCGATGGCCGTCGCCCCGGACGACCCCGCCCTCGCCGCGGCCGCCGCCGTCCTGCCCATCGACGCCTTCGGGTGGCCCGCCGTCCACGTCGCCCTCGGCGAGCTCGGCGACCCCACGCTGCCGACGACCCCCACCGTCGAGCTCTTCGCCGCGTTCCATCCCCCGCCGCCCGAGGGGCTCTGGCAGCTCGCCGAGGCGACGCTCACGGGGATCGCCGGGGGTCGGGCCGCAACCGGCGTCACCGTCTGGGACCCCGACACCGGCCGGGTCGTGGCCGCCGGGGCCGTGACCATGCTCCTCGGACCCGGTCGTGTCCCGGCACGGTAGCCTGACGGCCGGACCGATACCGTGGATCGGAGCCGGATGGACATCGTGATCGTGGGGCCGGGACGGGCCGGCGGCGCCCTCGGGATCGCCGCGTCGGAGGCGGGGCACCGGGTCGTCGCCGTCGCCGGCCGGGACCCTCACCGCACCGAGGCCCTCGCCGAGCGGCTCGGCGCCGCGCCCCGACGGCTCGACGCGCCCCTCGGTCCCGCCGAGCTCCTCGTCCTCGCCGTTCGGGACGACGCGATCCGCCCCGTCGCCGCAGCGGTCGACGCCTCGGGGATCCCCGCCGCGGTGCACCTCTCCGGGGCGCGGCCCGTCGTCGACCTCGAGCCCCTCGCCGATCGGGGCGTCGCCGTCGGCGTCTTCCATCCCCTCCAGACCCTCCCCGACCCCGAGACCGGCGCCGCGGCCCTGGCCGGTGCCTGGGCGGCGATCACCGCCGTCGATCCCCTCGCCGACGTCCTCGAGGGTCTCGCCCGGGACCTCGGGATGCGACCCTTCCACCTCGCCGACGACCACCGGGTCCTCTACCACGCGGGGGCCGCCGCCGCGGCGAACGCGGTCGTCGCCGCCCTCGCCGTGGCCGCCCGGCTCTTCGCCCGTGCCGAGGTCCCCTTCGTCGCGGCGCGGCCGCTCGTCGAGACCGTCGTCGCGAACGCCTTCGACCTGGGACCCGCCCGCGCCCTCACCGGTCCCGTCGCCCGAGGCGACGTCGCCACCGTCCGAGCCCAGCTCGCGGCGGTGGCCGAGGGGGCGCCGGAGACGGTTCCCGCCTTCGCCGCCCTCGTCGAGGCCGTCGCCGTCGTCGCCGGTCGCTCCCCCGAGGAGTTCCGATGAGGGTCGTGGAGACCTTCGCCGAGGCGCGTCGGGCCACCGAGGGCCGAGTCGTGCTCGTCCCCACCATGGGCTACCTCCACGAGGGACACCTCGCCCTCCTCCGCGAGGCTCGCGGGGTGGGCGAGACCGTGGTGATGAGCCTCTTCGTCAACCCCCTCCAGTTCGACGACCCCGCCGACCTCGACGCCTATCCCAGCGATCTCGGACGGGACCTGGAACTCGCCGCCGCCGAGGGCGTCGACGTCGTCTTCGCCCCCGACGTCGATGAGATGTACCCGCGGCCCCCTCGGACGCGGGTCGTCCTCCCCGAGCTCGGTGGCCGGTTCGAGGGGGCGCATCGGCCCGGTCACTTCGAGGGCGTCGCCACGGTGGTGACGAAGCTCCTCGCCGGACTCCGACCCGACGTCGCGGTCTTCGGGAGGAAGGACGCCCAGCAGCTCGCCGTCGTCCGATGCCTCGCCGAGGACCTCTCCTTCCCGGTCGAGATCGTCGGGGTGTCCACGGTGCGGGAAGCCGACGGCCTCGCCCTGTCGAGTCGCAACGTGCGGCTGGCCCCCGAGGACCGCCGGCGGGCGACGGCGCTGTCCCGCGGCCTCTTCGCCGCCGCCGACGCGATCGAGGCGGGCCTCCGCGACGCCGACCGGATCGAGGCCGTCGTCGCCGCGTCCCTGCGCGAGGAGGGGATCGAACCCGAGTACGTGGCGCTCGTCGATCGGGACGAGGTCGTCCGCCTCGAACGGCTCGACCGCGACGCCTTCCTCGCCGTCGCCGCCCGGGTGGGTTCGGTGCGCCTCATCGACAACGTCCACATCGACCTCACCGCGGAGGGACCGGCCGTCGACCGGGGACGGTTCCTCGCCACCGAGAGCGTGCTCTATCGGAGGAGGACCTGATGCTGCTCGCCATCGACGTCGGGAACACCCAGACCGTGCTCGGCCTCTACGAAGGGGACCGACTCGTCGGCCACTGGAGGATCGCGAGCGAGACGCGCCGGACCTCCGACGAGCTGCGTTGGGCGATCCTCGGCATCCTCGAGCGCGACGGGTTCGGGCCCGACGACGTGAGCGGGTTCGTCGTCTCGTCGGTCGTCCCGTCCCTCACCGCCGTCTACCGGGAGGTGGCCGCGGCGGTCACCGACGGGGAGGTGGTCGTCGTCGAGCCCGGGATCCGAACCGGGCTGGCGATCCACATCGACCATCCCCGGGAGGTCGGGGCGGACCGGATCGCGAACGCCGTCGCCGCCCGGGCACGCCACGGCGCCCCGGTCGTCACCGTCGACTTCGGGACCTCGACGAACTTCGACGTCGTCGGGCCCGAGGGGGACTACCTCGGTGGGGTGATCGCCGCCGGCCTCGAGATTGCCACGACCGCGCTGGTCGCCGGCACCGCGGCGCTCCGACGGGTCGAGTACCTCCCACCCCGCTCGGTGATCGGCAAGAGCACGGTGGAGGCCATCCAGAGCGGCGCCCTCTACGGACACGCCGGGCTCGTCGACGGCATCGTCGACCGGATCCGGGACGAGCTCGGCGTCCGAGCCCGGGTGGTCGCCACCGGGGGTCTGGCGTCTACCATCGTGCCCCACTGCCGGAGCGTCGACGTCGTCGACGAGTTCCTCACCCTCGAGGGACTCCGGCTCCTCTACGAGCTCAACCGCGAGGTGGCATGAACGACGACACGCACCCCGGGGACGAACGCCTCCTCGAGGACTCCGGCGAGCTCGCCGCCCATCCCCTCACCCGACGACGGCTCGAGAAGCTCGAACGGCTCCGCGAAGCCGGGATCGACCCCTATCCCGTCGCCGCCTTCGCTCCCGACGCCACCGCCGCCGCCCTCCACGACGAGTATCCCGACCTCCCCCCCGACACCGGGACGGGGAGGACGGTCCGGGTGGCGGGGCGCCTCGTCGGGCGCCGCGACCTCGGCCGGCTCGTCTTCGGGGTCCTCCAGGACGCCACCGGCAGGATCCAGGTCTTCGCCCACGAGGCCGGGCTCGGCCCCGAGGGGCTCACCGCCTTCGGGGAGCTCGATCTCGGGGACTGGATCGGGGTGGAGGGGGAGGTCGTCACCACCCGACGGGGCGAGCTCTCGGTGGCGGCGACCCGGTTCGTGCTCCTCGCCAAGGCACTCCGGCCGCTCCCCGAGAAGTGGCACGGGCTCCAGGACGTCGAGGAGCGCCATCGCCGCCGGTACGTCGACCTCATCGTCAACGAGCGCTCCCGCCGGACCGCGGTCACGAGGAGCCTCGTCGTCCGAGCCCTCCGGCGGGCCTTCGACCGCCGCGGGTTCCTCGAGGTCGAGACCCCGATCCTCCAGCTCCAGGCCGGCGGTGCCCTCGCCCGCCCCTTCGTCACCCACCACAACGCCCTCGACCTCGACATGTACCTGAGGATCGCCGAGGAGCTCCACCTCAAGCGCCTCGTGGTCGGCGGGATCGAGCGGGTGTACGAGCTGGGTCGGGTCTTCCGGAACGAGGGCCTGTCCCCACGCCACAACCCCGAGTTCACCATGCTCGAGGCCTACCTCGCCTACGCCGACTACTTCGACGTCATGGCCCTCGTCGAGAACGTCCTCGTCGAGGTCGTCGACGAGGTCGTCGGGACGCGGGTCGTCGCCTACCAGGGGGCGGAGGTCGACTGGTCCCCTCCCTGGCGGCGGGTCCGGATGCTCGAGGCGATCGAGGAGGTCACCGGTGTCGCCTTCGAGGCCGACATGGACCGGGACGAGGCGGCTCGGCTCGCCGCCGGGCTCGGGGTGGAGGCGGAGGGGGGGTGGGGGACCGGGAAGATCGTCAACGAGGTCTTCGAGGAGCACGTCGAGGCGACCTTGGTCCAGCCCACCTTCGTCTACGACTATCCCCGGGAGATCTCGCCGCTCGCTCGAGCCCACCGCGAGGTGCCCGAGCTCACCGAGCGCTTCGAGCTCATCGTCGCCGGCCGGGAGCTCGCGAACGCCTTCACCGAGCTCAACGATCCCCTCGAGCAGCGACGCCGCTTCGAGGAGCAGGCGAGGGCGAGGGCCGCCGGGGACGAGGAGGCCCACGCGGTCGACGAGGACTTCCTCCGTGCCCTCGAATACGGGATGCCGCCCACCGGCGGGCTCGGGATCGGCGTCGATCGGCTCGTCATGCTCCTCACCGACCAGGCGAACATCCGCGAGGTGATCCTCTTCCCCGCGATGCGGCCCGAGGCCTGAGTCAGCGGCCGGAGCGCCGGCGGGCGTCCTCGACCCGGTCGAGGAGGTACCGGTCGAGGTTCGACAGCACGGTCCGGACGGCCGGGTCGTCGATGACGTCCGCCGCCTTCTCGGCTCGGCGCACCCGCTCGACGGCGTGGTCGAGGGCCCGATCCACGTACCCGCCGTCGACGACGAGGGAGATGACCTCCTCGACGATCGCCGGCTCGCGGGGCGGCTCGGGGACGAGGAGCTCTTCGAGGCGGCCGCGGAGGGGTCCCTCGGCGGCGAGGAGGACGGGCAGGGTGTAGACCCCCTCCCGGATGTCGGAGCCCGCGGGTTTCCCGAGCCATTCCTCCGAAGCCACGAGGTCGAGGACGTCGTCGGCGATCTGGAAGACGAGCCCCATCTCCCAGGCCCAGTCCGAGACCGCCTCGACGACCTCGGGGGCCGCACCGCCGGTGAGGGCACCGAGGCGGGCGGAGGTGC